>NZ_CP015027.1:370000-740000 GCF_002077155.1 Sporosarcina sp. P33 | reverse complement strand
GGGAGTGAAATAGAACCTGAAACCGTGCGCTTACAAATTGTCAGAGCCCGTTAATGGGTGATGGCGTGCCTTTTGTAGAATGAACCGGCGAGTTACGATTCCATGCAAGGTTAAGCTGAGAAAGCGGAGCCGCAGCGAAAGCGAGTCTGAATAGGGCGAATGAGTATGGGGTCGTAGACCCGAAACCAGGTGATCTACCCATGTCCAGGGTGAAGGTCAGGTAACACTGACTGGAGGCCCGAACCCACGTATGTTGAAAAATGCGGGGATGAGGTGTGGGTAGCGGTGAAATTCCAATCGAACCTGGAGATAGCTGGTTCTCTCCGAAATAGCTTTAGGGCTAGCCTCAAACGAAAGAATCTCGGAGGTAGAGCACTGTTTGGACGAGGGGCCCATCCCGGGTTACCGAATTCAGACAAACTCCGAATGCCGATGATTTATGTTTGGGAGTCAGACAGTGGGTGATAAGATCCATTGTCGAGAGGGAAACAGCCCAGACCACCAGCTAAGGTCCCCAAGTATCTGTTAAGTGGAAAAGGATGTGGCGTTGCCCAGACAACCAGGATGTTGGCTTAGAAGCAGCCATCATTTAAAGAGTGCGTAATAGCTCACTGGTCGAGTGGCGCTGCGCCGAAAATGTACCGGGGCTAAACAGATCACCGAAGCTGTGGATTGACCGTATGGTCAATGGTAGGAGAGCGTTCCAAGGGCGTTGAAGCTGGACCGGAAGGACTGGTGGAGCGCTTGGAAGTGAGAATGCCGGTATGAGTAGCGAAAGAAGGGTGAGAATCCCTTCCACCGAATGCCCAAGGTTTCCTGAGGAAGGCTCGTCCGCTCAGGGTTAGTCAGGACCTAAGTCGAGGCCGATAGGCGTAGACGATGGACAACAGGTTGATATTCCTGTACCACCTCCCCGCCGTTTGAGTAATGGGGGGACGCAGTAGGATAGGGTGAGCACACAGTTGGTTGTGTGTCTAAGCAGTGAGGTGGAGAACGAGGCAAATCCCGTTCTCATATAACACTAGGCTGTGATGGCAAGGAGATTTATCTCCGGAGTCCCTGATTTCACACTGCCAAGAAAAGCCTCTAGCGAGGCGGGAGGTGCCTGTACCGCAAACCGACACAGGTAGGCGAGGAGAGAATCCTAAGGTGATCGAGAGAACTCTCGTTAAGGAACTCGGCAAAATGACCCCGTAACTTCGGGAGAAGGGGTGCTCTGGTAGGGTGAATAGCCCGAGAGAGCCGCAGTGAATAGGCCCAGGCGACTGTTTAGCAAAAACACAGGTCTCTGCAAAATCGTAAGATGACGTATAGGGGCTGACGCCTGCCCGGTGCTGGAAGGTTAAGAGGAGGGGTTAGCGCAAGCGAAGCTCTGAATTGAAGCCCCAGTAAACGGCGGCCGTAACTATAACGGTCCTAAGGTAGCGAAATTCCTTGTCGGGTAAGTTCCGACCCGCACGAAAGGCGTAACGATCTGGGCACTGTCTCAACGAGAGACTCGGTGAAATTATAATATGCGTGAAGATGCGCATTACCCGCGACAGGACGGAAAGACCCCGTGGAGCTTTACTGTAGCCTGATATTGAATTCCGGTGCAGCCTGTACAGGATAGGTAGGAGCCTTGGATTCCGGAGCGCCAGCTTCGGAGGAGGCATTGGTGGGATACTACCCTGGCTGTATTGGACTTCTAACCCTTGCCCGTGATCCGGGCAGGAGACAGTGTCAGGTGGGCAGTTTGACTGGGGCGGTCGCCTCCTAAAGAGTAACGGAGGCGCTCAAAGGTTCCCTCAGAATGGTTGGACATCATTCGCAGAGTGCAAAGGCATAAGGGAGCTTGACTGCGAGACCTACAAGTCGAGCAGGGTCGAAAGACGGACTTAGTGATCCGGTGGTTCCGCATGGAAGGGCCATCGCTCAACGGATAAAAGCTACCCCGGGGATAACAGGCTTATCTCCCCCAAGAGTCCACATCGACGGGGAGGTTTGGCACCTCGATGTCGGCTCGTCGCATCCTGGGGCTGTAGTCGGTCCCAAGGGTTGGGCTGTTCGCCCATTAAAGCGGCACGCGAGCTGGGTTCAGAACGTCGTGAGACAGTTCGGTCCCTATCCGTCGCGGGCGCAGGAAATTTGAGGAGAGCTGTCCTTAGTACGAGAGGACCGGGATGGACATACCGCTGGTGTACCAGTTGTCTTGCCAAAGGCATCGCTGGGTAGCTATGTATGGACGGGATAAATGCTGAAAGCATCTAAGCATGAAGCCCCCTTCAAGATGAGATTTCCCATTACGCAAGTAAGTAAGATCCCTCAAAGATGATGAGGTGGATAGGTCTGGGGTGGAAGTACGGCGACGTATGCAGCTGACAGATACTAATCGATCGAGGACTTAACCTATTATAAAAAGAAGTTACTTGAATGACCCAATGTCTTTTATTCAGTTTTGAGTGAATAAAAATTCACTTAAATTACTAAAATAACACTTGCTTTATTTTTAAACAGTGTTATAATAGTAAATGTCCGCTAAGAGGACAAACAGTCTGGTAATGATGGCGAAGAGGTCACACCCGTTCCCATACCGAACACGGAAGTTAAGCTCTTCAGCGCCGATGGTAGTTGGGGGTTTCCCCCTGTGAGAGTAGGACATTGCCAGGCAATTCTTTTCTTAAGATTTCAATTGGATATGCCATACATAGTCAAAAGATCATGAAGAAAAAGAAGCTGCGCACATAAACATATCATAAGCGAATACAGCTGACGCAGTAATGCGAAGTTTGTCGCAATTTTACCCAGGAGGATTAGCTCAGCTGGGAGAGCACCTGCCTTACAAGCAGGGGGTCGGCGGTTCGAGCCCGTCATCCTCCACCATATACATTCTACACTTGCCGGTGTAGCTCAACTGGTAGAGCAACTGACTTGTAATCAGTAGGTTGAGGGTTCAAGTCCTTTCGCCGGCACCATTTTAGTACGAGCCGTTAGCTCAGTTGGTAGAGCATCTGACTTTTAATCAGAGGGTCACAGGTTCGAATCCTGTACGGCTCACCATTGTTTTTTGCCGTAACATATCGCGGGTGTGGTGGAACTGGCAGACACGCTAGACTTAGGATCTAGTGCCTTCGGGCGTGGGGGTTCGACTCCCTTCACCCGCATCTTTTATGCGGAAGTAGTTCAGTGGTAGAATACGACCTTGCCAAGGTCGGGGTCGCGGGTTCGAATCCCGTCTTCCGCTTTTAATTTACCACTCCTGCCGGGGTGGCGGAACTGGCAGACGCACAGGACTTAAAATCCTGCGGTAGGTGACTACCGTACCGGTTCGATTCCGGTTCTCGGCACCAATTATATATGCGCCCGTAGCTCAATTGGATAGAGCGTCTGACTACGGATCAGAAGGTTGTGGGTTCGACTCCTGCCGGGCGCGCCATAATTTAAACAACATTATTCATATACTGTCGGGAAGTAGCTCAGCTTGGTAGAGCACTTGGTTTGGGACCAAGGGGTCGCAGGTTCGAATCCTGTCTTCCCGACCACTTATTGGGGCCTTAGCTCAGCTGGGAGAGCGCCTGCCTTGCACGCAGGAGGTCAACGGTTCGATCCCGTTAGGCTCCACCAATATTAATTTAAGACTGACTAATTATGGCGGTGTAGCTCAGCTGGCTAGAGCATACGGTTCATACCCGTAAGGTCGTGGGTTCGACTCCCTCCGCCGCTATCTAAGGACCTTTAGCTCAGTTGGTTAGAGCAGACGGCTCATAACCGTCCGGTCGCAGGTTCGAGTCCTGCAAGGTCCACCAGTTTACTTATACCACGGAGGAATACCCAAGCCCGGCTGAAGGGATCGGTCTTGAAAACCGACAGGGGTGTTAAAGCCCGCGGGGTTCGAATCCCTCTTCCTCCGCCATATTTACTTAAACTTTAGCTTTACTTTAGTAAGTTATTATGTTAAGATAATAAAGTCGTTAAGTAAGAAAGAAACATTTATATTATCGCGGGGTGGAGCAGTGGTAGCTCGTTGGGCTCATAACCCAAAGGTCGCAGGTTCAAATCCTGCCCCCGCAACCAAGGTCCCGTGGTGTAGCGGTTAACATGCCTGCCTGTCACGCAGGAGATCGCGGGTTCGATTCCCGTCGGGACCGCCATTTATTACATACGCTTTTACAAGCGTCATTGTCAAAATACCATTAGTGGCTCAGTAGCTCAGTCGGTAGAGCAAAGGACTGAAAATCCTTGTGTCGGCGGTTCGATTCCGTCCTGAGCCACCATAAATGCGGGTGTAGTTTAGTGGTAAAACCTCAGCCTTCCAAGCTGATGATGAGGGTTCGATTCCCTTCACCCGCTCCATTAGGGGCCTATAGCTCAGCTGGTTAGAGCGCACGCCTGATAAGCGTGAGGTCGGTGGTTCGAGTCCACTTAGGCCCACCATTCCGCAGTAGCTCAGTGGTAGAGCAATCGGCTGTTAACCGATCGGTCGTAAGTTCGAATCTTACCTGCGGAGCCAATTTTTATTAATGGGGAAGTACTCAAGTGGCTCAAGAGGCGCCCCTGCTAAGGGTGTAGGTCGCGAAAGCGGCGCGAGGGTTCGAATCCCTCCTTCTCCGCCATAATATTCAGGCCCCTTGGTCAAGCGGTTAAGACACCGCCCTTTCACGGCGGTATCACGGGTTCGAATCCCGTAGGGGTCATATTGAAAAAGGTATTGCACATCTGTGCAATACCTTTTTGTTTCGTCAATTTTACTGCATCAAGCAGTAAGGAAAGTGGATTCTTACCGGTGCCTTTCCAGAATGCAAACTATGCTTTGCGCATGCTTGCATACTAAAAGGTGGCAAAAGGACATCCCCGCACATCACAGTGCTTCAAGGGATGTCCTTTTTTGTTACTTGTCTTTATTTGAATCGATATAGCTGTCACCTTTATGATAGGGGATATCGCCTAATGGAGATTCCATTCCGGCTTCATCCAGTTCGTCTTCATATTCGGCGACTTCTTCATTGTGGACAATGCCGGCCGGTTCACCTGTGATATCGGTTACTGCAAATTCCTCATATTCTTCCGCACCATCTTCATTTTCTTCGTCGTATAGATCTTCATAATCACGATTTTCATTGCCCATGAAGTCTGAGGGCGTTTCGGAAGTTCCTGATTTTGCGATTTCCTGGAAGCTGTCTTCATAATCCCTGGCCTCGCCTTGTCTTCTGGCAGCGAACGAATTAGGCTCCGCCATGATTAACAGATCATCTTCTGCCGGCCTGTCATCAGGGACATCTTTTTGCGCATCCTCGATACACACCGTAGTGTAGGGGATGGCTTCTAACCGCTCCGCCTGTATTTCCTTGCCGCATACCTCGCAAGTTCCGTACGTGCCATCCTTGATAGCCTGGAGCGCTTTCTGGACCTTTTCCAGCTCGCCTTCCGCATGTGTATTGAGTGCGATATCTTTTTCACGTTCATATAATTCTGTTCCCATATCTGCGGGATGATTGTCATACATGGACAATTCGCCCACGTCTTCCTGCGCAGTTTTTACAATATTTGTTTCGCTTTCAGTTTCAGTCAAACGTTCCTCCATATCACGTAATTCTTTTTCTAGTTGCTGTAATTGTTTGGTAGTCAACAAAGTCGTCACGGTCCTTTCTGTATGTCTTTCTTATTTCAGTCATTCCCTTTTTAGGAGGAAGAGTAAACCTTTCCAATAAAAAAACGCCTACCTTTTGAAGTGTAGACGTTTCTATTACAGTTTATTCAGATGAAGTGTGCGATGAGGATACCGATTCCAAGAAGCAGGCCGAACAGTGTATTGGTGACGCCTGTATCTTTCATGGCAGGCATTACCTGTAATGGCTGCTCATATTTTCTGAACGTTTTCACTGCATGTAGCGGTTTGGGTATGCTGATCAGTACGAGTAATGCCCAGGCAGATACATGGTCTGTCAATACAAGTGCAATGATCCAGACATAAGAAACGATGAAGAATGCGGCCAAAATCGTCACGGCATTATTTCGCCCCGTCAGGATCGCCATTGTTTTTCTGCCGCCTCTAGTGTCCTGAACGATATCCCGGATGTTATTCGCCAGCATAATAGCGCCGACTAAGAGCATACTTGGCACGGATAAAAGAATTGCATTCCCTGTAACTGTTCCCGTCTGAATGTAGAATGCAATCAGAATCAGCAGCATGCCCATAACGAATCCTGAAACCAGTTCACCGAAAGGCGTATAGGCGATTGGATAAGGGCCGCCTGTATACAAATAGCCAATCAGCATCGCAACAGAACCTACCGCGGCAAGCCACCAGGAGGTTTCCATACAAATATAAATTCCAAGAAGAACGGCTAAGCCATACAGCAAAAGCGCCAGATTCAATACCGTTTTCGGCTGAACACCATTGCGTACGATAGTACCGCCGATGCCGATAGAATGCTCATCGTCCAAGCCTCTTTTAAAGTCATAGTATTCGTTGAACATATTGGTCGCCATCTGTAAAAACAGGCTGGCGACAAGCATCGCAAGGAATAACGGAAAATGAAGCGGACCGTATTGCAGTGCAATCATAGTGCCTAAAAAGACGGGGGCAAACGCAGCGGTCAATGTGTGGGGCCTTGTCAGCTGCCACCAGATTCGCCAGCCGGTATCTGTTTCTATTGTGTGTTGCACGGGTAATCTCTCCTTATATAAAGTCATCATTAGTTATTATACAACAAAAGCAAGCAGTTAGGTATGAAGAGGCAGCAGCTTAAGATAATTGTCGAATGCCCCTAAACTTAACAAGTCAATATCATATAAAGTAAAGGCTTCAATGTGCTAGAATAGAGGTACTTATCGTTCAGTGAACGTATGTCTGAACGTAAAATGTCGAAAAACATATGCTTGATGATAAGGAGAGAGTGGGATGAATCGGAAATTGACCGATCGAGAGAGGACGGTTCCGGCAACAGGCACTGATTCTCGTTTTTTTACGGAAACAATTGAAGTGGAGACGCTCAGTCCGCTGGCTTTTTTTGAAGCGGGTCTGTCACATTACGGCGGCCATCGTTTCTTTTGGCAAAATGCAGATAAAACAGTGAAGCTTGTCGGATTGGGACAGGCAACTGTTCTCACCGCAGAGAACGATCGTTTTCAATCCATTTCTGCACAATGGAAATCATTATGCGAAGGATTGATTAAAGAAGAGAAAGACATAGATCCGGTTTTATTCGGAGGATTTTCTTTTGATCCCGGCACACGTCAGGATGATGAGTGGAATGCGTTTCCTGCCGCTTATTTCACAGTGCCTTTAATTCAATTAAAAATTGAAAAAGGAAAAACGTACGTGTCCATTAATTACATCACAGAAGAACCGCAAGCGGCTGCTGATTTCGAAGCGCTGCGTCAAGAGCGTGACCGGCTGATTCACATTGCCCAAGTAGATGAATTCATATTTCATGGAAAGCCGGCTCTGCTGGAACAAACGGAGCTGGCCACTGATCGCTATATGAAAGCAGTGGAGCAGGCAACATCACAAATTAAAGCACAGGCCGCAGAAAAAGTCGTCATTGCCCGCAAGATAAAATTGACATTTGAAGAGGAATTCCAAAAGGCCGCAGCTTTGCATACGATTACGAATGAACAATCAGCGAGCTATCATTTCGGTCTGCAGATTGGCGATGACATGTTCTTTGGAGCCACACCGGAACGCTTGGTGGAGATTTCAAAAGGACATGCCTATTCTGCCTGTGTAGCGGGTTCCATTAAACGCGGAAAAACGTCGCAGGAAGACCAGCAGTTAGGGGAAACTCTGCTGCGCGATAAAAAGAACCGGGAAGAGCATCAATATGTTGTCGATATGATTACCCGTGTCTTTTCGGAATTCTGTACTTCACTTCAAGTGAGCAAAACCCCTAAGCTGCTGAAGGTGCGGGACATTCAGCATTTATTCACGCCTGTCGAAGGAGACCTTGCGGAAGATATGGATATTTTCCGTCTCGTGGAGGCACTCCACCCGACACCTGCCCTTGGAGGGGTTCCGCGTCAGAAAGCGCTGGAAATCATTCGGGAAGAAGAGCAGATGGACCGCGGCTTTTACGCAGGACCGATCGGCTGGGTAGATTCAGCGGGCAACGGGGAGTTTGCAGTAGCCATCCGGTCTGGTCTATTGACCGGCAAAGATGCGTATTTGTACGCCGGCGGGGGGATCGTAGCCGATTCTGCACCTGCAGAAGAATATGCGGAAACATGGGTGAAGTTCCGCCCTGTGTTACGCGCGCTCGGAGGACGTTTACATGAATGATCATGAAACAGGGTTAACCAATTATGTGCTTCGTTTAACGAGTGTTCTGCTGCGTCAAGGAGCGAATAAAGCGGTGATCAGTCCGGGTTCCAGATCGACACCGCTTGCTTATGCCCTGACGGCGTCCAAGGACATGCAGACATATATCCATACAGATGAACGATCAGCTGCTTTTTATGCGCTGGGCTTAGTAAAAGCAACAGGAAAGCCTGTTGTGCTGTTATGTACATCAGGAACAGCTGCCTCGAATTATCACCCGGCGGTTACTGAAGCATTTTACGCACGTCTGCCGCTGATTGTCATCACAGCGGATCGTCCGCACGAATTACGTGAAGTGGGTGCTCCGCAGGCGATCGATCAAATTCGTATGTTTGGGGAGCATGTAAAAGAAAGCGTGGACTTTCCTATACCGGAGCACCGCGAAGATATTTTACGTTATATGGAACAGCGGGCTTTTCGGCTTCTTTCTGTGGCAAAAACTGCGCCGAAGGGACCTGTTCATATGAATATACCGTTCCGCGAACCGCTGCTGATAGATTTAGAAGCCGCTTTGCCTGAAACCCGGGTTCAGCAGCAGCTCGCTGCAGAACTGGCAGTTACTGATGAAATGAAACAACTGCTTCATCAGGCCATTACAAGTTCTGTCAAGGGGATTATCGTAGTGGGCGAACAGCCGCCGACACTCTGCAAAGACCTCTTCTGGAAGTTCGCCAAAGCTCTCCAGTGGCCAGTTTTATGTGATCCGTTATCTAATTTGCGTTCACAAGTGCCGGAGGATTGCCTGGATTTATGCATCGATCAATATGATGCCTTGCTGAAGAGTGAAGTGTTCAGTGCGCGCGTTCAGCCGGATTGTGTCATTCGTTTTGGTCCGCAGCCTGTATCGAAACCATTGCTGTTATTTCTGCAGAAGAGCTGTCCCAAAACGTATATTGTCGTCGATGATTCACCCAACTACCGGGATCCGATTGGCCTAACGACACATCATCTGCAGGCAAGTGATGCGAGTGTCTGGCAACAAGCCCTTATGGAACGTGAACGTACAAGCTACACGCAACGGTGGGTTGAAGCCAATCACATTTCCGCTGAAGTGATGAATGAAGACAAGCAATTTGCCGGAGACGAAGGCCATTTTGTTCGTCAGTTCATTGCCAATCTGCCTGATGGCTCAGATGTCGTATGCAGCAGCAGTATGCCGATCCGGGATCTGGATACCCATTTTCAAAAGACAGGCAGGGACATTTCATTGTTCTGCAATAGAGGAACGAATGGCATTGACGGCGTTGTGTCGACTGCGCTTGGCATTCAGGAAGGCCGGAAACGCAAAACCTATTTATTAATTGGTGATCTGGCATTTTTGCATGATATCAACGGTCTGATCATCTCCAGGCTGCAGCAGACAGATCTGACAATTGTCCTGATTAATAATAATGGAGGCGGCATCTTTTCTTATTTACCGCAGGCCTCTGTGGAAATGCACTATGAGCAATTATTCGGCACGCCAACTAATTTGAAGTTTGGTCATCTCGCCGCGATGTATGAAGCGCAATACGACGAAGTGAATACAATCGAAGCATTTGAACGAACGATGCAAGCCGAAAAAAATGCTGCATTGCGGATGATTGAAGTGGAGACCGTCCGGGCGGATAACGTCGAAGCACACCGCGCTGTATGGCGTGAAATTGCAAGGAGAGTGGAACGCGTTGGCAACTGAATGGCTGAATGTCAGAGGGGTAGAAACGCACATTGCGCGATTTGGCGATGAACGGCTGCCTGCTCTTGTCATGCTGCACGGTTTCACGGGATCAACCGCCACGTGGGAGGAAACTATCGGGGATCTGAAGGAAGAATACCATGTAATTACAGTCGACTTGATCGGCCACGGTAAGACGGAAGCACCTTTGTCAGCTGAACGTTACCGTATGGAAGAACAGGTCGCTGATCTCCGCGAAGTGCTGCAGACGCTTAAAGTGAATCGGCCTGTCTTTCTTGGCTATTCCATGGGCGGACGCATCGCTCTTGGTTACACAGTCAGCCATCCTGAAGACGTGGCATGCCTTATCCTCGAAAGCAGTTCACCGGGCTTGCGGACAGCGGATGAACGGCTTGCCAGGATTTCCGCAGACAGCAAGCTTGCAGACCGTGTGGAAAGTGAAGGAATCGAAAAGTTTACTGACTTCTGGCAGGATATTCCCCTGTTTCATTCCCAGAAAAAACTGTCAGAGAGCCGTCAGCTGGCGGTACGGAATGAACGGCTGAATCAGCGGGCAATGGGTCTTGCGAACAGTTTGCGGGGCGTTGGCACGGGCAGTCAGCCTTCTTACTGGCAACAGCTTGAGCAATTGACACTTCCTGTTTTATTGATCACTGGCAGTAAAGACGAGAAATTTGAAACTATTGCTCGGGAAATGATGAACATCTTGCCGAATGCGCAGCATGAAACGATAAAAGACGCAGGCCATGCAATTCACGTGGAAAAACCGCGACAATTTGCTACAATGGTAAAGAGTTATTTGAAAACAATATAAAGACTGAGGAGGAATTAACTATGACCCGTCAATGGGAAACGCTTCGTACATATGATGATATCAAGTACGAAATGTACAATGGTATCGCAAAAATCACAATCAATCGTCCGGAAGTGCGCAATGCATTCCGTCCAAAAACTGTAATGGAAATGATCGATGCATTCTCACGTGCAAGAGATGATGAGCGGATCGGCGTTATCGTACTCACTGGAGAAGGGGAGAAAGCTTTCTGTTCAGGAGGCGATCAATCCGTTCGCGGTCACGGCGGTTATGTTGGAGACGACGAAATTCCGCGTTTGAATGTATTGGATCTGCAGCGTTTAATTCGTGTAATTCCAAAGCCAGTAGTCGCAATGGTTGCAGGGTATGCTATCGGCGGCGGTCACGTACTGCATGTAGTATGTGATTTGACAATCGCAGCTGACAATGCACGTTTCGGACAGACAGGACCTACTGTTGGTTCATTCGACGCAGGCTATGGCTCTGGATACCTCGCACGTATCGTCGGACATAAGAAAGCGCGTGAAATCTGGTACTTGTGCCGTCAGTATGATGCGCAGGAAGCACTTGACATGGGCTTAGTCAACACAGTAGTCCCGTACGAGCAGCTTGAAGATGAAACGGTTCAGTGGTGTGAAGAAATGCTTGGCAAGAGCCCGACTGCACTCCGCTTCCTAAAAGCAGCAATGAACGCAGACACAGACGGCTTGGCTGGACTTCAGCAATTAGCCGGAGACGCAACATTGCTTTATTACACAACGGAAGAAGCGAAAGAGGGACGCGATGCGTTTAAAGAAAAGCGCAAGCCGGACTTCGATCAATTCCCGCGCTTCCCTTAAACAACAAAGCTGCCTGCTACAGGCAGCTTTTTCATTACGTCATTTTTTATTGGAGGGTACATCATGATGATTCCAAATTGGCTCCTGCAACGGGCAAAATTGACACCGGATGCATCTGCATTGGTTACCGGTGAAGTACACTGGTCGTACCGGGAGCTGTATGATCAAGCATTGGAAATTGCACAGCAGCTGCATCATCTGGGTGTCGAGCCTGAAAGCCGGGTGGCACTTCTCAGTCAGTCCAATGAACAAACGGTACTGTTTATCCATGCGTGCTGGCTGTTGAGTGCGGAAGTCGTCTGTCTGAACAACCGGTTGACGGAAGAGGAGCTGCGCTGGCAAGTAAACGATTCGGAAGCGAAGATGGTGCTGATTGACGATCGCATTCATTCTGCGCCTGAATTACTTCGTGTGCCATGCCTGCTTTATTCAACAGTTCGTCAGTCAAATACGGCCGAATTCGCTGTGAAGGAATTATGGATGGAAGATCAGACGCTATCCATTATGTACACGTCAGGCACAACAGGTGTTCCAAAAGGAGTGCGACAGACTGCGGGAAATCATACGGCCAGTGCATTGGCTTCTGCACTCAATCTAGGGCTGACTGACCGGGATTCCTGGCTGTGCATGATGCCTCTGTTTCATATTAGCGGTCTGTCGATCATTATTCGTTCAGTGATTTACGGGATGGAAATGCGGCTGTTTGAAAAGTTTGATGCAGAAGAAGCTGCGGCACAAATTATCGCGGGACATGTAACCGCCATGTCAGTTGTTGCGCTGACATTGGATCAGATTGTTCGTGTGATGGAAAAGCAAGAGTGTAAAGCACATCCTGTATTCCGGACGATGCTGGTCGGTGGCGGGCCGGTGCCGCTCGATTATCTAGAGCGTGCGGCTGACTGCGGCTTGCCAATTCTCCAGACGTACGGCATGACTGAAACGTCTTCTCAGACAACTGCACTCGGGAAAGCGGATGCGGCCCGTAAACTCGGTTCTGCCGGCAAACCGCTGTTCTTTAATCAAATTGCAATTAAAGATACCGATCATCCAGGAGAAGTTGGGGAAGTGCTGATTAAAGGGCCTCATGTTACGCCTGGATACATTGGCAGTCAACAGGCGAGGAAGGCTTTGACTGAAGACGGCTGGCTTGCGACAGGCGATATGGGCTATCTGGATGAAGAAGGGTATTTGTTCATCGTGGACAGACGGGCAGATTTGATCATTTCAGGAGGAGAAAATATTTATCCTGCCGAAGTGGAAAATATTCTGCTCGCACACCCGTCCGTCAGTGAGGCAGGAGTATGCGGCAAAGAAGATCCGGCGTGGGGACAAGTGCCTGTTGCGTTCATTGTCGGTTCAGCGAATGAAGAAGAACTGCTGAAGTTCTGTGAGCTGCGTCTGGCTCGTTATAAACTGCCGAAAGAATTTCACTTTGTCGAGCAGCTGCCGCGCAATGCGTCCAACAAGCTGATGCGTTTTGAATTGAAAAAATGGCTGTAAAAAAACAGTGGAGGCGAACTCCACTGTTAATTAGTTAACGCTTTTTTCAATACATCCAAATTATATTCCATAAGTGTAAAGTATGTTTCTTCATTTTGGATGTCCTCTTCTGTGAGCACACTCAAATTATGCAGCGTCAATGCTTCGGCATTCAGTTCTTTTTTGATGACTTCAGCTAATTTTGAGCTGACGTTCTGTTCAAATAAGATATACTGAATGTCTTTTTCTTTTGCTTCTTTTACTAGCGCCGCGAGCTGTTTTTGCGATGGTTCATTTTGTGTGTCCAGACCTGAAACTGCCAGCTGCTGTAAACCGTAGGCGTCTGCCAAGTAGCCGAATGCCTGGTGAGAAACAAAGAATGTTTTGTTTGGTGCGGCATCCGCCATCGTTTTATATTTTCGGTCCAGCTCTTCCAGTTCATCATAAAGCGCATCAAAGTTCTGTTTGAAAAAATCAGCATGCTCGGGAAGTTCATCTGAAAGCTCCTGCGTAATTTTTTCTGCAAGCTTCGTGCTGAGGTAAGGAGAAATCCAAACGTGAGGGTCAACTGTATCTTCATGCTGATGTCCCTCATGTTCTTCTTCAGATTCATCTTCATGTGAATGTCCTTCTTCGAGTTCTTCAGGATCAATAGAATCTGCGATCGGAACGAACTGGATATCTTCATTCTGCAAGGTTTTTTCTGTCTTTTGTACAAAGCCTTCTAAACCTAATCCGATATAAAAGAATAAATCACCTTTTGCAAGTGACATCATATCTTTTTGTGTAGGCTCAAACACATGCTCGTCTGTTCCCGGCGGATAGATGGATTTCACATCCACAAATTCCCCGCCGATGCGTTCAGTGAAGTATTGCAATGGATAGACAGTTGTATAAACCAGTAACTTGTCGGACGTCTTCGTATCTTGTTCATTGGTTTTGTTCTGGGTGCATCCGCTTAAAACGAGCAATAAAGCCGCCAGCAGCAGAAAACGTATTTTCATTATAAAGCCTCCGTGACGTAATCGGAATGATTACTATTTAGATTGTTTTCTCATCATACAAGATATGATTTATGATTGCAACCTAATTATCATTATTTCTTATGAGACTTTTTGGGAGGCACCGGATCAAATCCGCCTTTGTGAAGAGGATGACATTTTAAAATCCTTTTTACCGCAAGCCAAGTGCCCTTAAGCGCACCATGCGTTTCGATAGCCTCGACACCGTAGTGGGAGCAAGTCGGATAAAAACGGCAAGAAGGGGCAGATAATGGCGAAATAAACTTTTGATAGAAACGGATCAGTGCTACTAAGACTTTTTTCAACAAAGAGATCACCTTCCGATATAAGTAGGTTTAGTTTACCGGCTAACGTGGTAAATTAACAGAGAGAAGCTTAAAACAATCAGAGGAGTGTTTTTTTATGTCTAAAGAATTAATTCAGGAGTTAAACAAGCAAGTATCCACGTGGTCAGTGCTGTATGCGAAACTTCATAACTATCACTGGTATGTAAAAGGAAATCAATTCTTCACACTGCATGCGAAATTTGAAGAACTATACAATGAAGCAACTGTGCATATGGATGAAATTGCAGAACGTGTGCTGACATTAGGCGGCGAACCGACTGCGACATTAGCCCAGCATTTGAATGAGTCCGTTGTCGATGAAGCAAAAGGGACGGAAAAGGCGAATGATATGGTCCAAACATTAGTAGACGATTTCGATAAAACGATGAAGTCGCTGAAAAAAGCAATGGAATTTGCATCGAAAGATTCGGATGACAGGACAGAAGATATGCTGAACGCTATTTATCAGAGTGTAGAGAAGCATCAGTGGATGCTGAATGCATTCCTGGGTGAAACAAACGAGTAATATTCTTCATTCAGCAAGAAATTGACCGATACTAAGAAGTGAACATGAGAAAGGGGTTGAACGAAATGGATATTAGTTCAATTATGTCCAGTCAGTTGAGAAGTCTGCAGTCAACCGTTCAAATGAGTATTATGAATAAAGCTCTTTCAATGGATGCTTCTGCTGTGTCAGAAATGCTGAATGGCCTTGAAAGTCAGCCTGCGGCACATCCTACCAAAGGTGTGTCCATTGATATCAGGGCTTGATTGGCAAACACACATCTCATGTATGATTTGAGATGTGTGTTTTTTGATGGAAGTAATCAGAAACACTGGTAGAATACATATATGAAACTAAGCAGGAGGTGGGCTGACTATGGCTCAAGGTCAATTTTTGCGTAATATAATTATCGAAACACCTTCCAAACCGGGAAATTTAGGTAAAGTCACGATGGCAATCGGACAGCTTAACGGTGACATCGGAGATATACAGACAATCAAAGTGGGAACTGTTTCCACAATCCGGGAAATTGCGCTTCAATGTAATGATAAAGAGCATTTAGCAGAAATCGTGGAAGCGATCGAAAACTTGAAGCATGGGATTAAAGTGCATGCCGTGACGGATGATGTGCTTCAGGTGCATGAAGGCGGAAAAATTCATATGAAGGCAGCACATGAGATTCGTTCACTGGCAGATTTGCGCAGAGTCTATACACCGGGTGTTGCGAGTGTCTGCAAAACAATCGAGGAAGATCCGGAACAGGCAAATTATTTTACAGGCATATCGAATACAGTCGCCATCGTTACGGACGGAACGGCAATTTTAGGGCTTGGTAATATTGGTCCGGTTGCAGGCATGCCGGTCATGGAAGGAAAAGCTGTATTGTTTGACCAATTCGTCGGCATCAGCGGGATTCCAATCCTGCTGAATACGAGTGATCCTGATGAAGTGGTAGAGACAATAAAGCACATCCATCAAGGATTTGGTGCGATTTTGTTGGAAGACATCGGCTCCCCGCATTGTTTCGAGATTGAACAGCGCTTAAAAAAGGAACTGCCGATTCCTGTTATGCATGATGATCAGCACGGCACTGCGGTTGTCGCACTTGCGGCGGCACTCACGGCTTGTAAACATGTCGGTGTAGATTTGGAAAACTCCTCAGTCGGTCAGATTGGTTTAGGCGCAGCAGGTCTGGCAATCAGCCGGATGTTTATGGCGTACGGCGTCGCAGAAATGAAAGGCTCCGATCCAAACCCGCGAGCAGCGGACATGCTGGCCGAGTGCGGAGGAACTGTGGTTGACTCAATGGAGGAAATCATGGCAACTTGTGATTTAGTCATCGCGACAACAGGAGTTGCTAATCTGATTAAACCGGAGATGGTGCGCAAAGGACAGATCATTTTAGCTTTGTCGAATCCAAATGCTGAAATTGCGCCGGATGCGGCACTTGAAGCAGGTGCAGCCTATGCGGCAGACGGCCGTCTGGTCAATAACGTCCTTGGTTTCCCGGGAATTTTCCGCGGCGCGTTAAATGCGAACGCAAAAGAGATCACATACCCGATGCTGATTGCAGCGGCTGAGGCAATTGTGGAAAGTACAAAGCGCGATGATCTCGTGCCGCATCCGCTCGATCCCAACGTGCATATTAATGTGGCGCTGGCAGTGGAAAAAGTCGTGTATGAAGAACGTGGCATGTAATAATACGGAACCTATTAACGTAACAGTTAATAGGTTTTTTTAATGCAGAATAATATGTACAAAACAAGCCATGCTACGTTAAAAAAGAAAGTAGGATGATTATGAACGAAGAAAAATACACGATGTATATATCGCTGAACCATAAACAAGTACTTCTTGATCCGCATTCTTCTACGTGGGAATATAAAGTAGAAGTTACGAAAGAAGCATACCCGATTTTCGAAAAGTTATTTGAACAGATTGACCGGCTCGAATTCAGAAACTTTCTGCGCTCGCATTTGCCCTATGTGCCGTATCACTACGACAGGGACAATGATGATATCGATCTTCGCATGAAAAAGGTCTTTGCATTAATCCATGAATATACAGACAATGAATCAAAACGCTTTATAGAGCAGTTACCGCTCTTTCGTTGATTCACGACGTCCTTTTCCGCTACACTGAAGAAAAGGACGTGACGTAAATTGCTGAAATTTGAAGATTTGCAAGGGGCTGGCGTTGAATTGACTTTCGGCCCGAATCAACATCATATTGAATCGCGGCACGTGCTGGTCGTCATTAAGCACGACGGCCGCTGGCTGCTGACAAAACATCGCGTACGGGGAATCGAATTCCCGGGCGGAAAAGCTGAGCCTGGAGAGACAATCGAACAAGCGGCTATTCGGGAGACATTGGAAGAAACGGGAGTAACTATTAAAAACGTCCATTCCTTTGCCGAATACGTCGTTTTTACTGATCCTCCATTCTGTAAGGCAGTATTCTCCGGCGATATTACACATGTGGAAAATGAATTTACATTGCTGGAGACGGAAGGGGCCGTCTGGATGACAGACGCCGAACTCGATGCCTGCACAAATCTCAGCTTCCATATGAAAGACCGCGGCATGGCGGAGCTTAGGAAGTGGGTGGAAGCACATGGTCGAACAGACTGACGGCCAGATCATTCGCCGTAAAGAATATCCTTCACCGAATCCCCACGTAACATTAGAGGAAGTTACGTATTACTCAGATGGTTTGCTGGTAAAAGGGATGCTGGCATCACCTAAGGCAGAAGGTTTGTATGACGGGCTGCTGTATTTACGTGGCGGTATTCAGCATGTGGGAATGGTGCGCCCGGCGCGGATTGCACAATTCGCTTCTCATGGGCTTGTGGTATTTGCACCTTATTATCGGGGGAACCGCGGCGGGGAAGGGAAAGATGAGTTTGCAGGAGAGGACCGTAATGATGCGATTACGGGAGTAGAGGTACTTAAGCAGCAACAGGCTGTCAATTCGGACAGAATCCATTTGTTTTCCTTTTCGAGAGGCGGCATCATGGCGTTATGGACGGCTATTTTGCGAGAAGATTTGACGTCCATGGTGACGTGGGCAGGCGTCTCAGACGTCGTGTTTACGTATAAGGAGCGTAAAGATATGCGCCGCATGATGAAGCGCGTGATCGGCGGCACACCGAATAATCATCCCGACGCATATAGAGAACGTACGGCATTGTTCCGGGTGCAGGATATTGATATTCCAATATTGATTATTCATGGAACATTGGATACGAATGTGTCGTTTGAGCAGGCGGTAATGCTGGAAGATGCGTTGCGTGAGGCAGATAAGGAATATGAAACGTGGTATTTGGAGGGCTTTACTCATTATATCCCTCCAGAGATGAACCGGCAGCTGGTGAAGGATGCAGTGAATTGGATGCGGCAGCAGGGTTTTTAAGTGTGCATGGGAGCAGGCAGGGGCCGATTGGTTGTTGAAGTTGGCGAGTTCAATGCTGTTCTGGCTTTGGTGTCTGGGTCGTCGCTCGATCGGTTGTTGGGCATTGAAGGTAGCGAGTGTCCGCTTTTAGGACCCGCGCAGGCACGTGGGGGATTGCCTTACGTCATGAGCCAGCTGGCGAAGAGCGCGCCAGTTGTCTCATGACTTCGGCCGACCCCGCAGTTGTGCCTGCGCTGCTGAGCAGGAGCAATCTAGGTTACTTTTTTAAAAGGGAAGCAGGCCAGTGAGTTCAAGGCTGTTCTGGCTCTGGTGTTGGGATCGTTGCTCGACTAGTTGTGGGGTGTTGAAGTTAGTGAGTGTCCACTCTTAGGACCCGCGCCGGCACGTGGGGGATTGCCTTACGTCATGAGCCAGCTGGCGAAGAGCGTGCCAGTTGTCTCATGACTTCGGCCGACCCCGCAGTTGTGCCTGCGCTGCTGAGTGGGAGCAATCCAAGTACTCTTTTAAAGAGTAGAAGTTCAGTGACTGGCAGACGACTGGCGTATGCTTTGGCAAATGAAGTGTCATGATCTGCATTCCACTTATTAAACGGAGGCGCCTTACAAGTGGTAGGCGTAGCGATGAGCCAGACAGGCGCTTTTCCTGTCTGGCTCATCGCGGAAGCCATCCGCCAGCGCCGCAGTGAGTTCAATGCCGTTCTGTCTCTGGTTTTGTGGTCGTTGCTCGATCGGTTGTCAGGGATTGAAGTCAGCGAGTGTCTGCTCTTAGGACCCGCGCAGGCACGTGGGGGATTGCCTTTCGTCATGAGCCAGCTGGCGAAGAGCGCGCCAGTTGTCTCATGACTTCGGCCGACCCCGCAGTTGTGCCTGCGCTGCTGAGTGGGAGCAATCCAAGTACCCTTTTAAAGAGTAGAAGTTCAGTGACTGGCAGACGACTAGCGTATGCTTTGGCAAATGACGTGTCATGATCTGCTTTCCACTTATTAAACGGAGGCGCCTTACAAGCGGTCGGCGTAGCGATGAGACAGCCAGGCGCACTTCCTGTCTGGCTCATTGCGGAAGCCATCCGCCAGCGCCGCAGTGAGTTCAATGCCGTTCTGGCTCTAGTTTTGTGGTCGTTGCTCGATCGGTTGTCAGGGATTGAAGTCAGCGAGTGTCTGCTCTTAGGACCCGCGCAGGCACGTGGGGGATTGCCTTTCGTCATGAGCCAGCTGGCGAAGAGCGCGCCAGTTGTCTCATGACTTCGGCCGACCCCGCAGTTGTGCCTGCGCTGCTTAGAGGGGGCAATCCAGGTTGCTTTTTTAATGAAGATGAAGACCAGTGACTGGCAGACGATTAGCGTATGCTTTGGCAAATGACGTGTCATGTTCTGCTTCCCCCTAACTGAACGGAGGCGCCTTACAAGCGGTCGGCGAAGTGATGAGACAGCCAGGCGTTCTTCCTGTCTGGCTCATTGCGTAGCCATCCGCCAGCGCCGCAGTGGGTCCAAGGACGTTATGCTTCTCTTATAACAATGACGGCAACTGGTGTATTCCATTTTCGATGCAAAAAGCAGAAAAACATCTGCACAGCACTTGCTCGTCACATTTCAAAAATCAGTAGCCAAAGTGATTTCCGCTCACTAAACGAAGGCGCCTTACAAGCGGTAGGCGTAGCGATGAGACTGACAGGCGTACTTCCTGTCTGGCTCATTGATGAAGCCATCCGCAAGCGCCGCAGTGAGTTCAATGCCGTTCTGGTTCTAGTGTTAGGGTCGTTGCTCGACTCATTGTCGGGTGATGTAGTTAGCAACAGTCCACTCTTAGGACCCGCGCAGGCACGTGGGGGATTGCCTTACGTCATGAGCCAGCTGGCAAAGAACACGCCAGTTGTCTCATGACTTCGGCCGACCCCGCAGTTGTGCCTGCGCTGCTAAGTGGAGGCAATTCAAGTACTCTTTTAAAAGAGAAGAAGTGCAGTGACTGGTTGCCGACTGGCGTATACTTGGGCAAAAGAAGTATCATCGTCTGCTTCCCCCTAACTGAACGGAGGCGCCTTACAAGCGGTAGGCGTAGCGATGAGACAGCCAGGCGTTCTTCCTGTCTGGCTCATTGCGTAGCCATCCGTCAGCGCCGCAGTGGGTCCAAGGACGTTATGCTTCTCTTATAACAATGACGGCAACTGGTGTATTCCATTTTCGATGCAAAAAGCAGAAAACCATCTGCACAGCACTTGCTCGTCACATTTCAAAAATCAGTAGCCAAAGTGATTTCCGCTCACTAAACGAAGGCGCTTTACAAGCGGTAGGCGTAGCGATGAGACTGACAGGCGTACTTCCTGTCTGGCTCATTGCGGAAGCCATCCGCCAGCGCCGCAGTGAGTTCAATGCCGTTTTGCTTCTCTTATCACAAAGACGTCAGATTATGTAATCCATTCATGATGCAAAGGAGCAGAACGCAGGCTGCACAGCCATTCGCCCCCAGCACTGCAGTGAGTTCATAGCCGTTATCCATGCCAAAAAGAGGCTATCGCATGAAGGTCTGATGACTTCATGGATAGCCTCTTTTATTATGGTATTAGTTTCTTACTGGCGGTCCGCCTTTGATTGCGATATCTTCTGACACGTGGTCGAACTTCTTGAAGTTCTCACGGAACGCATCGGCTAAGCGGTTTGCTTCTTTATCGTATTCATTTGGATCTTCCCATGCATAACGAGGGTGCAGTACATTGTTTGGCACGCCTTCGATTTCCACAGGCATATTTAATCCGAAGATTTCGTTCTTTTTCGTTTCTACATTATCCAATTTACCGGCGATAGCAGCGCGCACCATTGTGCGTGTATAGCCTAAGTTCATGCGTGAGCCTACACCGTAAATTCCGCCTGTCCAGCCTGTGTTGACCAGGAATACTTTCGCTCCGTGCTCTTCGATTTTCTTCCCAAGCATCTCTGCATATGTCGCAGCAGGAAGCGGCAGGAACGGTGAGCCGAAGCAAGTAGAGAATGTTGGTTCAGGTGTAGTAATTCCACGCTCAGTTCCAGCAAGCTTGGAAGTGAAGCCGCTCAGGAAGTGGTACATAGCCTGTTCCTTAGTAAGAATCGAGATTGGAGGCAATACGCCGGAAGCATCAGCAGTCAAGAAGATGATGTTTTTCGGGTGACCTGCAACAGATGGTGTAACAATATTATCGATATATTCGATAGGGTATGCAGCACGTGTGTTTTCAGTCAGCGCGTTATCATCATAGTCAGGAATGCGGGTATCTTCATCCAGCACTACGTTTTCCAATACGGAACCAAAACGGATGGCGCCAAAGATTTCTGGTTCTTTTTCTTCTGAGAGGTTGATGCATTTCGCATAGCAGCCGCCTTCAATATTAAATACGCCGTTGTCGGACCAGCCGTGCTCGTCGTCTCCGATCAGCTTGCGGTTAGCGTCTGCTGAAAGTGTAGTTTTACCTGTTCCGGAAAGACCGAAGAACAATGTTACATCACCTTCATCGCCAACGTTGGCTGAACAGTGCATAGAAAGAATTCCTTGTTCAGGAAGCAAGAAGTTCATAACAGAGAAAATGGACTTTTTCATTTCTCCCGCATATTCAGTACCGCCGATTAAGACAATTCGCTTCTCAAGAGATACAATGATAAATGTCTCGGAATTTGTTCCATCCACTTTGGGATCTGCTTTAAAAGAAGGAGCAGCCAAAATAGTGAATTGTGCTTCGTGTGATTTCAATTCCTCGGCAGTCGGACGGATGAACAGCTGGTGAACGAACAAGTTCTGCCAAGCCAGTTCATTGATGACTTGAATCGACAGCTGGGAGTCTTTATCTGCACCCGCAAATCCTTTAAATACGAAAAGTTCTTCTTTTTTCCCTAAATGTTCAATCACTTTCGTGTATAATGAATCAAAGACTTCTTCAGAAATCGGACGGTTAACGTTGCCCCAGTCTACTTTATCCTTAGACACTGCATCTTCTACGATGAATTTGTCCTTAGGAGAGCGTCCTGTATATTTACCAGTACGCGCAGCGACTGCACCGTCTGCTGAAAGCTGTGCTTCATTTCTTGCTGCTGCTTTTTCTGTCAACTCTGCCACAGACGCTTGGATCGTCACGTTGCTTCCACTTAGAAGACTTTTTAAACTATCATCAATTTTTGCAGATATCATGTTTACATACCGTCCTTTGCGTAGTCGTTTAATTTTTATTTAGATGAGAATATCCTAATTCGTAAATAGTATAACACATTAAGAATAATAATCTATACTAATTGAAAACTCAAGTGATTCAGGGGAAAAAGTTTGACAAAATGCAAACTTTTTAATACGATGTGACATGAACGGATACTCTTATCCCGAGTTGGTGGAGGGTACAGGCCCTGTGAAACCCGGCAACCTGCAAAAGACGTATGTCTCGCGCGAAGGTGCCAAACCTGAAGCAAGGTTTAATTCCTTGGACGATAAGAGTGAAAGGTGCAGCGCGTGAAATTTTGCCTTTTACTCATGGATTGAATATGAGTGAAGGGCTTTTTATATTTTCCGGCCCTGAATCCTTATGGTATATGCTTGACGTCTAGGCGTGGAACTTTACCAGGGACTTATGAGAGTACCGTATCAAGTTGCTTAATAGGGGGAAACATACATGACAAATCGTCGACTGTTTACATCAGAATCAGTGACAGAAGGCCATCCTGACAAGATGTGCGACCAAATTTCAGATGCAATTCTGGATGCAATTTTGCTGGAAGATCCAAATGCACGTGTAGCGTGTGAAACGAGCATCACTACAGGTCTCGTATTAGTAATGGGGGAAATCACTACATCAACGTATGTAGATATCCCGAAAGTCGTTCGTGATACAGTGAAGGAAATCGGCTATGTGCGTGCGAAATACGGCTTTGATTATGAAACTTCAGCTGTGCTGACATCCATTGATGAACAATCACCTGAAATTGCAGCAAGTGTCAATGTGGCGCTGGAAGCACGCGAAGGCTCGATGTCAGATGAAGAGCTCGATGCAATCGGAGCGGGTGACCAGGGGCTGATGTTCGGTTATGCTTGTAATGAAACGCCGGAATTAATGCCTTTACCAATCAGTCTTTCACATAAATTAGCACGCCGATTGGCTGAAGCGCGTAAAGAGGAACTGATTCCTTATTTGCGTCCTGACGGTAAAACACAGGTGACAGTGGAGTATGATAAAGATAATAATCCTGTACGCATCGACACCATTGTTATTTCGACTCAGCATCACCCGGAAGCGACGCTCGATCAAATCGAGAAGGATATAAAAAGAGTAGTCATCGATGCAGTAGTGCCTAAAAACTTGCTCGATGAACAGACGAAATACTTCATCAACCCGACAGGAAGCTTCGTAGTCGGCGGCCCTCAAGGTGATTCCGGTCTGACTGGACGTAAGATTATCGTGGATACGTACGGCGGTTATGCCCGTCACGGCGGCGGTGCATTCTCTGGTAAAGACGCGACAAAAGTTGACCGTTCTGCTTCTTATGCAGCCCGTTATGTTGCAAAGAATATCGTAGCAGCAGGCTTGGCAGAGCACTGTGAAGTTCAGCTGGCTTATGCAATTGGTGTGGCAAGCCCGGTTTCCATTTCCATCAATACGTTTGATACAGGTAAACTGTCTGAAACACAATTGGTCGAGTTCGTCCGTGAGCTGTTCGACCTCCGTCCTGCAGGCATTATCAAAATGCTGGATCTTCGTCGTCCGATCTATAAGCAGACAGCAGCATATGGCCACTTTGGCCGCACTGATATCGAATTGCCATGGGAGCAGACTGATAAAGTAGATGCACTGAAAGAACTGGCTGGTCAAGTCAGCGTAGAACAATAATATCGATTCATGCAGAAAGGGGAGTCAATTTCCTCTTTCTGCATTTTTTTATTTGTCTTCAGCTGCAATGCGCAATGTAATCGTTTCGTACATTGCATGAGCATAAGCAGATTGGAAACCTTGATCCGCTATATCTTTTTTTAGAACAGTTTTTTGTTTCACTTTCACGTCAAAGGTTTCACGGAACGGAAATTCTTCAATCCGAATTGTATGTGGATCAGTATAGCGGATGCCGATCTTTTCCTTCGGCAGTGAAGGGAAAATAAATGGCGATGGAATACCCTGCTGAAAGAACGGATGTTCATTCATTTTATCGGCGCCCGGATCATTCAGGCAGCAGTATAAAGAAAAATTATCGCCGAGCTGCAGCAATGCAAAATGTTTTTCAAATAA
This sequence comes from Sporosarcina sp. P33, assembly GCF_002077155.1. Classification (GTDB taxonomy): domain Bacteria; phylum Bacillota; class Bacilli; order Bacillales_A; family Planococcaceae; genus Sporosarcina. The sequence continues at coordinate 715,409 of NZ_CP015027.1, read as the reverse complement.
AACGGCATCAAATCCTTCTATCTTTTCGGACAATCGCTCCCTGCGCAGGCGTTCATCGTGTATAAACTCTCTGGCTTCTTTTTCTCCGCTGCCTTCGATGAACTGTTCGTAATGAACACTGCATAACATAGCTGCATATGCATCAATTTTTTCCACCCTGTCAATACCGCTGCGGTAAAGCAGAATTTTCGGCAGGAGAGGGAAATCCGTAAATCCGAACGGAACATCCTTTGCATCATTCCAAAAAGGCTGTTCATCAAATGAATGCCAGCCGATGTCATGGTTCGTAATCGCAGTCAGCACAGAATTTCGCCATTTATCATCCGGAAACATATCTTCTCGCCAGAATTGCATCAAATACCCCGCCAGCTGTCCGTGATGATGCTGTGCAACCAGACTGAATGACTTATCATGTTCTCTTACTATCATGAACCTTCATCCTTTCTTATCTGTATAAAAGGTTTCTTCTTCCTCGACTTCTTTCCATTTAATTTCTTTCATCTTTTCCACTTCTTTTTGATATTCTTCTTCTGCTTCTGTAGTACCGGGAATAATTGGATCTTCATTATAATCTATTCGCTTCCCGTAGCGCAGAAGTTCATAAATAATCATGCCGTTATTCGGTTTGCCATTGACGGTCTTCATGGGAATGGCATCAAACAGCACAAAATAGAAAACGTAAAATATAAAACGGTTCCAGAACGTTTTGGAGTCTTCAAAAAAGTCATTTGCCAACAGGGCGTTAATCACTAATGCCACCGCGGCGTTAATCAGAATCGGACCGGCATAAATACTAATGTATGCGAATTTGCTTTTAGCTTTTATGAAATCAAAAGAGAACCAGCTGTACACGTGATAATATCTGCGTATATCGATAAATTTGAATTTAAAAAACCTGGGGCCTGATCCAATGGTAAGTCTGGGGTTCTTTGCGCCTAACAGACCGCTGATAATGAAATAACCTGTTTCGCGAATGAACGTAACGACAGGCAGAATGATAAAACAAGAAATGATTAAGCCGATGAGATCTTTTAATCCGAACATATACTGTCCGCTCCTTATAGGTTTTTCAGGCCGTGCATAAATTATGGTCTGTAATAGTAAACTACCCCCTTTTCATAAAACAAATCGCTGCGCAAGTCTGCCGAAGCTAATTGTACAACTGTGCACATGTTTAATTACGTGAAGAGCGGGAACGTATAAAACACGAAGCAATAAAGAAATTCTATGAGGAGGAATACACTATGGCTAAAATTGCAGTAGAAAATCCTTTTGATGATGTAAAACAGGCTTTGGAAGAAAAAGGCCATGAAGTGAAAATGTTTGAAAGTGATGAAAATCTGACCGGCTATGATATAGGCGTGGTGCGGGCATTAAGTGATGTCAACATCGACCAGTTTGACTTCCCGGTAGTAAGTATTGAAGGAAACTCCGTGCAGGATATTGTAGAAGACGTTGAAAAAAGACTGCACCGCTAATTACTGAATAAATAATGCGGAACGCTGAAGAACCAATCTGCCGATAGATTCGTTCTTCAGCTTTTTCAATGCTCATTACAGCGGAACTGCTCACTTATGGCAGGCAAGTATATCTGACCGAAAATCAGTTATTGGGTCATATCATTTATAAAAGGTTGACAATACCTGCCAACTGACAGTACACTTGTCGACATTGACTGATGAGTCAATCAATAAAAAAAGTGAGTTGAAATTCATTTTTGTCACATGGTTCCATTGAAAGATTAAAAGAAATACGCGACACACGGCAGCAGCAATTGAAAGATGCGGCCATCGAACTGTTCGGCATGAAAGGGTATGCTGCCACCAAAATCAGCGAAATTACCGACAAAGCCAAACTGAGTCATGGGCTGTTTTACCACTACTTCAAATCAAAAGAAGATCTGTACGTTCAATTGATTCATGAGTTAGTAGACATTGTTCTCGATACAATTGATGATGCGGAACAAAAGCACAAAAGTCCGCTGAAACAACTGGAACGTCTCACCGAAGTTACTCACTCAGGCTCACTGAGAGATGGTGTGCATCGTCATATTTTGATAATGCAGGCGCTGTATTCCGACCATTTGCCGCAAGAAGTAAAACTGGGGATTGTCAACAAATATCGTACGATTATGGATCGTATTGCGGTGATTATTGAAAAAGGACAAATTGCAGGAGAGTTTATCGACGGCGATCCGGAAGAATTGGCGGTGTACCATGTATCACTAGTACATGGTCTGCTGTTATCGAATGCCCGTAAACTGGTCCCCATTGATGTATCAGCAAGCAAAGTGCTGCGCCAATTGATGCGCTCTCCTGAACAGGGGGGCTGAACAATGAGACGTATGCTAAAACCAACTATTATTTCTATTTCAATGGCTACAGTTATGGCGGGGGCGGCCATTTCGCCTGCACTTGGGCTAATTGCAGCAAATTTTCCGGATGCAAGCCCTACGATAATTAAACTGATTTTGACTGCACCTTCATTAATTATTATCCCTTTCACTTTCATTTCCAGTTACTTAACGTCCAGGATATCCAAACGGACGATAGTGCTGATTGGTTTGACTATTTATGTATTAGCAGGGGTCGGTGCTCAATTTACGAATACCATCGGGATGCTGCTGGCATTCCGCTTCATTCTCGGTGCGGGCGTCGGTTTAGTCATGCCGCTGGCCATCACGCTGATCAGTGATTATTTTAAAGGCAGAGAGCAAGTAAAGATGATGGGTTATAACTCAGCATTCAGTAACTTCGGCGGGATTTTAACTATGATGCTTGCGGGGTATTTGGCAACCATCAGCTGGAAAGCGCCGTTTAATGTGTATTTGATGGGTATTGTCATCATGATGTTAGTATTTTTATTTCTGCCGAAAGATAAGCCGGTCCAGCGCGACAGCAATGCACCGAAAAGCAAATTGCCGTTTGCGGTTTTCGGATTCGCTCTCGCTTCGGGAGGGATCATGCTGGTTTATTATTCTGTAGCGACGAATATGGCATTATATCTTGAACAAAGTGCAATCGGAGGTTCCGGTTTGGCGGGAATGGTTATTTCCTTTACGACAGTGGGTGGGATGATTACCAGTCTGACATTGATTCAGCTGCAGGATGTGCTGAAAACGTATATTATCCCCGTCACTTAGCGGTGATGGGTGCGGCATTCACAGGATTGGCATTGAGCCATTCAGTTCCGGTTATTCTGGCCTGTACATGCCTTGTAGGCTTCGGACAAGGAATTTTATTCCCGATTATTAACGTGAAAGCACTTGAACTGGTTGATCCACTGCACAGTGACCGCGTGATAGCGATGGTGTCCAGCATGATTTTCGTCGGACAGTTCAGCTCTCCGTTACTATTGGATGGAATTGCGAGATTAGCAGGCTTCCCTGAGATCCGGTTCCAGTATTTTGTGATAGGCGCAGCACTTGTCGCAGCAGTTGTCCTGATGGTCTTGTATAAGGTCCTCAGGACGTCTAAAGTTTCAGTAAAAGAAGCATAAATATAAAAGAGACGCTGCCAATAAATGGCCCGTCTCTTTTTCATTACATTTGAACATCTGTTTGGCTGAATGCTTCGTATTCCTGCATTAATGATTGAATCGGCAGCTCATACAGTTGTTTCCCATCAATTTTAAATACCCCATTTGAAACGAGCTTTTCAATTATTTCGTCTCGTTTCGACATACCTGACTTCACCTTTTTGTTTGTTTTCATCGTGCATATCCTCCTTGATTCCCCCTCTAAATATAGCCGATTTTACTTCCGATTAAACCGTATAAAACATAGTTGGAACTTTCGGACCCTTCTGAAAACGCAGTCGCTTTATTTTGATAGTCTGCTAGGAGTTTGTGCTTTATTATCGATTCAAATGCAAACGCATCTAAGTAAATGGAACGTTTGCCGACATCGCCGGCAGGCAAAAGAACAGCTGTAGATGTAACATTTCTTTTTTACAGGTTTTAAGACTAAGGGGTACCATTATGCGGAAAGAATAGATATAATCTAGTTCGTGCATAAATTAGTTTTTCATCATAGGAGGTTGCTATGTTTTTTATCGAGGCGAAGCGTGTCGCAGTTGTATTATTGGGATCATTTTTAATGGCTTTATCACTAAATTTCTTTCTTATTAACGCCAATGTCTATGCGAGCGGGTTTGCCGGCGCAGCCCAATTAGTTTCCAGTGTCCTGACAGATCAGTTGAATATTACAGTCAGTACAGGGATCCTGCTGCTGTTGTTTAATATTCCTGTGTTTATTCTCGGGTGGTTTAAAGTCGGAAAAGGGTTTACGATTTACAGTATGCTGTCAGTGGCGTTTGCTACCATTTTTCTTGAACTTCTGCCGCTCCGATCGGTATCGGATGATATTATGCTGAATGCGGTATTCGGCGGAGTCCTGGCCGGTGTCGGCGTAGGGATTTCCTTAAAGTTAGGAGCGTCCACAGGGGGAATGGACATCGTCGCGATGATTCTTTCTCGCATGCAGGATAAACCGATAGGCGTATATTTTCTGATTTTAAATGGTATCCTGATTGTATTCGCCGGTATTCTGTATGAACCGGAAAATGCATTGTATACAATGATTGCACTGTACGTTACCACATCCGTCATTGATATGATTCATACGCGCCATGAAAAAGTGACTGCGATGATTATTACAAGAAAAGCGGATGATCTTCAGCAGGCGATCCACCGCCAAATGGTACGCGGAATCACGATTATCCCCGCAAAAGGCGCTTATTCGAAAGAGGACAAAAATATGTTGTATGTCGTCATTACACGATATGAACTGTACGATATGGAACGCATCATCAATGAAACAGATCCTGAAGCTTTCACAAATATCGTACAAACAGTGGGGATTTTCGGCTTCTTCCGAAAAGAAGGCGAAAAACTGGCGTAAGGCCCCGATATATACTTTTAGCTGAAACTAAAGACGAACTCTGAAAAATAGGGAGTTTGTCTTTAGTTTTTTATTTGCCGCCGCTTGAACACTGCGCTTTTCAAAGGCAAGAGTTTTGACGTATAAATTTCATAAATGCGCACGATTTGTTGAATTCTTGTGAAAACGTTGGAAAGTGAGCAGATTTTGTATATACTTGAGAATGACTTTCATTATAATAAAGATAATGAACTGCTTGTCATCATAACCGCCATCGTGCGTAGTAAAGTTGGTTGTAGTATATGAAAACATCTGTATGGTTGAGAGAGATTAGACGCCGCACGAACAGTTGGTTTATTATTACCATGCTCGGTGCGCTCGTTATTATTATGCCGGTTGCTTATGTCATTCTGAGCTTTTTTCAGCCGACGAGTGAAAACTGGCAGCATATAAAGGAATTTTTACTGGCTGATTATATTAAAGGATCGATCCTATTGGTGGGTTCGGTCGGATTTCTTTCCACCGCGATTGGATTACTGCTTGCCTGGATCGTTTCGGTATATGAATTTCCGTTTCGAAAACAATTTAAATGGCTGCTCATTATACCTTTGGCGATACCGCCGTACATTGCAGCCTATACGTACAGTACAATGACAAGCTATACCGGGATTATTCAGTCCTTCTTCCGTAATCACTTTGATTATCATTTTACACCGGGGACGATTGAAATTATGTCGCTTCGCGGGGCTATCTTTGTACTGACGTTATTTTTATATCCGTATGTGTATATGATTGCGCTTAACTATTTTGAGAAGCAGAGCGCCACGTATATCGAAAGTGCGAAAACGCTGGGGCTGAATGGATTTCAGATGTTTTTCCGACTGGCATTGCCAATCGCGCGGCCTGCCATTATAGCGGGTTCGATGCTCATTATTTTCGAAGTGCTGAGCGACTATGGGGTGGCAAGTTTCTTCGGAGTACGGACCATTTCGACGGCCATTTTCCAAACATGGTTCGGTATGTATGATATTCATGCCGCGATGCGTTTAGCTGCCTGGCTGCTTATTATTATATTAGGGATATTTATGCTGGAACGCTTTTTGCGAAAAGGACGGAAGTATGACACGAACGTCACGCAAAGCCGTCCGCTCGCACGGAAAAAGCTGCGCGGCTGGACGGCCTTGGCTGCATTTATTTCATGTGCCGGCATTTTCCTTATCGCCTTTTTACTGCCGTTCGTTCAGCTGATTTATTGGTCAGTCAAAACGTATGAAAAAGTTTGGCGTGCAGATTTCTTAAGTTTGATGACCAATAGCCTCACTGCCGCACTAATCGCAGCATTGATCATCAGCTTCTTTGCGATATTAGCTGCACGTACGATTAATTTGTATCCATCAGTATCATCGAATTTCCTGGCGCGTATCATGACTTCAGGTTATGCCGTACCGGGAGCGGTTGTTGCGATTGGCGTACTGGCCTTGTTTATTACACTGGATGAAAAACTGGCATTTATTTATCCTAAGCTGCTGGGAGCAGAGCCCGGAACGCTCGTGCTCAGCATGTCAATCGGCATGCTGATCACAGGGTACGTCATTCGTTTTATGGCGCAGGGATTCAATGCCATTGAGTCCGGCTATACGAAAATTCCGCCATCCTACCGGGAAGCTTCCTTTTTGCTCGGCCGCGGGTTGACGTATACGTTTTGGAAAGTGGAGTTTCCGCTATTGCGCGGTTCAATTCTCATCGGATTTGCACTGGCTTTCCTTGAGATCATGAAAGAACTGCCGCTGACTTTACTGTTGCGTCCGTTTAACTTTGACACACTTGCTACAAGAACATATCAATATGCCATTGATGAACGCATTTATGAAGCTGCACCATCTTCCTTAGTATTAATTTGTTTAAGCATCCTGTCAGTGATTATTATTTTGCGATTTGAGGAGAAGTGAGAGACATGTTTGTAGAAATTCAAAACTTATCATTTCAATATTCAAAGAAACAGCCGCCAGTCATTGACCGCTTTTCATTTACGATTGAAAAAGGGGAGATTGTCGGAATCATAGGAGCAAGCGGCAGCGGAAAAAGCACACTTCTGCGTTTGCTGGCTGGGCTGGAGGATCCGACGGCAGGCAGTATTGAACTGGATGGAAGGCTTATTGTAGGAGAAAAAACGTATATAGAAGCCGAGAAGCGGGGCGTCGGTATGGTGTTTCAGAACTATGCGCTGTTTCCTCATCTGACAGTCAGTGAAAATATTTGCTTCGGTTTACATAAGATGAAGCGGCCGGAACGTAAACAACGTTTGGATGAGATGCTGGAGCTGGTTCAGCTGCAGGACTTCGCAAAACGCTATCCTCATGAACTGAGCGGGGGACAGCAGCAGCGTGTTGCACTGGCAAGAGCATTGGCGCCTTCTCCGTCGATTCTGCTGATGGATGAGCCGTTCAGTAATCTGGATACGAATCTGAAATCATTAATTCGCATGGAGGTACGGGACATCTTACAGAAAGCGAATATTACCTGTTTATTTGTTTCCCATGATCAGGCGGATGTCGATGCGATTTGTGACCGGACAATTTATATTGACTGCGCAACCTATGTAGGTTCAGATAAAGAGCCGCTGACAGTATAATTCAATAAATGTGAGTGCCGGATATCTTTCCGGCACTCATTTTTTGGTAACAGAAGAAAAGTACAAATAATCACTAGACTTACACTAGGAAGTGTATTACAATCTCTGTAGTAATGAAAATGATTCTCATTATCGCAGTCTGGCATTGGCTGGAATGAGAGACAAGGGAGAGAAACTGATGAAGAAGAATTTATTATGGGCATTTGCTTTATTGCTGGCGGCAGCAGTGTTAGGCGCCTGCAGTTCGAGTTCCGACAAAGGGAAACAAACGGATGAGCCTGCAAAGGAAGAAGCACCTGCCGGGGATGCAACAGACGCAAACAAAGATGAAAAGACCGGCGGAGAAGTAAACATTTATACAGCACGCCACTATGACGTGGATGCCATTTTATATGAAGACTTCACAGAGAAGACAGGAATTAAAGTAAATGTGATCGAAGCCAAAGCACCGGAATTGATAGAGCGCCTAAAGCGTGAAGGTAAAAATACACCGGCTGACTTATTCGTTACAGTCGATGGCGGAATCTTGCACTCAGCAAAAGAAGAAGATCTTTTGCAGGCGGTTGAATCAGAAGTGATTGAAGAAAATGTTCCGGCTGAACTTCGCGATCCGGATAACCAATGGATCGGCTTGTCAACACGTGCACGTGTCATTGTCTATTCAAAAGATCGTGTGAAGCCTGAAGAATTATCAACTTACGAAGACTTGGCGACAGACAAGTGGAAAGATAAATTGCTTGTTCGTTCATCTGACAGCTTATATAACCAATCGTTACTGGCATCGCTTATCGCCATTGACGGGGAAGACAAAGCAAAAGAGTGGGCACAGGGCATTGTAAATAACTTGGCGCGCGAACCTGAAGGCGGAGACCGCGACCAGGCACGTGCAATCGTTGCAGGTGTCGGTGATGTGGCCATCATGAACAGTTACTATGTTGGACGCATGTCCGTTTCAGACGAAGCGGAAGATGTAAAAGTGTTTGATCAGATCGGTGTATTCTTCCCGAATCAGGAAACTACAGGAACACATATTAATATCAGTGGTGCAGGGTTGGTCAAGCACAGTAAAAATAAAGAAAATGCTGTGAAATTGATTGAATACTTAACATCTGTAGAAGCGCAAGAAGAAGTTTCCAAAGAAAACTTCGAATTCCCGGTAAACGAAGAAGCGAAGCTGCCGGAAGTAATGGCTGAGTGGGGAACATTCACACCGCAAAAAGTGGAATTTGCAGACTACGGAAAGTATAATCCGAAAGCTGTAGAATTGATGAATGAAGTAGGCTGGAAATAAAACAGACAAAAAAGCAGCTTTCGGGCTGTTTTTTTGTTGCCTGTAATGTAAATTTGCTGCGAAAAAATTCATAGAAAATTAAACGGGCTGAAACGGGTGTTTGGACAGTTAATTATCCAAACACCCGTCAGTAAAATTATTCAATTGTGCCTATTTTTTGTTGGATTCGTTGCAGACTTTTTTGCCAATTGATTTTGACTGCTTTCAGCAAAGATTCCTTATCTCTTTTTCTCAACGATCCAATGATTTGTTTATGTTCTTTGACTGACTCATGAGAGTGATTGTTTTGGCCGAAATAGTATATCTCCATTCGTTGAACTTTTACTTTCAAGTTATCAAGGATGCTGGCAAGTTCAGTATTCTTCGATAGAAGGACTAAATATTTATGAAAATCATTGTCCAGTTGGAAAGCTGAGGCACTATCATTTTCTTCAAGTTTGGATTGGAATCTGGCATTTAGCAGCTCTAACTCCTTAATATCCTTATCTCTTACATTAGGAAACCCTTGCTCAATCGCTAAAGACTCCAACGTTTCTACAATAGAGTAAATATTAGATGCTTCCTTCAGATCAATGGGAGCAACAGTAGTGGAACTATTTGCTTTTGTTATAACAAGCCCCATGTTTTCCAAACGCAGAAGAGCTTCGCGAATGGGTGTCCTGCTAATCCCGAGCATTTCAGAAAGCTCTTGGTCTTTTAATTTAGTTTCAGGCTCTAACTTACCGGATATGATCAACTCCTGTAAGATATTAAATGCCTGATCCCGCATGAAAGTACGTTTAATCCGTAACGTAGGTTTCGATTCCACGGGATTATCCCCTCATTTCTTTTGATCATTTTTATTCTGAAGATCTACAGATGGTCTTTCATATTCAAATTCCCAGAAATCAGCGTTCTTGATGCCGACTTTTACAGGATCAAATACAGGGTCCAAACCTTGCTTCTTTTGGGATTCATAGTCTTTTAACACCTTCAGCACAGGTTTAGTCAGGAAAAGAACGACTATTATATTAATCCAAGCCATAGACCCGTATCCTAAATCACCTAAAGCCCAGGCAAACGATGCGGATTTCACACTGCCGATATAAACGGATATAAGGAAACCGAGCTTTAATGCATACTCAGGCCATATCCATTTAATATTTAGGCCTCTCTTCACATATGCCAAGCCAGTCTCTGCCATGTAAGAATAGAACATAATACTCGTAAATGCGAAGAATAATATTGCTATCGCCAGGAAAGAAACACCGTAGCCTGGCACAAGTGTATCAATAGCACGTTGTGTATAAACAGCCCCAGGTTCCACGTCGCCTATATTATTTACAATGGCCGCTCCATTTTCCGGTGTAACATTATACATCCCAGTTACTAGAATCATGAAAGCCGTCATCGAACAGACAACTACTGTATCGATATAAGTAGATAAAGCTTGTACAAGGCCTTGTTTAGCTGGGTGGGACACTTCGGCAGCAGCAGGTGCATACGTTTCACTGCCAAAACCAGCTCCGTTGGAGAATGCTCCCCGCTTTACACCCCATGCGATCGCGGAACCGATAATTCCGCCAAAGCTTGCATTAGCTCCAAATGCACTTGATAGAATCAATGATAACACATTTGGGAATTCAGTAATATTTAGAATGACCATTGTAATGGCTAAGACGATATAAACCATTGCCATTACTGGTACAACTAATTCTGCTACTCTTGCAATACGTTTTACCCCGCCAATAATTATACAGCCCAAAAGAACTGCAAGTACAATTCCTGTAACCGAAGGGGAAATATTGAATGCTTCATTCATAGAAGCCGAGATCGTATTCACTTGAATATTAGGCAGAAGGAATGCACCTGTAATCATAGTGAAAATTGCGAAAATTATAGCTAGCCATTTTAAATTCAAAGCTTTTTCTATATAGTATGGAGTACCGCCACGAAATTGTCCATCTTGCTTACTTTTGTACACTTGGGCAAGTGTTGTTTCTATAAAGGAAATAGCAACGCCGAGAAAGCCCATGATCCACATCCAGAAAACCGCGCCTGGACCGCCATAGGCAATAGCAGTTGCTACACCTGCAATATTTCCTACGCCAATTTTATCCCCTAATGAAAGAGCAAGCGACTGGAACGAAGAAATACCTGCATCGGAACTTTTACTTTGGAATATTAAGCGGAACATTTCAAATAGATGTCTAATCTGTACAAAACGAGTTGCTATCGTAAAGAAAATGCCAGCGCAAAGTAAAATAATAACCAACACGGGACTCCATACATAACCATTTAACCAATCCACTATATTTTGCATGATATCATCCTCTCGAAAAAACAGTTTAATTAAAGTTCATTAATAGTGGATCATAACATTTGAAAGCGTCATATCCATATTTTCCCAGTGGTTGTAAGCAATTCAATACCGGTTTCTGTTACCAGCAAGTTCTGTTCGAAAAACACTGTACCTACATCCTGTCTGTATAATGCTTTCTCAATTGCTATACACATACCAGCCTGAATAATTACTTCTTCTTCTGAAGTAAAATAGGGCTGCTCCCACGTCATGCCTAAACCGTGTCCCCAGTGTGGCGGGTAAGCGGCATACGTCACATTTGGGTCAGTTTGAACCGAAGAAAAGCCTACACCGTGGTCTAGTAAAAATTGATCTCCTGACTGACAAAGGTTTTTAACCAGTCTTCCCGGTTCGATTTGTTTGATTACATGTTCACATGCTGCTGTTACTAGATTCAACATGTCTCGTTGAATAGCTGTAGCTTCTCCGCCAACGACAGTCGTTCTGCCGAAGTCGCTTAGATATCCCTCGTATGCGATTATTAGATCCACTTTAAATAAATCACCATTTTCCAATTTATTTACATGATCATAGCCAGGGAAATCGGAACTATGTGCGAAATACGCCTTTGAACCTGAATTTGTTACCACGAAATAGAGTACAGCACCTTGTGAAATTATATATTCGATTGCTGGTGCAATGACTTCGCTTTCAGTCTTGTCAGCGCTTACATTACGCATCAAAATATCCATTGCCTTGCTTCCTATACGTGCTGCTTCCCGTATACTCTCTTGTTCGCGCTCTGTTTTTACACTTCTAATAGTAGATAGAAGAAAATCCATTGGCGTAAGTGTTAGCTCAGGCAAGTATTCATTTAATCGTGTACTCAATGAATAGGGAAGCACATCGCCGCCAATTAAGCCGATATTACCGTCAGCCATACCGAGCTCCTTTAAAGTTTCAAAACATAGCCTTGGCAAATCAGGACTGAAGCGTACATCTTTCACAGTAATTAAATGTTCCTGATATTCAGGTGAAGATACGAGCAGGACAGGAGCAGATGTAGGAGGTATGAGTAGTACACAATGAGACCGTCCGCTCCAAAATGGCGGATTATCAGGTAAATAGCATCTTTGCTGATAGTAGTTGGCAAGATAATCGACATCAGCATAGCGGTCGAATGCTCCCCCGCCGCGTGACCATACCATTAGACCAGATAACCCTCTTGCTGCAGCTTCTTGCTGGCAATAAGCTATACGATTTGCGAAATCTTCAACTGGTATATTGTTTGCAAACATATTAAGATCGCTCCTTCAAATGGGGTAAAGCATGAGTCGTGCTCATGCTTTAGGTAAATTAGTTAGGTAGTTAGCTAAAGAGACAAAACCTTCCGCCGCTTCGGTTAATTGTTCGATTTCGATATATTCATCGACGATATGCACTAAGCTCGCATTGGAAGGTCCGTAACCGAGTGTAGGTATTTTCGCGACACCAGCGCTGTAACTTCCATTCGTACAAAATTTATAAGTCGTAAGAGAAGGCGATTGCCCAACAGATTCTAAAGCTCTTAAAGCCTGTGGAACAGCAGGGTGGCTGCTATCCAGAAGCCACCCTGGGAAGAAACGCTTCCCGCTTAAGATCTCACCAGTAAAACATGGTAAGTTTACTTCTGCTACTTCAAATGAATAGTTTTCATTTAAAGAAATAAGTTGTTGGTAGGATGCTAGTACGTCTTCTTCTGTCTCGCCAACAAGTAATCTTCGATCTATAGTAATCGTACAAAGATCTGGCACGATTGACACGCCTGGATAGGGTGATGATTTGATATCAGTCACTACTGTAATACCTTTGCCGAGTTTTTCATGGAAAGGTGCAGTGGAGGACTGCAATGCTTCGAGCATAGGCAATAGCTCGTAAATTGCATTAACACCACTTTCGGGTTGTGATGAATGAGCCGATTTTCCATGTGAAGATATAATGATTTCGGCTCTGCCAAGTTGTCCTATACTTAACTGAAGTGCGGATGGTTCCATAATAATTACAATGTCAGGATGTACCTGGTCAATTACTTTACCAAGCGCTCCACCTTCAAAAATTTCTTCATAAACGGAACAAGAGACATAAATATCACCTTTAGGGCGGATACCATTTTGCTTAATTTGCCGGGCGATTGTGCCGCCAGCAATAACAGCAGCACAGATCGCACCTTTCATATCACTCGTCCCACGTCCATACATTTTGCCATCGGCTATTTCAGCACCAAAAGGATCATATGTCCATTTCTCAGGGCTATTGATAGGAACTGTATCCATGTGTCCATCAAACAAGACAGACTGACCCTCTCCTGAACCGTTGATTTTGCCGATGACGTTTCCATATGCATCTATCCAACACTCGTCATAGCCCATGTCTTGCATTTTATTGTAAAGAAGCTCCGCAACTGCGTGCTCTTCACCCGAGTAACTTTGTATTTGAACAGCTTGTTGTGTCAGCTGAATTAATTCGTCATATACTATCATTTGTTTTTATGCCTCCTATTACTCGGTAGGGTATAGCCCGCGCCACACGATGTTTTGATAATGTTCTGGATCTGTGTCGCCTTCTGTGCTGATTACGGCTACTCTTGATGTCTGATCAAGTCCTATGGCTTTTGCAACTTCTGGATCAGCTAATATTTTCAAATAGTAAACAAGGCCAAGTGGTGCTGCACCTGATTCACCTGATATTACGCGATGGTCATTTTCTAACGGGTTTCCAAGTACTCTCATACCTAGAGCAGCAATGCTGTCATCACAAGAAAAGGCTGCTTTCGCATATTGCCCCAAAATTCTGTAAGCACGTGTATTAGGTTCCCCGCAAGCTAGTCCAGCCATGATTGTATTCATATCTCCAGTCACAATCTCCATATCGCCAGTCCCGCTTTCAAATGAACGGTAATAGCAATTTGCCTGATGAGGTTCAACAATAATTACTGTAGGGGCATTTTCTTTATAACGCACTTTAAAGTAAGCGGCTATTCCAGCTGCGAATGAACCTACTCCTGCTTGAAGGAACAAGTGTGTAGGTGGAGCCATTTGTTGTTCTTCAAAGGTTTCAATCATTTCATGAGCTAAAGCGGAATAACCTTGCATGATCCAAAGTGGTATTTCATCATAACCTTCCCACGCTGTGTCTTGCACCATTACCCAGTTATTCTTCTCTGCTAAATCTGCGCAAATGCGAACCGTTTCATCGTAATTCACATCGGTGATTTTGGCGTAGGCACCTTCATGTTTTAGAGCATCGAGACGAACAGGTAAAGACCCTTTTGGCATGTAAATAACCGATTTCTGTCCAAGTTCTCGAGCGGCCCAAGCAATTCCGCGTCCATGATTCCCGTCTGTAGCTGAAATAAATGTAATGTCGCCAATCTGTTTCCGCACTTCTTGTGATTGCAATTCTTCAAATGATAAGTCGTTCACATCGCGGTCTAACTTGTCTGCTAAATACTTAGCAATCGCGTAAATACCTCCCATCACTTTAAAAGCGTTCAAGCCAAAACGATAAGATTCGTCTTTTACATGAATGGATTCAATATCCAAATGTTTTGCTAAAGCAGATAAATTTCTCATTGGAGTATTCGTATATAATCGATGTGTTTTCTGAAAGTTGAGAACGTTTTCAATTTCATCTGCCGTAAAGAAGGCCAACTCCTCTTCATTCATTTCAGTGTTGAACTTTATGTTTTTTGCCCATTGAAACTTATTTTTATTAATTGACAATAAAATCACTCCTGTATCTTTCATATTTAATATCTCAAATGTAATATATCACATTTACTATTGATGTCAATGAGTATATTTAGAAAAAACAAATAGTTGTATATATTTCATACCTTTAGATATTTCGAACATGTAAATTGGGTGTAAGTAATTAAAATTGCCGTCAAGGAACATTTTAACTTTTATTTTAGTCCTATTTGTAAATACATTACTTCGTCAATGAGTGATATAGATGGGAGAAGGTTGGGGTGTATGTTGGTTTCCTGCATTATAACGCAGGATGGGATCCTCCTAAGGAATGAAGACTTTGCTAGTGATAAGGTAAAGTCACACTCCTGAGAGCTTGTATGAACAGCTAGCGGATTTTAGATATGTTGGTGGGGAATGTATCTGATTAAGAAGACTTGCAGCGCATAGTATTCATAGACGGGCAAAGGAGTATGTGAAGCTCATGTACATTGAAGAAGTTTATAAACGCTGCGCCGCCTACAGAGGTTTGCAAAAGTCCAGTCATTACAAAAAGAAGCACCCGCTGAATACGGACACTTCGATTATTTTTCTTCCTGCAGCGCTTTATACAGCTGTCCTTTTCGTGCGTACTCATTCACAATCCTAGTCATATCCGCACGGTCTTCATCCGTCAATTCGCGTACGACACGGGCGGGCGAACCTATAGCCAATGTGTTTGGCGGAATCTTTTTCCCTGGCGTTACCAGACTGCCAGCTCCGATAAATGCACCTTCTCCGACCTCCGCGCCATCGAGAACAGTGGCCCCCATCCCGACCAATGCGCCGGTTTTAATTGTACAGCTATGGAGCATGACTTTGTGGCCGATCGTCACATTATCCTCTAGGATTAATGGGAAACGCGGGCTTTGGTGAAGGCAGCAGAAATCCTGTATATTTACTTTTCTTCCGATAATCGTTGGTGACACATCTCCGCGGATGACCGTGTTAAACCAAATGGATGATTCGGGGCCAATCGTTACGTCACCTGAAATGGTTACGTAATCTGCAATGTAGACGGATGGGTCAATTTCTGGTAATTTACCTTCGTATGGATAAATCAATCAAATCTCCTCTTTTCTAAAATTTCATGTATAATTTATCCTAACAAACATTAGCGGTTTCGGAAACATAAGAATGAAACAGATAGAATAAGCTAGTCAGATAAGGAGTGATATCTGTGTGGAAGTGGGAAGCAGAAGGTAAGGCAAAAGGTGTTATCGTCATTGTACATAATGCCTATGAACATCATAGAAGATATGCGTGGCTCATTCAAAAGTTTCGTAATGACGGGTTTCATGTCGTATCAGGGGATCTTCCGGGGCATGGCAAAGAAGGGGTAGAGGTTCATGCTGAAGCATTTAGGGATTACCGGAGATTTATCAAGAAAATGATCCGCACCGGTTTGGATGATAATTTGCCGGTATTTTTATTTGGGCATGGTCTGGGTGCAACATTCATTCTTCGTTTACTGCAGATGGAACGCATCGAATGTGCTGGTGTCATTTGTACATCACCATGGCTGCATTTGGAACACCATCCGCCAATCCGTGCGAAGATGTTTACGAAGTGGTCTCAGACGATGACATTAGACCATGAAATCACACCTGAATTATTATCACGAAATGAAGAATTTCTAAAGGAGTATGCGGAAGATCCAATGTATGTGCCGATTGTAACTGGCGGCTGGTATAGGGAGCTGCAAACACTTATGAAATCTGTCATGCAGCCTGATTTAATTATCCAGGACGTACCGCTGTTGTTGCATACAGGCGAAGCAGATGAAATCACAAATATTGAACATACGCGTAAGTGGGCATTTGCCCAAAATTTATCCGAACTTCAGCTGAAGCGGTGGAAAGACGTGCAGCATGATATTATTCAGGCGCCTGAACAAGAAGGGATCTATTTGTATACGCAATCGTTTATCAATAATGTCCTTCATTCGCTCGGATATATTATTGAATGAAGTGAGGTCGCAGTGATATGAGAGAACGTCTGTACATAGGTGTAGCCGGAGCATTCGGGGCTGTAACCCGTCTTTTGTCAGGACAGCTGCTGCCGGTCAGCGGCTCTTTTCCTGCCGCAACATTCACGGTGAATATGCTGGGAACATTTATGCTGTGCTATCTGACAGAAGCAGCCCGCCTGCGCGGCCGGTTGAGTTCAGTGGCTGTTACTGTTGTAACAACGGGCTTTCTTGGCGCATTCACTACGTTTTCCGCAGTCAGTTTTGAAACGGTCGGGTTGGTTGATGACGGATTGCTGTGGATGGCGGGGATCTATGTAGCTGTCAGTCTGCTCGGAGGACTGGCCATGGCAGCTCTTGGCTTTCTGTCTGCAAGGAGAATAGGGTCATGATCTGGCATATTTTGGCGGTGGGATGCGGCGGGTTTATTGGAGCGCTGTTGCGTTTTGAAGTGTCAGCCCGCCTGAATCGGAGCAGCTTGCCGTACGGGACATTGCTTGTAAACAGTATCGGCAGCTTTTTCATCGGCTGGATCATTGGGATGGAGCTATCCGTTCAATGGACATTGTTTTGGGCGACGGGTACAGCGGGTGCGTTAACGACCTATTCCACATTGATGAAAGAGATCTGGACGTATTGGACAGAAGGCAGCAAAGGGCGTGCGGCGGGCTATGCTTTGCTGACGTTCGCAGCAGGTACAGGCTTAGCTTATTTTGGCTACAGCATGTAGAAAAGAGGTTCAAATGAATACAAATACGAAACAAGGAACTAAAAAGAACAAACAAAAAAAGTGGATGACTTCATTTTTGATTGCTGTGGTCATTGCCATAGCCGCAGTTTACTTTCCTGAACTGTTCGAGGATGAAGAAAAAACACCTAGCCGCTCAGGATTAATTCCTGTTGAATTGGTCAAAACAATCGACGGCGATACAATTAAGATTATGTATGAAGGCAAAGAGGAAAATGTCCGGTACTTATTGATTGATACACCGGAGACAAATCATCCGCGCCTCGGTAAGCAGCCTTACGGACAGCAGGCAAAAGTACGTAATCAGGAACTGCTGCAAAAGGGGAAGCTGGAAATTGAGTTTGATATTGGCGACAAGTATGATAAGTACGGCAGGTTACTGGCGTATATCTACATAGACGGAAAAAGTGTCCAGGAACAATTGCTGAAAGAGGGCCTGGCACGGGTGGCGTATGTATATCCGCCAAATACCCGTCATCTGGATGCATTTGAAAAAGCCGAACAACAAGCCAAGAAATCAGGCATCGGCATTTGGACACTGGAAGATTACACGACCGACAGGGGCTTTGACAGTGAAAAATATCCTGCCGACTCCGTAAAAATTCCAGTATACGGCGAAACACAGGATTTCAAAAACTGTACGGAACTTCGTAAAGTATATCCTGAAGGGGTGAAGAAGGGCCATCCTGCGTATGCTGACCATTTGGACCGTAACAGGGATGGTCGTGCATGCGAGTAAGCACTGAACCATATACGTAGTAATTTCAGGCTCCCAATCCGCCGGTATAGTGCGGTTGAGTGGATTTGCGCACGCTATTCAAATTCTGATGCAAAAGACTGAAGCCGTTTCCTTTATAGGGAACAGCCTCAGTCTTTTTTATTTTCATTAAAACACTTCATTATAATTTGTTAATTCCCGCAGCGCTTTTTCCTCCGCGGGAATCCGTACGGACAGCATCCAAATATTTAATAGAAAAAAGAGTCCTGCTGTGAAGTAGGCGCTGAATAATAATGGCAATACAA
Organism: Sporosarcina sp. P33; assembly: GCF_002077155.1. Taxonomy (GTDB): domain Bacteria; phylum Bacillota; class Bacilli; order Bacillales_A; family Planococcaceae; genus Sporosarcina. The sequence continues at coordinate 696,819 of NZ_CP015027.1, read as the reverse complement.
TGAGTTCGGTTGTAACGATGACATAGTTAGGATGACGGATCCAGCGGTACGGGCCTCTCTTCTGTACATTCGCTCCAGGCAAGATCAGGATTTTGGTATTCCAGAACTTGCCGAGTGATGACAGACACCAGACGCGCAGCACTTGCATCAGTAAAAAGATTACGAGCAGCATGCCAGAGACAGGTGATAATGGACGATTGAATATAACAACTTCAGCCAGCAGGGAAACGAAAAACGCCGCATGCATTAATACCATCCACTTATAATGTGAGGCCCCCGCTTCAATTGCCCCTTCGCTGCGCATCCATTGTTCGTTGCGTTTGGCGATAAGGAGTTCGACGAGCCGCTGCATGACAACAATAATGAAGACGAACAGGAACAGCTTGCCCATCTTACTGCCACTCCAACAGCAGCAGTTCGCCGCAGAAGCCTGGACCGAGTGCTGCCATCAAGCCGTACTCGCCTTCAGCAGGCTGCTGTTCGATAAAATCTTTCAGCACATACAGTACGGTCGGTGAAGACATGTTTCCGTGATGCTGCAGAATCTTTTTAGAAGCGGCGGTTTGTCCTTGATCCAGCTGAAGTGCTTTCTGATACGCGTCCAGCACTTTCTTGCCGCCGGGATGTGCGACAAAATGCAGAATGTCTTTCATCGTCAGGTCATGCTCTCCCACGAACTGATGGACAAACGGACCAAGCCAGCTTTTAATGACAGCAGGAATACTTTTTGAAAACACTACATGCAATCCGTCGCTTTTTATATCCCAGCCCATCACATCTTCAGAGTCCGGCATGAATCGGGACGACGTGGCACGGATTTTCGGCATCGGCCGTGTGCTCTTGACTGTTGACTGCTCGCCTGACACCAGTGCGCAGGCCACGCCGTCCGAGAACAGCGACATGCCGACCAGATTACTCTTCGTCACATCATCACGCTGGAACGTTAAGCTGCACAGTTCTACAGCGAGCACAAGAACATTGGAATCAGGGTACGCTTTGCAGTAATCAAAAGCCCGGCTCATTCCGGAAGCGCCGCCCGCGCAGCCTAGCCCCCATATCGGAACACGTTTGATGTCATGGCGGAACGGCAATTGATTAATCAGGCGAGCATCAATACTGGGAGTGGCGAGTCCGCTGCTCGATACGAAGAAAATCGCATCAATCTCGGCAGGGTCTACCGCGCGTACGAGCGTTGCTGTATTGCTCAGGCATTGTTCGACAGCCTGTTTGCCCAGTGTGACGGCATGCTGAATGTACAAATCGTTTTTCGTTTCAAAATCATGCGCTTGTGCATACCATTCCAGGGGCATGCACACTTGACGTGTGTCGATTTCGCCGTTTTGGAACACTTTTAATAAACGGTCAATGTCTTTAAAGGAATCCGAAAATAAAGAACGGGCAAATGACACAGCTTCTTCCTGCGGCAAATCCACGGGGGGTCTGACTGTGCTGACAGATTGAATGATAGGCATAATTAGTAACCTCCGTTAGAGTAAGTAATGATGAGCATGAGCGGTGTGTTATGCCGCGGCATCTAGTACACTATATGCACTGAACGAGGAGGACTTGTCTTGAAGATAAAATTAAGTATATTAGATCAATCTCCTGTTACATCAGGCAGCAATGCGCAGGAAGCTCTCCGGCAAACAGCTTTTTTGGCGAAGAAAGCGGATGAATGGGGATATCTCCGCTTCTGGGTGTCTGAACATCATGACGCGGTGACGCTTGCAGGCTCATCACCTGAAATTCTGATGGCACATCTGGCAACTGTCACATCAGCTATCCGCATCGGGTCTGGCGGTGTCATGCTACCTCACTATTCCCCTTATAAGGTGGCTGAAAACTTTAAAGTGCTCGAAGCTTTGTTTCCGGGGCGTATTGATGCGGGTGTAGGACGTGCACCGGCCGGAATGCCGCGCGCGACATATGCATTGAACAATGGCCGTTATCAAAATAAAGAACAGTTTCCGCAACAAATTGACGATTTACTGATGTATCTCCATGACGACTTGCCGGCAGATCACCCATACGAAGGTCTGAAAGCTGTACCGCTGACAGACAGCGCCCCGCCTGTCTGGGTGCTCGGCACAAGTGAACGGTCGGCGGCTTTAGCTGCACAAAAAGGTCTGCCGTATATGTTTGCACAGTTTATTAACAGTGAAGGGGGTGCAGAGGCGGCAAAGTATTACCGGAATCATTTCAAAACTTCTCGATTTGCCGCAGCACCTCAGCAAGCTGTGGCTGTCTTTCTGATTTGTGCCGAGACAGAGGAAGAAGCAGATCGTGTTGCTTCATCATTGGATCTGCTGTTCATTATGCAGCAGCAAGGAATGAAAATTGATGGCACGCCTTCCCCAGAAAAAGCTGCAGCTTATTCATACAGCCAGCTGGAGCGGGAACTCGTGCAGCTCAATCGGGAGCGGATGATAGTGGGTACTCCTGAATCGGCCTATAAACAACTGGTACAATTAGCGGAAGAATTTCAGGCGGAGGAAATTATGCTAGTTTCGATAACGTATGATTTTCAAGATAAACTAAAATCGTATAAACTGATTATGAATGAGTTTTTGAAAGGAGAGAAGAATAATGAAACTGATTGACACAGACTATCGATTAGCAGAAAAGGAAAAGCATGTGCTGAAAGTCGCGAATGTAGAAAATGCGGTCATCATGAATCTTCAGCTGCGCGCAGGCGAAGAAATTGCGGAACATGACGCGGATAAAGAGGTATTCATCATCGTACGTAAAGGAAAAGTGCGGTTTGATGTGGAAGGGGCACCGGTAGAAGTAACGCCGGGAAATGTGCTGCATATGGAGCCGCTGGAAAAGCACAGCTTACATGCACTCGAAGACTCAGATATTCTGGTCATTCAAGTAAAACAGTAAAATAAAAACAGGCCGCCGTTATTTTTGCGGGAGGCCTATTTTTTTACAGTGAGCCAAAACCATCAGGGAGAATGTTACTTATTGCTGAATGGATTGGCACAGCTTTCGTAAACTTGCGATAAAACCTTCTGTCTGTTCAACTGTCCGTTTTTTCGGACCGCGTAAACGTCCGCCTGCACGACGGATCTTCTGTGCTTTATGACGCGCAGCGAGTAATTGATCAATATTGTCATTTGTATACCACCGGCCGTTTTGATCGATAGGTAATCCCTGTTTTGCCAGCGCCATTGCTGCCAGGCCATAATCCTGTGTAACGACAATGTCACCTTTTTTGATGCGGTTCACCAGAACGAAATCCACGGCATCCGCTCCTTTAGAAACCATAATCGTTTCCGCACCTTCCCGATGCATTTCATGTGCTGTATCACAGATCAGCACGCATGGCAAGGTAAATTCTTTGGCGACCTCTATCGTTTCATTAATCACTGGACAGCCGTCTGCATCCACTAAAATCGATGTCAATCACTTCCGCTCCTTTCATTTATCTCAGCAGGTTTAGTATAGCAAATATCGGGAAAAATAAGTGAAAACAGAAAATTGGGGTGACGTAATGGCTGATTTATCAAAAGATCAACGCACTACTGTGGAACAGCGCGAGCAATACGGACGGGAAATGAATGCCAAAAATGCTGCAACAGAAAATGTAGAAGTTCCGCCTGAAACGGCAGCGCTGGCGGAACATGAAATACCGCCGCCGCTGACTGAAGAGGAAATCCGGGCGAAAGTCGGCAATCAAAATTATGAAAATGCGAATGATGACAGCGCACCTACATCTATCAACAGCTGATGAAGCGCGCCAAACAAAAGGGACATGCCAAATGTTCCTTTTTTTTGCGTGAAAAAGACAATGAAACCAATCCTGCACGCAATTCGTATACATATTATACAATCAGACTATGGAGTGATCATCTATGAACGAAGGATATTTTGTCGGATGGGGCACATTAGCTTTAATTAATGCAGTATTGGCACAAGGGAAAAACCGAAGCGGATTAAACTGGTTTATTCTTTCGTTATTTCTGGGACCATTAGCAACGCTCTTCTTAGCGCTGTCAGGCAAAAAGTGATAAACTATTTAGGAAACCGAAATAGTGAAGGGAGTAATTAACACCATGCAAATTCATGCAGAAATTTTATTCGCAAATGACGGACGAGTAACTAAAAATCAATTGGTAAAACAATTCGTAGACAATCAGACGGGAGGATTTTCTACATTTGTTCATGACGGAAAACAGCTTGTTGTCATAAAAGATAAAGAGTGGAAGTCGTTAGAAGCGATTCGCAATGTTGCAGGGGAGATGTCCCGGAGTCTTGCCGCACAAAAAGTGGCGTCTGCTTCCATACGTGCAGATCAGCTCGGGCAAAAGTGGTCAGCAGTTGATGATGCAGTCACTGCGTTTGTGGAAGGATGGCACTTGGGGGCATATAATTTCGATCGTTATCAGTCCAAGAAAGCGGATCCAGTAACGAAACTGCAAGTAAATGGAGCAGACTCGGCCGCAGTGAAATCAGGGGAAGTGCGGGCAGCAGCCATGGCATTTTCTCGTGATTTAATGAATGAACTTTCTGATGTCTTAAATCCGGAGACATATCCTGAGATATTGAAAGACCATTTCAAGGATACGAAAGTGAAAATTGACGTACTGACCAAAAAAGAAATCGAAGAGCGTGAAATGAACGGCGTATTGACAGTGTGCCGGGGCAGTAAATATGACCCTTCATTCGTCGAAATGACATTGCAGACAGATGCATCGAAGCCGCTTGTCGCTCTTGTCGGAAAAGGCGTAACGTACGATTCAGGCGGCATCAGCTTAAAAGGCGGCCGTGATGACAGTGATATGCGCATGGATATGGGCGGCTCGGCAGCGGTTAGCGGCGCCTTATCGCTTCTTGCACACTCTGACGCTAAAGTGAATGTCGCAGTGCTTATTCCAATGGTGGAAAACACACCGGGGCCGGATGCAGTGATGCCGGGCGAAGTCATTCAATTTAAAAACGGCATCAGTGTCCAAGTCGGTAACACCGATGCAGAAGGCCGGCTCATTTTAGCGGACGGATTAATCCGTGCAGGAGAACTTGGCGCAGACTACACGGTGGACATTGCGACATTGACAGGTGCAGTTGTCAGCGCACTCGGCACGGAAATAGGCGGGGTCTTCGGTGATGAAGAACTGTCTTATCAAATGAAGAAAATTGGCGACCAAAACGGCGACTTCATCTGGCCGCTTCCGTTGGTGGATGAGTACGAAGAATCGCTGGACAGTGCGTACGCGGATATTAATAATATCAGTTCGTTATCCGTTGCAGGATCGATCACGGCAGCTCTATTCCTGCGCAAGTTTGCTCCGGAAACGAATTGGCTGCACGTGGATATGGCGGGTGTCATGGATAAGCAGAAGCCAAAAGGATACTACACTAAATCCGCAACAGGCTACGGTGCCAGATTGCTCGCAGATTTTACAGCTTCACTGTCTAAATAACCATGTAAAGAATGAGACTGGGACATAATATGAAAAAAGCGTAAAGGAGTTTATATTATTCCCTTACGCTTTTTTTATGTCTATTTTTTAATAAATACTTTGCAAAGCATTTGAGTGGACCGGAGCGGAAAAAGGCCGACTCCTGCGGGATTTAGCGCGAATGTTGAGACCCCGCAGGAGCGCCAGCGACGAGGAGGCTCAAGCGCGCCCCGCGGAAAGCGTGCCTTTTGGAGCGCAGGGGAACCAACTTTATTTTTAATTTTGTCCCAGCGGCATTTTTGTAAATTTTACTGACATTTTTAATGGAATCCGCTGGGGGATATTTATTGAGATGTGCAAGAAATTGCGGCCTGGCGGCTGTCGTTTTGTGAAAAGAAGCAGTCAGCGAGGAGGCTGTATGATCCCTTGGACGGTGCTTGCGGATCAGATCATGAAAATAATGACGGAGAAGAAATTCCGGCCAGAATGATTAATAAAGCTACAGATGCAATGATAGCCGGTTTCATAAAGACAGGTTCTTCTTTTACTAATGCTTTAATCGCGTAAATTATAGAGATGACAAATATGAAAGGCCAGACGAACCACGTCCATAGATAAAGAATACTAAAAAGCTTCATGAGGCTGATAAACATAGACTTCACTCCTTCGATAATAATAAAACTCCGCAGAAAACTATTCAAAACATACATAGGATACATGCTTTGTTACTTTTATTTCCCCCGTTTTACAAAGTTCACACATTTCGTAAAATAGAAGGCTATACTGAAATGTCTGAAAAGAAGGAAGATATTTGTAGTATATAGTATAAAATTGTTTTATAAAAGAATTATTTCAAAGGGGAAGTGTCTGCGTGAAAGGTATTTTTCAATTGTTTTGCAGCTTAGCGCTTTGTCTGGCCTATTCACCGGTGAATTTGATGAAATCTATAGGCACCATAGTATTCATAACAGAAGATTAAAGAGCTGAAAATCCTATGCAGGCATCTCGGAATTACCAATACATGGCTGGCATTATCGAAGTGAAATGAAAAAGACGGAGGGAAGAAAAGTTTCCCGTCCGTCTTCCATTATGTACATAAGATGACTTCGCGAGAAAATGTTCCTTTGCGTGCAAGGCACCGGTCCGTAATTTCAAAACCGGAGATTTCAAGCATTTCATCCATGTTTTCAATAGTAATAATCAAACAGCGTTTGGCGATGCGCCGTGCTTCTTTTAATATTTCAAGTTGCCCTTCAGCTGTAATATGCGTAAACAGATTATACGGCATGTCGATAATTGCAACATCGTACATTTCGTTCACTTCCGCAATCGGTCCGATCGTAACGCTGCCTTCTAAACCAAAGTGGGCTATATTTTTGCGCGATCCGTAGACTACAAGCGGATTAATATCCCGGCCTTCAATTGGAATTCCCATCGACAAGGCTTCGACTAATACCGTGCCAATTCCGCAGCATGGATCGATTACCCGTATGCCTTCCGGGTGAGGTACTGCAATATTAACTGCAGTTCTTGCCAATCGTGTGCCAAGTGCAGTGGAGTACATATGCGGCTTCTGCTGATGAACATGCCAGTCGGAAGAACTGTAGAGTAATTCACCCGCATACCAGCGTTCATCGATGTGCATAATTCCAATCAGCAATTCCGGGTCATCCAGTTCGGGTTCACCTGTAATCTGAAGCCCGATTTTACGTTCGATTTCCCTCCGTCTCGCATGGCCAATTCTGGATGTTCCGCTGAGTTCCATATCATTCAGGCAGACGGTTTTAAATAGCGGAGCCACATCCAGACGGGAAGATTTCTCTTCTAATTGTTCTATACTATCCGCTTCCAGCCACACTTCAAGCCGGGCCTGCATAAATGGGCTTCGGGAAGGGTCAACTGCAATATCGCTTTTCAGCACATTGCCGCTGACATCCTTCCCGAAGAAAGCCCGCATTTCCATCCGGCATAATTCTTGCTCATCGCGATGCCGGATATACGTATACAAAAATTGAGAAGTCATTGGTTTTCCGTTCTCATTTCATTCAGGCCGCCAAGTGCGTCATGAAGCAGCTGCAGGGCATCTTGAATCGGCATGCTTTCGTTAAACCCTTCGATTGGATCAAGCGGCATATTCACTTCCCAGAAACCTTCATTGTCTGAAAATGACATGCTAAAACCGGTCAGCTGATGCTGAAGCTTTTCTTCAATATATGAACGGATTGCTTCGCCTTCTTTTTTTCTGCCCTGTAAGCCGAACAGTGCCATATATGTCTTAAACATATCATCTACTTCCAGTACAAGCGAATCGACTTGAATGTTGTCGAAATCAGGAGAATCAATAAAAAGGAATTCAGTGATCTCTGACTTCAAATAAGAAATCGGCTGCTGTAAAAAACGCTCATCTGGGGTACGCTGGATTTCTTCTGTTTCTTTCACACAAATTTCTATCGTGTTGATTGTTAATGGATTCATTTCATTCACTCCTCGATAGTAAGTATAACGGATTATTTTTCGGGATACCACGGATTTAAGTGAATTAACACTTCATCGACATCTTCATTTTCAGCCATAATTAAATTGCGCAATCTGCTAGAGATGATATGTCCTTCCTGAATTGTCAAATCACCGGCGACACCGATGCGAATATCGACCAATACATAGTGGCCATGCTCTCTTGCGCGAAGACGGTCAATTCGTTTCACTTCAGGAATTGAGCAGATCAGCTCTTCAAAGGAGAGAAGACGGTCATCGCAAACACTTTTCTCCATTAAAATGTCGACGCTTTCTTTACCAATTTCCATGGCAATCTTGAATACAAGAATGGATACAATGATCCCCGCTATTGGATCACCATAAGCCAGCAGCGGCCAATCGTAGGCATCACCGAGTAACGCGAGTCCGATTCCGACAACTGCTGCAAGCGAGGCGTAAACATCCGCTAAATGATCATAGGCCGTCGCGATGAGTCCTTTACTGTTTTCAGCCTTTCCGACGCGTATTGTATACACATACAATACATATTTCCACACAAGTGATAAGACTGCCGTGAGCAATGCAATTGTACTCGCAGCTGCCGGTTCTTCAAATAACGCCAGTACGGCTTCAAATGCAATATAAATGGAAGCTAAACCTAAAATAATCGCTACGATACTGGAACCGATGACTTCCGCTTTACCGTGACCGTACGGATGATCTTCATCAGCAGGCCGTTTTGAAATCCGCATGGATGTCAGCGCAGCCGCTGAAGCGACCACATCTCCTGCGTTGTGGAAACCGTCTGCGAGCAGAACGGGGCTCTTGAAAATGAAACCAACGATGAGTTTTAAAACAGTTAACACAATATTACTAATTAGGCTGATCCAGATAGCCAGGACCGAAGAAAAAGAATGTTCCTGTGTACGGGTAGTCATAATAGTTTCTCTCCTCTGCTAGTGTTTCCTTTAAGCAACAAAAAAACCTCGCCTAGTGCAGGCGAGGTTTGGATACATTTTAATTGTTGGTTTGGGACAAAGTTTCTCATTGCCATCACTCATTCATTTGTAGTGCATCTATTATCGCATGACTCCGCTGTTTATGCAACTTTTTGCTGTATAACTGAAAGTAGAAAAATGTCTGTCACTGTGTCATTATAAAAGAATAGAACCGTTACAACTGTGTAACGTCGATATGATTCATACATGAATTCGCATAAAAATACAATTGGAGAGGTTTGATGAACAATGAAACTTTGGGGCGGACGTTTTAGCAGTAAAGCAGATGAAATCATGGAGAAGTTCAACAGCTCCCTGCCCGTTGATTATCGGCTGTACAAAGAGGATATCGCGGGGAGTCTCGCGCATGTCACGATGCAAGTTCATTCAGATCTATTATCACCTGAAGAAGGCGAATTGCTCGTTAACGGATTACAGTCTATTTTAGCAGATATTGAATCAGGCGCATTACCGATCGAAGGCAACTATGAAGATATCCATTCATTCGTTGAAATGCACTTGACCGAACGGGTGGGGGAAGCCGGCAAAAAATTACATACAGCGCGCAGCCGAAACGACCAGGTAGCGGTCGATATGAGACAGTATGCAAGGAATCAAACAGCTGTCGTTATGGATGCATTACAGGTGCTGATCGATTCGCTTGAAGCGAAAGGCAAAGCAAATAATGTCATCATGCCAGGCTATACACATTTGCAGCGCGCACAAGTTGTGACATTCGGACATCATTTGGGCGCTTACGCGGAAATGTTCAAACGCGATAAAAAGCGTGTGCAAAATGCCGCAGAGATACTGAATGAAAATCCGCTGGGCTGCGGCGCACTTGCGGGTACGACGCATGATATTGACCGTCAGGTGACAACGGACTTGCTCGGTTTTGATAAGCCTGTTGATAATTTCCTCGACGGCGTCAGCGACCGCGACTATCTGTTGGAACTACTGTCTGATTTCTCACTGATCATGATGCACATGAGCCGTCTGAGTGAAGAGCTGATTCTTTGGAGCAGCCAGGAATTCCGCTTCGTCACGATCTCGGATGCATATTCCACAGGAAGCAGCATCATGCCGCAAAAGAAAAATCCGGATGCGGCTGAACTGATCCGCGGGAAGACAGGACGTGTATATGGCTCGCTGTTTGCACTGCTGACGACATTGAAAGGTTTACCGCTGACATATAATAAGGACATGCAGGAAGATAAAGAACAATTCTTTGATGCGCTTGATACGGTATTGGATTGCCTGGAAGTGATGTCCAAAATGATAGATACATTACAAGTGAATGCTGATCAAATGAAAGCAGCCATCAAAGGCGGATTTCTGAATGCAACGGAAGTGGCCGATTATTTGGTCGCTAAAGGCACACCATTCCGTGATGCCCACGAAATCGTCGGTAAAATGATCATCTATTGCGAGCAGGAAAACAAAGCGATTGAAGACTTGACAGTTGGGGAGCTTCAGCAATTCAGTGAGCAAATTGAAAATGATATCTACGATTATATTGACTATGAAACAATTATTACAAAGGGTAACAAAGGATTGATGAAAGGCGAGTAAGAGGCAGATGAAGCAGCTCTCTTCATCAACCCGCACCCGCATAATCGGGCAACTTGACCGATCCGCAGTTTCAGGGAACCACTAGGCGAAGCTGCACTTCCAATTTATAGGTATCAAAAAAGCCTGCGGAAATCCGCAGGCTTTTCATCATCAGTAATTATTCATTTGATTATTCAACTAGCGGTTTCCGCTGGGCATAGGCAACGATAAAGCCGATCAGACCGAATACGAGTGCGGGAATGATCCAGCCAAGGCCTTGTTCATATAAAGGCAGAAACTTCAAAAAATATGTAACCGGTCCCAGATTGATTTTGAATGCACTCAGCAGATCAAAGAACCCGATAATACCGGCAGCAAGCAATCCGAGGATATACACTTCGTGATAGCCTTTAAATAACGGGTGAAACAGCCGGAATGAAATCAGCACAATTGCCAGCGGATAAACGCCGATTAATACCGGCAGCGTAATTTCAAGCAATTTTGTTAAGCCGATATTCGCCACGATAGTAGTAAATGTACAAATTACGAATACGAGCATTTTGTATGAAATCCCGGGTATCATCTTGGATAGATAGGTAGAACTCGCGGAGACCAGCCCGACAGCTGTTGTCAAACAGGCAAGTGTAACAGCGAGACCGAGCAGATACAATCCGCTGTTTCCCATCAGCGCATATGCAAGCTTCGCTAAAATATCGCCTCCGTTATCCGCACCTTCCGCCACAATACGGCTTGTCGATCCCAAATACGCAAGGCCTGCATAGACCAGACTTAAGCCCACCACAGCAATGGTTCCGGCTTTCATCGTAATCGAAGTGATTGCTTTGCGGTCTGTAATGCCTTTTGCCTTCACAGCGTTAATGACTATAATCGCAAAAACGAGTGCGGCAATCGCATCCATAGTTCCATATCCTTCAATAAATCCCTTTGCAAAAGGCGCTTCTGTGAATGGCTCCATGGCGGGGCCGGCTTGACCAACAGGCTTTATAATTCCTGTCACGATAATCAATGTAACGATAGCCAGCAGGGCAGGGGTCAGAATACTGCCGAAACGGTCCACAATTTTATTCGGCTTTAATGCCAGCCAAATCGTGATTGCAAAGAAGGTAATGGAGAAAATTGCCAAAGCCAATGTTTCAGCTGAAGCGGGCACAAATGGCGATACCGCAATTTCAAATGATACCGTTGCAGTTCTTGGCATACCAAAGAAAGGACCGATGGAGAGATAGACAATAAGAGGGAAGATCATGGCGAATAAAGGAGATGCTTTACTTGCCAAATCGCTTAATTGATTTCCGCTCATTGTCACAGCGACGACGCCGAGGTAAGGCAGGCCGACACCTGTAATTAAAAATCCAGCCAGTGTGATCCACGTCTGTGTACCGGCCTGCTGACCGAGAAGAGGCGGAAAAATCATATTTCCCGCGCCAAAAAAGAGGGCAAACATCGTTAGCCCTAACTTTATCGTATCGAATTTTGTAAAACTTTTCATTTGGAATTCCTCCTGATGTACTCTGAGAAGCGTATGTATCTTGAAAATGATAAATCGCACAGGTATTCATTATGTTGCTGTAATACTATATGATAAGTGATAATGTTCTGTCAAGTTTGCTGAAAGAGATTCTCAATTAACAGCAATGATGGAAAAAAGACCCTGAAAAAAGGACTCCCCGAAGAGAATCCTTCATCTATTTACCCCATAATGTGATAGCCGGCATCCACATAGATGACCTCGCCCGTCACACCGCTTGATAAATTACTGAGCATCGCTATCGTCATATCCGAAACTTCCTCCGGTTTTACATTTCGTTTCAATGGTGCACGTTCTTCAATCTGGCCGAGAATTGTATTAAAGGAAGGAACACCTTTTGCGGATAATGTACGGACCGCACCGGCAGAGATTGCATTGACACGAATATTTTGTTCACCAAGCTCAGAAGCCAGGTAGCGCACAGACGCTTCAAGAGCTGCCTTCGCCACACCCATTACGTTATAACCTTCGAGAACACGTTCAGCTCCTAAATAACTCATCGTAACGATTGCGCCGCCTTCCGTCATATAATGACGTGCTTCACGTGCTGCCGCCACCAGTGAATACGAACTGGAATCTTGCGCGAATGCATAGCCCTCACGTGTAGTTTCAACGAATGGATTATGCAGATCTTGCTGATGCGCGAATGCGATAGAGTGAACCACACCATGGATGACACCGACCTGTTCTCCGATGGTTTTGAAAGCGTGTTCGATGCTTTCATCACTATTTACATCACACTGCACAATTTGTGCTGCGGTAAATTCATTTTTCTCCAATGCCTTTTCCAGCTTTTCACGTGAACGGTCTTTACGGTAGGTGAAAATGACATTCGCCCCGACTGAAAACAATGCTTTTGCCACGCCCCAGCCTATGCTGCGTTCATTCGCGACACCCATAATTACAATATTTTTCCCTGATAATTTTAATAAATCTACCATAATAGCCTCCTGAAATTCCTGTATTCATTTGATCTTATTATACTCTCCATAATAATAACATATAGTGAAGGGAAAGACGCACCTTTTCTGCAAGACTGGAAAAGAAGTGAGTAAATTAACTGTCAATAAATAAAAATACAGTTGACTTTATAATTATACATCCGTATACTTATCAGTAATGAATAATGAGGTGATGACGTTGAAGGTAGGAATCATAGGAGCGTCCGGGTATGGTGGCCTCGAATTGATTCGGTTGCTGCAAAACCACCCGGAAATCGAACAGATTGATTTATTCACATCCTCTGAAGAGGGGACCATTTTTTCTGAAAAATATCCGCATCTCGTGAGTGTTCACGATCAGCCGATGCAGGCAATAGAACCGGAGTATATCAGCGGGCTGGATACCGTATTTTTCAGTACACCGGCTGGCGTTACGACAGCACTGCTTCCGCCGTTAGTGGGAACAGGTCCAAAGTTAATTGATTTGTCAGGAGATTTTCGATTGAAGGATCCGGCAGTGTTTGAACAATGGTATCAAAAAGACGCACCCGCACGTGAATTTCTGGAGAGAAGTGTGTATGGGCTTCCGGAATGGAATAAAAGTGAAATCGCTGAAGCAGAATTCATTGCGAATCCAGGATGTTACCCAACGGCAGTACTCCTTTCGCTGTTGCCGCTGCTTAAGAATAAATTGATTGATGGAAGTCAATTAATTATCGATGCGAAAAGCGGGATCTCCGGCGCAGGCAACAAGCCGAGCCAAGCGACACATTTTAGTGAAACGAATGAGAACTTCTCTATTTATAAAATACATCAGCACCAGCATATACCGGAAATCGAGCAGGCGATGAATCTGTTCGCTGATCAGCCGGAACCTGTTACATTCACCACTCATCTTGTGCCAATGACAAGAGGAATCATGGCAACAAGCTATGCAAAAGTGAACGGGCAAGTGACGGAAGAGCAGCTAGTAAACTGCCTGCAAGAAACATATAAGGATAGTCCGTTCGTTCGGGTTTTGACGGGAATCCAAAAAATCGGCACGAAACAGGTCTACGGCTCCAATTATTGCGATATACATGTCAAGGTGGATCCGCGGACGAATCAGGCTACAGTTATAGCAGTGATTGATAATGTGGTAAAAGGTGCTGCGGGACAGGCAATTCAAAATATGAATATCCAATATGGTCTGGATGAAACGACTGGAATTATGAACATTCCATTATGGATTTAATCGGCAGATAATAAGAAACAGAGAATTGAGGGGAGCACTTATATGGAAACCATCGAAAGCATGAAGCGCATCTCGCGTAAAAATATCATTTCACCAAAAGGATATAAAGCAGTCGGTATTCACTGCGGACTGAAGCATAAGAAGAATGATCTGGCTTTATTGGTCAGCGAAGTGCCGGCGAGTGTAGCGGGTGTCTTCACAACGAATGCAATCCAGGCAGCTCCGCTTCAGGTCACAAAGCAAGTTGTGTATGAGACACAAAAAATGCAGGCGATTGTCATTAATTCGGGCAATGCGAATGCATGCACAGGCAAACAAGGCATGAAAGATGCAATTACGATGCAGCAAAAAACGGCTGAACACTTAGGTATTGATCAGCACTTGGTCGGGGTTGCTTCAACAGGCGTCATTGGTGAACAAATGAAAATGGAACCTTTGCTGGCCGGAATTGAAAAACTGAATCCTATGGATACTTTAGAAGGCTCGATTCAGTTTTCGCAGGCGATCTTGACAACGGATACCGTAACAAAAAATACAGCGTATGCAACAGTGATTGATGACCGCGAAGTCATCGTGGCGGGAGTAGCGAAAGGTTCAGGTATGATTGAGCCGAATATGGCGACTATGCTTGGATTCATCACGACCGACGCAAACGTCGAATCAGAACATCTGCAGCTTGCTTTAAAAAATGTTACTGATGTGACGTTCAACTCCATTACAGTTGACGGGGATACTTCAACAAACGATATGGTGCTGGTTATGGCAAACGGCATGGCAGGAAATAAAACGTTGACGCCTGACCATCCTGAATGGCAATCTTTTGTTGACGCAGTACACGCTGTCTCGCGTGACTTAGCGAAAATGATTGCGAAAGACGGCGAAGGTGCAACGAAGCTGATTGAAACAAAAGTAACGGGTGCGGCAACTGATGAAGAAGCACGAAAGATTGCAAAATCCGTTGTAGGTTCACCGCTTGTCAAAACAGCAGTATTCGGCTGCGACGCCAATTGGGGCCGAATTATTGCGGCGGTCGGCTACAGCGGCGCGACAGTTAACCCGGAAGACATCAAAATTTATATCGGTGATACGCTTGTAGTAGACGGCGGCGAACCGATTCCATTTTCAGAAGAAAAACTTTTGGTTTATTTAAAGCAGCATGAAGTGAAATTTGCGATTGAGTTAAACGAGGGAACTGGCCAGGGAAAAGCATGGGGGTGCGATCTGACATATGACTACGTCCAAATCAATGCAACCTACCGTACCTAAACGGCAGGTTATCAAACTCGGCGGCAGCATGCTGGACGAGCTGAGCGAATCATTTTTCCATCGCGTGAAAGAAATGCAGGCAGATGGCATACAATTACTTATCGTCCATGGAGGCGGCCCGAATATTAATCAGGAACTGGCAGAGCGGGAAATCGCTTCAACAGTAGTGAACGGTTTTCGTGTCACGTCTGCAGAAGCAATTGGAATCGTGCAATCTATTTTGATTGGTCAAGTCAACCCCGCGCTGGTCCACCGCTTCAATCAAGAAGGGATACAGGCAGTTGGTTTAAGCGGATTCGATGCAAATTTATTCACATGTGATCTGCTGGATTTCGAAACATACGGCTATGTAGGAGAAATCCGGGAAGTGAAGACGGACATTTTGGATACATTGCTGGATGCAGGTGTGATTCCTGTCATTTCCTGTATCGGCGCGACTGCTTCAGGAGAGGCCTTGAATGTCAATGCGGACACTGTCGCAAGTCAGATTGCATTGGCTGTGAATGCGGAAAGTTTACTGCTGGTGACCGATACACCGGGAATCAGAATTCATGATGAACCGCAGGCTGAAGTAAGACCCGAAGCTATTCGCGGCTGGATTAAGACCGAGGAGATATACGGCGGAATGATTCCGAAAGTAATGGCGGCGATTGACTGTCTTGAAGCGGGGATTCCGTCGGTACAGATTGTTGGTCAGCAGTTAAACGGCACGGTCATTACCAATGAGGAGGCAATTGTGTGACTTCTTTATTTAATAACTACGCAAGACGCGCGGTACATCTCGTCAAAGGACAGGGTACCATCGTGACAGACGACAAAGGGAAAGAGTACCTGGACTTTACGAGCGGCATAGCTGTCGTCAGCTTAGGTCATGCTCACCCTGCGATTGTCAAAGCGCTGCAGGAACAGAGTGAAAAACTATGGCATATTTCAAATCTATTTGAAAGTCCTGAGCAGGAAAAGCTTGCAGAATCATTAACGAAACATACTGACCTGTCCTATGCGTTATTTTGCAACAGCGGTGCGGAAGCGAATGAAGCTGCAATCAAGCTGGCAAGAAAACATACAGGGAAGCATCTGATCCTTACTTTCAAACAGTCATTCCACGGCCGGACGTTCGGCGCAATGTCAGCAACCGGACAGGATAAGATTCAGGCAGGTTTTGGCCCGATGCTCGAGAGCTTTGAAGCGTTGCCTTTTAATGACGTGACTGCACTGAAGCAGGCGGTGAATGGAAATGTTGCCGCAATCATGCTTGAAGTCATTCAGGCTGAGGGCGGTGTCAACTCCGTCGAACCGGCTTTTGCAGAGGCAATCATGGAAGCGTGCAGAGAACACGGCATTCTTCTGATCATCGACGAAGTGCAGACTGGAATTGGCCGCACAGGCACCCGCTATGCGTACGAACAGACTGCATTGAAACCGGATATCATTTCTCTTGCAAAAGGGCTTGGCGGCGGTTTCCCGATCGGTGCATTGCTGGCAGGGGAAAAGTTTTTCGATACATTCGGACCGGGTTCACACGGTACAACATTCGGCGGCAATCCGCTGGCTGTCTCTGTGGCACAAACCGTAGTTGATCATGTATTTGATCCCGCTTTCCTGAAAAACGTTCAAGAACATGCAGCCTACCTCAAGAAACAGCTTCAGGCTGAATTGCCCGGCGGAAAATATACCGTTCGGGGCAACGGTTTATTGATAGGTATCCATTCCAGCAAAGAGATTGGGCCGTATATTCAAGAAGCCGAAAAACAAGGCCTGCTGCTTGTGCCTGCAGGAACCCATGTCATCCGTCTGTTGCCTCCGCTGACGGTTTCTAAAGAAGAAATTGATCAGGCGGTAGCCATTTTGAAAAACGTCTTAACGTAACCAATACATGAATTAAGGCAGTCGGTGAACTGCTATTCATATTGTTTACAGATGCCCCGTGAAGTTACAAAACTTCACGGGGCATCTTTTTTGCGTGATTGGTCATGCGAGGGCATAAGCGGGGCACATAGCATCTTCAGCGTTATAACATACGGATGCCAGCATTGCCTGCAGCATCCGCCTCGCTCAGCAGAAACTGCCACTTTTTAGAATTATTTCTATACAAAGAAATATTGCTCAGGTATAGTTAAGGCAAATCAATTTAATAGAATGGAAGTGTCTTCACTTGAAAAAAATTTGCGGGCTATTGCTGGCAATCCTGTTGGCCGTATCTGCTTTTCCTGATTCATCCGTCGCTGCAGCCTTCCAGGACGTCAGCTCACAGCACTCAGCAGCTGCTGAAATTCAATACTTGGCCGACCGTGGCGTAATCATTGAACAGCCGAACACCAAGTTTCGTGCCAATGAACCGATTACACGTCTGGAAGCATCGGGAATGATTCAGCGTGCACTAAAGCTGCCGTTAACTAACCGGCCTGATGTAAAATTTTCTGACGTCAGCAAGTCACATCCGCAATATGCACTGATCGCGGCCATGGCCGATGAAGAGATTTTCATGGGCAATGAGAAAAAAGAATTTCAGCCGAATGGGTACTTGAAACGCGGACAAATGGCTGCAGTATTTA
This sequence comes from Sporosarcina sp. P33, assembly GCF_002077155.1. GTDB lineage: Bacteria > Bacillota > Bacilli > Bacillales_A > Planococcaceae > Sporosarcina. The sequence continues at coordinate 678,845 of NZ_CP015027.1, read as the reverse complement.
TCCGGGCGTTTGATCTGACAGGCAAGTCGGCATACAGATTCCGTGACGTGCCTGCTGCTTATTGGGCGCTTCGGGATATCCAGGTGTTATTTGCGAATGCAATCACGACTGGATTTCTAGATAATACATTTAAACCGAATCAAACTTTGACTCGTGCGCATTTCGCAGTGTTTCTTGCCCGTATTCTGGAGCCTGCATTCAGAGAGCAGCCCGCTTGCTATAAGCCCGACAACACATCTGAGCAAATTGTCAATGTGCCTGTCGCGACACTTTGGAAAGAACCGGGAAAGACTCGTCCCGCAGATGCGTTTGCTGTCGCGAAAACACCTGACATTACAAAATGGGTCGCTGCCATGAGCTTGCGCGAAAAGCAGTGGCTCGTCGGGAAATTAGAAACACAGGCACTTTACGGACAAAAAGTAAAAGTTTTGCAGACAAAAGGGGACTGGGTGAAAGTGGCGGTGCCCGATCAAAGCTCGCCGAAGCATGCCGCGGGTTATCCGGGCTGGATGCCCAAGAACCATCTGGCCGCAGTGTATCCCAATTATGCAACATGCGATACGGCCATGGTCAATGCGAAATCAGCGGACCTAACGTATGATGAGAACGGTAAAAAACCATTCCGGACAATCAGCTTCAATACGGCACTGCCCGTTGTGAAAGTGACAGATACCCGGTTTGCTGTGCAGACGCCCGCTGACGGTGTGAAGTATATCGACAGGAATGCAGCAAAACTGGCTGGTGCTGACGGCAGTATGCCAAAGCCGACATCGAAGCAGATCCTTGATACAGCCAAACTGTTTGACGGGCTGACCTATCTATGGGCAGGAACTTCCGGCTTTGGGCTGGATTGCTCAGGATTCACTTACTCTGTTTACAGACAGCACGGCATCAGCTTACCAAGAGATGCTTCTGTACAGGCGGCAAATGGCATAAAAGTGCTGAAAAAAGACTTGCAGCCGGGAGATTTACTGTTCTTTGCCTATAATCAAGGCAAAGGAGCCATCCACCACGTAGGAATGTATGCCGGCAACGGTCAAATGATCCATGCGCCGAATCCGAAACGCACAGTGGAAATCATTCCTATCACAACAGAGCCATATAAGTCCGAATACATTTCGGCGAGAAGATATCTTCAATGAGAAAAGTGCACAGATCCGTTCTGTGCACTTTTTAATAATTCTATAGTTAATAAATTTTAGGGAACGGTAAATATAACCATCGCTACTAGAGCGGTAAAATGCAGATTTACATAGCGCTTATTTTGCGATGGAACAAATGACTGATAATAAAATAAATTGTGACCTTTCTCTTATTCTGTGATATATTCGAGATATAGTATATAAGAACTGAATGAGGTGAAGTCATTGGATAAACTGCTAAAAACACCCTCCGCGAGAAAAGCACTAAGCAAAGTGCAGCAAGTTACGAAACGTATTCAGCCATTAATTGAAAATGAGCAGTCTTTTTCCGTAAATTATCAGCGTCTCCATCAGCTGCTTGATGATCATCTGGGCGATGATGAATATTTCGTCATTGTAGATGAAACAGGACGCAGCTATATTCACACCAACCGCCTATGGGAAGGCACTGTGTTTTCTGATGCCATCGGTTTAAAAGCAGCGAACACGCAGACACCATTGCTCCAAGTATACGATCGGCAATCAGGGGAGCGGCTTATCGATGCTTCGGCGCCCATCGTAAGGGCGGACGGCAAACAATTTACCTTGCGCCTCGGCAGGATCAACCATCAGAAATATATTCTGTTTGGCACGGTAGCGGCGATTCTGTTGCCTGCCGCCGCCATGGCGTTTATTGCGAATATGTATGGTTTATCGCTGAAACAAGGGGCGGTATTCGCAGTCACTTCACTCATTCTGTCGGGAATTTTCACGATGGGATTATACAGCATTGTCATGAAAGGGATTCGTTCGTGGCGCAGAGTGACCAGAAGAATTTCTGCAGGTGATCTGACGGCGGAAGTTACAGAGCGATCCAGATCTGAATTTAATCAAATCGGCTTTGAAATCAATAAAATCGTAATCGGCACAAAAAATATCGTCACTGAACTCGATCATTCATCAGGAGTCGTGGATCGTATCAGTGAAGTGCAGGCATCGGAAGCAAATCGGCTGTCCGATGTGTTTACTTCCTATGGACAAACATTGCAAAACTTCCAAGGGGGAACCGAACAGCAATTATCCTCTCTACATTCAGCCAATGCCATGGTACAAACAATGATGCAGGGTATTCGTGAAATGGAGGCACGAATTCAGCGGACGCTTGCTGTGTCAGAAAATGCCTCCGCCGCTGCTTCGGAAGGGAATCAGGCCATTGAAGAAACAGAAGAGAAAATGCAGCAAATCAATGATGCTGTCCATATGTCTTCACAAAAAATCATGCGGGTAGCGGATGATATTAATCAAGTGATCCAAAAAGTGTCCCTCATTACCAAGATTGCGGAACAAACAAATTTATTGGCGTTAAACGCCTCCATAGAAGCTGCGCGTGCCGGAGAAGCCGGAAGTGGTTTTTCGGTCGTTGCCAATGAAGTTAGGAAACTCGCGGAAGAAACGAACGACTTTGCAAATGATGTAGTACGGACACTTGAACATACCAATCATGAAGTCAAGAATGCAGTAGAGCAAGTTGAATCCAATACAGCGACTATCCAAGAAGGTGTGGAAATCGTCAAAGTGGCGGGGCAGTCCATCAATCTAATGAATGAAGCCGTAGTCGAGACGAAATCAGCGGTCAGCAGCAACAGCCGCCACGCGGAAGAACTAATGCGGGACGGCGAACAGATTGAAAAGATCATAGAACAAATTACTAAAATCTCTGAACAGTTTACGGAAAGTGTCACAGAGACAGTAGCCGGCATGGACGAACAAGTAGAAGGCATTCAGCAGCTGGCAAGCGATGCTGTGAGACTGACGGACCAGGCAGCAGCTCTGAACCGCATCGTTCACCGGTTTAAATTCTAGCGTCATCATAAAAAAAGGGCAGCTGACTGATCGGTCACCTGCCCGGGCTGAAGACGTATCCTTAGTCAGGACGTTGTCTTCAGTTTTTTTATTGCATGATTCCCTCAAATCTTCTGATGGAACTGATTTTCTATTCCGAATGTATTCGTTACAAACTTGGCTGAACTTTATGTTTTTTATATTGCAGCTCTTCCGCCTTCCGCTTATCCTGAAGACGCAGAAAGATATTGTTTCCAAGAAGCGATGCAATAATAAACACCGTGCCGATATAATCAAAGACAGTCAGCTGATACCCTTGCACAAACGAAATAACCAGCGTTGTTACCGGCACAAAATTAATGAACAGCAAACCGTTTAATGGAGATAAAATACGTACTCCGACATTCCATCCGAGCAATGCAATAATACCGGGGAAAGCAATCATAAACAGCATATGCGGCGTCACAGTCTGCAGCGTCTCAGCAGTCGGAACTGAAATATAGCCTGTCAGTGTAACAAAGAACACTACCACGACAGCTGTTACTGTACCGAGCAGGCAGCTCAGCGTAGAATACCGCAGTGCGGACCATTCACTAAAATGATTGCCGCCCATCGTATAAATCACCCAGCCGACTACAGCGATGAATATGAGCAGTGAAGGAATAATATCGTCAGTCGCCGTCAAAAACGTCCGGAGATCACCTTTCGTAATAACAAGCATGACACCAACAAATGCTGTGAATACGCAAGTAAGTGTAAAACCATGCGGCTTGTGCCGGCTCAGCATCCAGACAATGACAATGGAGATCATCGGCATCATTGCCTCAGAAATCGATGCCACCATCACACCCGGTTCACCCATCAAGTCCTGGCCCCAAAATATAAATAGATTATAAACAACGAATGCCATCGTTCCGAAGAACCAAAGCGAAAGTCCTTTTTTCTCGAAACGAAAAGCCTGTTTCCCTTCCTTCCACAGCAATAAAATTACTAATAGAACAGTTACCGATACATAGCGGATCAATGTAAAATAAAATGGATCAATGGCGTTAAATGCGCTATTGGCAACAGGGAACATCGCACCCCATGACGCGGCTGCAATAAAACAGAGAAATGCACCCCAGATAATTTTGTTTTTCATCAAAGTAAGCCTCCTTGAAGTACTACCTCTAGTTAACTACACTTTCGACATCACGTAAAACGAATTATAATGATGACTACTATCGATTTTAATGATATCATGGAGATAACAGACTATGCAGGAGGGTGACTATGGAATTTAAAGACTTGGAAATATTCCAGATGGTAGCAGAAAAAGGGACTATCACCGCCGCTGCGAAAGAACTTCGCTATGTGCAATCTAATATTACGTCGCGTATACAGAAGCTTGAAAACGAATTGAAAACACCTTTATTCAACCGGCATAACCGGGGAATGATTCTGACGCCCGAAGGCAAGCGCTTGCTCATATACAGCGAGAAAATCCTATCTCTTACCAACGAAATGAGAAAAGTCGTGCAAAACGACAAGGAACCATCTGGGAAATTGGAACTTGGTTCTGTCGAAACCGTCATCAAATTACCGATTATTCTGTCCAGATACAATAAAAAATACAAACAGGTCGATATCTCTTTACTGACAGGCGTAACAGAGCGGCTCCAGTATAAAGTTCTGAATCATCAGCTCGATGGAGCATTTATTTCTGAAGGGACTACCCATCCTGATCTCGCAGTACATGATGTGCTTGAAGAAGAACTGGTGTTATTGTCGAATAAACCGTTCCAATCCATTGAGGATATTAAAGATGAACCAATTCTATGTTTCAGAAAAGGCTGCGGTTACAGGGCGCGTTTGGAATTATGGCTGGAGGACGAAAAGTTTAAAGCGACGAAAATGATGGAGTTTGGAACGCTTGAGACAATTCTAGGAAGTGTCGCTGCAGGACTTGGTGTGACATTTGTTCCGATGTCGACGGTTTCGCATCTCGTTGAACAGGGGCTGGTCTATTGTTATCATCTGCCGCCAAAATACAGCCGGATTAAAACAGTGTTCGTTCGGCGCGCCGATTCATATTTGACACCTACCATTAAAAAGTTTATTAAAGTAATAGATGAATTCAGAGATGAAAACGAAATGGAATTTCATAAATCGACACAATTATCATCTGAATGATGCGTTACGTATGGTACGATGTAGGGTAGTTATGAATATAGGAGTAGGAGTGTCAATAGATGAATTACAGTAATCAGACAAATGTATCCGGAACGTTCAGGAAACGCAATTACCGTCCGGCGATCATCATTATCTCGGTCATTCTCATCGGTGCAATCGGTGTTTTGGCGGGTATGCCGGGCGTAGAAAATTTCACTGCGTTCGATATTACAATTCTGCCTTTATTGAATGCAATATTTAACAGCTTTACTTTCATCTTTCTCGTATGCGCACTGATTGCCATCTTGAAGAAGAATGTCAAAGTGCATCAGCGTTTTATCTACGCAGCTTTTGGAACTACAGCTTTGTTTTTGGTCACTTATGTAACCTATCATTTTTTATCAGAGTCCACTCCGTTTGGCGGAAGCGGCTTTATGGCGGGCTTCTATTATTTCATACTGTTCTCGCATATTGTTCTCGCTGCGGCAATTGTTCCGCTCGCATTAACAAGCGTTGCAAGGGCATGGAATATGGAAAACGACCGTCACCGCAAAATCGCCCGCTGGACTATGCCGATCTGGCTGTATGTCAGTTTCACGGGAGTGCTTGTGTATATCCTAATTTCGCCTTATTATTAAGTCAGCTGGAAATAAGCAAGAGCATCGGTCAGAAGAAGGTGATGACTGATGCTCTTTTTCACAACCTCTTAATCTGAATAGTCAAATTACACGACAGGAAGTGATACAATGAAAACACCGAACTTTATGTCAGACGAATCATTTGATGAAATCTTTAAACAGGAATCCGACCTCATTAACGACCAATTAAAGAAGGAAATACTGATTGCCATGATTGGAGATGTCAATGCAGGGAAATCATCCACACTGAATCGTCTCATGCAAAAAGACGTGGCGGAAGTAGGGGCGCAGCCAGGGGAAACGACGGAAGTGAAAAAGTTTTATTACCGGGAGAATATTTTGTTCGTCGATACGCCCGGACTCGATGATATCAATCAGGAGCATTCTCAGGAAACATTGAAGTTTTATCATCAGGCAGATGTCATTCTGTTCTTTTTGAATGCAGCAGGCACAGTATTGTCAGATACCGAATTGAAATCACTAAATAAGATAGCCACACTCAATAAGAAAATCATCTTAGTATTAAATAAAATCGACGCAGCAGATGACGTGCCAAGTTTAGTGAACTATATTTTGGAGCATACTGGGTTTGCCTATCCTGTCATTCCGATCTCCTCAAAAACAGGGGAACAGATGGAGTTTTTACAAAAGGAAATCTTGCAGCAATTGAAAATGGCTAATAAAGATCTATTGCTGGCAGCCAATATGGCAGATAAGTCTTCCGTAGCTAAACGCTGGATTTTGGCTGCGGGTGCATCCGCGGCTGCGATCGGTGCAGCGCCTATTCCGGGAGCTGATTTTGTGCCGCTGACGACGCTGCAGGTAGGGCTTATGCTTAAATTATCCGCATTATACGGCAAGCCGATTACGAAAGATCATGCGAAAGAACTGATCATTGCAACCATCGTCGGCAATATCGGTAAAACTGCGTTCCGGCAGATTGTCAAAGTGATTCCCGGTGCGGGTATGATTGCGGCGGCAAGCGTGGCGGGTTCCATGACGGTAGCGCTCGGTTATGCGGTCAAATACATGTATGAAAATGATATGGAACTCACACCCGACACATTAAAGAAAGTGTATAAAACGTTTTTGAAAAAACAAAAGTAAAAAGGGGCGGGCTGTATGGAGTGGTTTAACTATGCAACATTTGTGGTCGCATTACTCGCAGGGCTGTATTCCATGGAAAGCATGAAACGAAATAAAGAACTGGAAGAACGTGTGGAGAAATTAGAAAAAAAACAAACGGCCGAGCTGGACAAGCACCGTCTGTAAAACAAGGGGAGATACTATGCAGGACACCTGTCCAATCTGCCAGGGGAATAATGACTGCGGCAGCGGGTTTAAGGAAACAGGAACCTGCTGGTGTACGGAGAAAGCATTCCCGCAAGAAGTGTTTCGCCAAATACCAGAAGAATACCTGTATAAGAACTGTATTTGTGAACGCTGTCTGCACAGAATCACAGAGATGGAACAGGCAAGCAAGGGGTCAGCAGACCGCTAGCTTGCCTGTTTTTTATTCTGCCTCAAATGTTCGTGCTGCCAATTCTTTCTCATAAATAAATAACGCATTTTTATCTTCACGAATCCGCTTTAAGTACTCAATATGTCTGTCGAATGTAGCTTCTTCTTCAACTTGTTCATCAAGGAACCAGTTCAGGAATGAAATGGTGGCATGCTCTTTTTCTTCCCATGCCAAATCCATAATCCTATAAAATGATTTTGTCACTTCTTTTTCTTGTAATAAAGCCACTTCAAATGTATGCACCAAATTGTCAAATGAAGTTTCCGGAGCCGGGGTTGCTGTAATAATTGCACGAATTCCGCGGTCATTCAAATAGGAATAGATTTTCATCGCATGATGGCGCTCTTCTTCTACCTGCTGAAGATAAAAATGTGCGAATCCGCTATAATTGCGGTATTCACAGTAAGATGCCATTGATAAATACGTCTGTGCCGCTGCAAACTCGTTATTCATCTGTTCGTTCAATGCCTGTGCCAGATTTTCGCTGATCATGTGTATCGCCCCTTTTACCAGTAATTTTACTTAGCGCAGTATAAATCAGTGCGCTGCTTATAGTATACTTGGAAACGACATTTTTTGCATACTGATTCTTTAGTTAGATAGTTTATAGTATCTATTGATATACTGATAAATGAACTAAGATCAATGGATGTTCAACACATGAAAGAAGGTAATGAAATGAAGCAGTTTACACTATCACCGCTCGATGCGCAGGCGGGAGCGGAAGCGAAAGCTTATCTGGATACGCTGACAAAGCCGGTTGGAAGCTTGGGCAAACTCGAAGAAATCGTCATTGCATTAGCTGAAATACAAGGCCGGAAGAAACCAGTATTAAATCAGCTCGGCATTCTCGTTTTTGCTGCCGATCACGGAATTACAGCGGAAGGGATTTCAGCATTTCCGCAGCAAGTCACTCGTCAAATGGTCAGTAATATGGCAGGAGGCGGTGCAGCAATCAATGTTTTCGGCAGACAGCAGCAAGCTGAATTTACTTTAGTGGACGTAGGCGTCATGGGAGCTGCATTTACGGAGCCGGTGCTTGACCGCAAGATCCGCCAGGGGACGGATAATTTTCTGCATAGGGAAGCAATGACGCAAGAAGAAGTGGAAAAGGCAATATCAATGGGCTTTGAAGAGGCGCTTGTCCTGTTCGAAAAAGGTGTGGATTGCCTGGTTGTCGGAGAAGTCGGAATCGGCAATACGACGACAAGCAGTGCCGTTGTAGCGGCCATCACAGGAATTGATCCGGCAGAACTTGTCGGCTACGGTACAGGAATTTCATCCGAACAGCATCTGCACAAAATTACCGTTGTCCGGGAGGCGTTAAACCGTCATCAGCCTGTCGCTTCTGACGGCTATGATGTCCTGCGTAAGGTGGGCGGGCTGGAACTGGCAGCTATGTCAGGGGCAATGCTCGCGGCGGCGTCTAAGCGTATACCCGTCATTCTGGACGGCTTTATCTCTACTGCAGCGGCTTGTGCGGCGGAGACGATCAGTGAAGGTGCGGCGGGGTATATGCTGCTTGGCCATCAATCAATGGAGCCGGGCCACCAAAAGGCTTTTGAATATTTGGGTAAGAAACCGGTTCTTTCGCTCGATATGCGGTTAGGTGAAGGGACGGGGGCGGCGGTTGCGTACAGTGTTATTCAGTCAGCAGTCCGAATGGTCAACGAAATGGCGACATTTGAAAGTGCGGGCGTTTCGGGAAAGAACGAATAAAAAACAGGGAAGAGCGGATTGTCATCCATTCTTCCCTGTTTTTTATTCAGATACAGTTGCTGTGTCTTCCGCTTCCATCGGATCAGCGTGATCATTAGCTGGATTGCTGATAATGCTCGAAAGTACATGAACGCGTAAAATTATACCTTCAATTCGATTCGTTTCATCTACTACGACGAGCGGATACTTAGAACCCAATACCCGCGGAATAATGTCCTGTACATATTCTTCTGGTTTTGCGGTTAAGACGTCTGTCGTCATGACCTCATCCAATGTTTTTTTCATTCTCACACCTTCGATGGCAGCGTCAATCGTCACTAGCCCAAGCAGCTGCCGTTCGCGGTTTGTGATGAAGACACTGGAAATACCGTGTTCTTCCATGTTTTTAATCGCTACATGCAAACCGTCTTTTCCGTTCATGACACTTAACGGTTTAGACATGATATTTTCAGCCTGAAGAACTTTTGAACGGTCAATTTCACGTGTGAAATCGATAATATAATCATTCGCCGGCGTTTCCAATAACTCTTCGGGAGTGCCGACCTGCTCTACGTTGCCGTCTTTCATTACCGCTACACGGTCTCCAATGCGGAATGCTTCGTTGACATCGTGTGTAATAAAGATGATGGTCTTTTGCAGACGCGTTTGAATATCAAGAAGCTCCATCTGCATTTCTCTGCGGATGAGCGGATCGAGCGCGCTGAAAGGCTCGTCCATCAGCAGGATATCGGGATCATTCGTCAATGCACGCGCAATCCCTACACGCTGGCGCATACCGCCCGACAATTCATCAGGATATTGATTTTCATAGCCTTTCAAACCGACTGTATCAATATGCTTTTGCGCTATAGCCCGTCGTTCATTTTTCGACAAACCGCGAATTTCCAGACCGTATTCAATATTCTCCATTACCGTTCTATGGCTGAATAAACCGAAATGCTGGAAAACCATCGCAATTTTTTTCTGACGGAAGAACTTCAGCTGTTCTTTATTGTATTTAACAATATTTTCTCCATCTACATAAATTGCACCTGATGTCGGCCTGTTCAGCATGTTGAAGCACCGGATCAGGGTAGACACTTACCGCTGCCTGACAAGCCCATAATAACGAACGTTTCGCCTTCCATAATTTCCATATTGGCGTTGTAGACACCTACTGTATGTCCAGTTTTATCAAGGATTTCCCGTTTGGAAGCACCTTTTTCAATTAAAGGTACAACTCTCTTGGGGCGGGGACCAAAAATCTTGGTGACATTCTCTACTTTGATTTTAACGGTCATGCTGATCTCCTCCCTGTACTTTGTAGGCGTTCAGCCACTCCGTTTGTCAGACGGTCAATAATAATCGCCAGGAATACGATACTGATTCCTGCTTCAAATCCTAATGAAATATTAATTTGGTTAATTGAGTACAGTACGCGCTCCCCTAAACCGTGAGCTCCGACCATGGAACCGACAACAGCCATGGACAAAGCCATCATAGTGGTTTGGTTAATCCCTGCCATCATAGTCGGCAGTGCTTGCGGCAGCTGTACTTTGACTAACATTTGATTTCTGGAAGATCCGAAAGACTCTGCTGATTCAATGACTTCGGAGTCTACATTTCGGATTCCGAGTTCTGTTAAACGAATAACAGGCGGCAATGCGTAAATGATAGTCGCGATAATTGCGGGTACGTTCCCGAGCGGGAAGAAGAAAATAACGGGAATTAAATAAACGAACGTTGGCATCGTCTGCATAGCATCCAACAACGGACGCATTATGACAGAAAATGTTTTGCTGAACGCCATCAGAATCCCGACCGGAATACCGATAGCAAGGGAAAGGACAACAGAGATTACGATAATCGCAACAGTTGTCATCGTATCGGCCCATAAATCGAAGGAGCCAATCAAAAAGATAAATGCAGCAAACATGAGTCCGCTGAGAATAGTGTTAAAATACCAGCCGAGTAGGAACACCACAATCATGATGACCCACCAAGGTGTAGCCAGTAAAGTTGTTTCAATAGTACGGATCGTCGTGGAAGCAATAGTGAAGATAAAATCAAACAGCCAGCCGAAGTTCATCGCAAGAAAATCGATAAACTTTTCCACGTAATCTCCTACAGGTATTCTAATATTGGGGAATTCATTCATAGGCAATAAGCTAGGCCGTACTAGCTTGTCCCTCTCTTTCTCTGCTTATAATTTTCTAAAATAAAAAAGGGGCGGAGCGGATTGCTGCCACCCCGAATTCTATGATTCTTACAGTGCTGCTTTTACTTTCTCTGCAATATCTTCAGGCACCCATGAAGTCCAGAGATCTTCATGTTCTTTCATAAACCACTTTGCAGTGTCAGCAGGGTTCGCTTCATGTTCGCCCATATAATTTAATGCTTCTTCTGTTAAGTCGTTGCTCGTTTCATAATGTTTGAAGAACTCGACGACTTCAGGAGCTTGTGTTTCTAAATCTTTATGGACAGCGACCACGACATCATTTGGAGGGAATTCAGTGCCTTTATTTTCTTCCCAGACAGCTTCATCAAAAGGCTCGTCTTCCAGTAATGTTAAGTCGTAGGAAGCAGTGACCCAAGTAGGGGACCAATAGTAGCCGACCCATGGCTCACCCTTTTTGTATGCGCTTGCCAAATCCGCCACGATAGATGAGTCTGAACCTGGAGCCAAGTACGTAAATGTTTTGTCCAGGCCGTATGTTTTTATCTTTTCCTCTAAGTGTTTGCTGACTACCCAGCTTGAAGGTGCGCCGATAATCCGGCCCTTTTTAGGATCTTCAGGATCTTTGAACAGTTCAGGATACTTCTCCAAATCTTTCACAGTTTTCAAATCGGGTGCAGTTGCTTCGATTCCGCGCTCGGTATCACCTTTTATGACGTATGTCGGAACATATAAACCTTGCGCATTATCGTCGAAGTTTGTTGCAACGTCTACAATGTCGCCGTTATCAATAGCTTTTGTATACGCTTCACCAAGGTTTTCAGACCAGACCTCCGTCATGACTTGAATATCCCCTTGCTGTAATGCCTGAAACACAGCAGTAGATGTACCATTTACTATTTCAGTATCGTATCCGTAGCCTTCTTCTAAGATGATTTGTGCAATGCTGTTATGCACACGCATACTGTCCCATCCTGCATCTGCCAGTTTGATTACGCTGATAGAATCTTTGCTGGCGCTATTACCGCAGGCTGTTAAAAGCAGTAATGTGAAAATGGAGAAAAACATCATAAATTTTCTCAAAAAATCAAACCCCTTCTACTATATATTTTTTCATCACGAAATGCTGTTTTTTTCGTGGATCTCTTAAAAAACGCCACAAGTAAAAGAATAGGGCGAATGAAGAGATCAAGGAAAAACCATCATTCTTTTTTCGCGATACCATTACACAAGTTTACAGGATAATTAAATTAATATCAATTTAATTATTTAGAAAACTACTGATTCTATGGGCTTTTGAAAGCGTTTTTTATATGATTTTGTGATGAATACAGTAAGCTGGGTGCACCTTTCACAGGTGTATACATGAAGGCGTTATCCTATAAGGGGTATAGGATTTCCTTATGTCGAATAATAGGGGAAGTTGACGTACTGATGTTCAGTCATTTACTGACAAAAAGAGCAAGTAAATTTGTCAGTGCTTTCATGGTATACTGCTGTACAGACAAAGTTCTGTAACAGTTTGTAAGGAATTATCATGTTTTTTTGATTTTGTATTTAAGAAAATGATATAGTTAGAAGTACCAATAGAAACATAAATGAAATGTAACGTAAAAGGAGAACGGAACTCTATGACGAAAGAAGCTCATATTGTATCGGGCACTTCAGAAAGCCGCTCGGCGTCTACCTTCTTCTCGGATATTAAATTTTTAGTCAAAGGACCTGTACTTATTGCAAATATTTTGCCGGTTTTTGCGGGGTTTTGGCTGGCGCTGCATTTTTCGGGCATGACACTCACGGGGAACTGGAGTGTGTTCTGGCTGACTATGATCGGCAGCACGCTGCTGGTTGCCGGTGCGCTTGTAATGAATAACTGGTTTGATTCCGATATAGACAAGGTAATGGAAAGAACGAAACAGCGTCCGACTGTAACTGGAAGCTTCGCTTTAAAAACTGTATTGAATATCGGCTTGGTGTTGTCGGCGATTGGAATGGTATTGCTGTTATTCACTACATTTGAAGCTGCGATTTATGCATTCATCGGATGGTTTACGTATGTAATACCCTATACGATGTGGTCTAAACGTAAATATACATTAAATACGGTAATTGGCAGTGTGTCGGGGGCGGTAACGCCATTGATTGGCTGGGCTGCAATTACGCCGGCGAATCATGTAGTGCCGATTGTATTATGTGTGATCTTGTTCATTTGGCAAATGCCGCATACTTTTGCGATTGCCATGAAGAAGTATAAAGATTACAGTGCGGCAAATGTCGCTATGCTCCCCGTTGTCTACGGTTTTGAATTCACGAAACGCCAAATGCTTGTATATGTTATGTGCTTATTGCCTTTGCCGTTTTTATTGACGATGTTCGGCACGGCATTTATTTCGATTGCGACACTCATGAATATCGGCTATATTGCGGCAAGCGTCTATGGTTTTTATGCAAAAGATGACTACAAGTGGGCCAATTTCATGTTTTTATACTCAGTAAACTACATGACGTTATTATTCGGCATGATGATTCTCTGGACATTTTAATTGAATAGCGCATAAGACTTCCCTTCACGCGATGTGATAGGGGAGTCTTTTTTATGTTAGAATTGTTGGGTAGTAACAGTCGGCACTGCATAACCTGAAAGTTACTAAGGGGGTATTTGGATGAGAGAACAGATACAGCTGCTGAAACCGAAATTAGATCAAGTGTTTACATATTTGCACAGTCATCCTGAAGTCAGCTGGCAGGAAACTGGGACAACAAGATATTTGCAGGAGTTTTTGGAAGGTGAAGGATTTACGGTTTCTTTATTTGACGGTATGACGGGGCTGTCGGTAACGCTTGGCGAAGGCAGTCCGGTAGTTGGCTTACGCACAGATATTGATGCGCTGTGGCAGGAAGTGGATGGCGTCTATCAGGCGAATCATTCATGCGGCCATGATGGTCATATGACGATGGGAATCGGCGCACTATTGCTGGCGAAAGAGCGAGGCATTCCAAAGAAGGGAACGCTGAAAGTATTCTTCCAGCCGGCGGAGGAGAAGGGCAAAGGCGCATTGGCGGTTCTTGACCAAGGTATTATAGATAATATGGATTATCTGTTTGGAGTGCACGTACGGGCGGCGGATGAACTCGATGACGGCTCCTCTGCCGCATCTTTGCGTCATGGCGCGGCGAAAATGATCAGCGGAACAATAAAAGGAACGGACGCACATGGCGCGCGGCCTCATCAAGGGAAAAATGCCATTGAAGTCGGGGCTTCATTAGTCAGCGGTCTGCAGTCCATTCATTGTAATCCGGTGATTTCCCATACTGCAAAGATGACGATGTTTCAGGCGGGAGGCGACTCTGCGAATATTATTCCGGGGAACGCAAAGTTCAGTCTGGATTTACGTGCGCAAGAAAACAGTGTGATGGAAGAACTGTATGAAAAGGTGGAGCGGGTCATCCGCGCTGTCGCCGGACAGTATGATGTGCAAATTGATTATGAAGTGATGGCCGAAATGGTGGCGGCGGAAGTAGATTCAGATGCCGAAGAGCTGATGGCGCAGGCGATCACTAAAGTAGTTGGCGAAGAGCGGATGATTCGCACGATCGTTACGCCGGGGGGAGAAGATTTTCATTTTTACTCGGTGCATCGTCCGTCGGTCAAAAGTACAATGCTGGGGCTTGGCTGCGGCTTAACGCCGGGGCTTCATCATCCGCAAATGACCTTTAATCAGGATGCGCTGGCAACGGGTGTTGAAATCCTGACTGCAGCCATTGAATTAGCATTCCAATCCAGAAAATAGAGGGTGACGTTATGACGACCGGCATACAGATCAGAAAAGTGACGGCTGTTGAAGAGATTCTCAAAATGCAGAAACTGGAAAGGCAAATCTGGGGTATGGAGCCGATCCCTGTCCACCAAACCATTACGGCAGTGAAAAACGGCGGGCTGATTGTCGGTGCATTCCTTAAAGAGCGGATGATCGGTTATTCATACAGCTTCGCAGGGTTTACAGATGGGCAAGTATATTTGTGCTCTCATATGCTGGCGGTGGATCGGGAGTTTCAGCTGATGGGAATTGGCAAGCAGCTGAAAGATGAACAGCTCCGTCTGGCGAGGGAAATGGGCTATCAATTGATCGTCTGGACATTCGATCCGCTGGAAAGCCGCAATGCCTATTTAAATACTTCCAAACTGTACGGCGTGTGCTATGACTATATTGTTAATTGTTATGGTGAAATGGATGACGGTCTGAATAAAGGCCTGCCCACTGACCGTTTTCAAGTGGCGTGGTGGATTGACAGTCCGCGTGTTTTGGATCAGTGGCAGCCTGTGAATGTTGTGTACAGCTGTCCTTTTTATACGGACTTACACAGTGACTCGCATCCTGTTCTCCATATGCCGCAATCAGATGAATGGTTAGTGGCAGACGCGATCGAAGTTCCTGTTCCTAAACATATTCAATTAATAAAAAATGAAGATCCTGAACTGGCTTATGAATGGCGGATGCATACGAGAAAAGTATTTCAGCAGCTGTGTGCGGAAGGATTCGCACTAATCGATGTGCGCAGAACGGAAGAATCTGTGCAATATTACCGTTTCTGCAAGCGGTCAATTATTCCATTGCAGAATGAAAGGAGCGTATCCAATGAAAATTAATACAATTACAATTCGCAGAATGAATATGACGATGAAACATCCCTTCACCACGAGTTTTGGAACGATTCAGCAGAAGGACTTCCTGCTGGCGACAGTGGAAGATCTTGACGGACATGAAGGATGGGGAGAGTCGGTTGCATTTACTGCACCGTGGTACAGTGAAGAAACGACAGAAACGACCATTCATATGCTTCGTGATTTTTTGATACCGGCAATTCTTGGGAAGACCATCGGACATCCTGATGAGGTGAGCAGTTATTTTGCATCTGTCCGGAAAAACAATATGGCCAAAGCAACGATTGAAGGGGCTGTATGGGATTTGTACGCCAAACATCACCAGATGACACTTGCTGCGGCGCTTGGCGGAAAGCAGGAACGAATAGAAGTGGGGATCAGCATCGGCATTGAAGAGAATGTGGAAGATCTGCTGGAAACTATCAAAGGGTTTATTAAAGAAGGATATAAGCGCATTAAAGTCAAAATTAAACCGGGCTATGATGTGGAAGTCATTCGTGCGATACGGGAAGTATTTCCAGACATTCCGCTCATGGCAGATGCGAACTCAGCCTATACACTTGATGATACGGAAATGCTGAAAGAACTGGATCAATTCAACCTGATGATGATTGAACAGCCGCTTGCATCAGATGACATTATTGACCACGCCAAATTGCAGCAACAAATACAGACGCCGATCTGTCTCGATGAAAGTATCCATTCATTGGAAGACGCGCGCAAAGCGGTGGAGCTTGGCAGCTGTAAAATCATCAATGTTAAAATCGGCAGGGTAGGCGGTCTGACGGAAGCGAAGAAGATCCACGATTACTGTGCGTCAAAAGGTGTAGATGTGTGGTGCGGCGGCATGCTGGAATCGGGAATTGGACGGGCGCAAAACGTAGCCCTTACCACGCTGCCGAATTTCACGCTCCCGGGCGATACGGCAGGCTCTTCACGCTACTGGGAACAGGATATTATCCTCCCCGAGGTCGTAGCGGAAGATGGGTATATTACTGTCCCGGAACAAGATGGCATCGGTTATCAACCAGATATGGACGCAATCGACCGTTTTACAGTGGACAAATGGGTATTTTCAGCTGAATAAATATTCAGTATTGTTATTTTATAATGATTTGTGCTAGACTCTTAGTAATCGAATATGTTTCCTTCGGGGCAGGGTGTAACTCCCTACCGGCGGTGATGAGCTGAAAAGCTCTTAGTCCGTGACCCGGACGCTTTGTGAAAAGCGGAAGGTGGATTTGGTGAAACTCCAAAGCCGACAGTTAAAGTCTGGATGAGAGAAGGAACAATGCGTTTATACTGCACGTGATGATTTTTCATCACTGTTTATAACGTTTATTTTGTCATGACTTCAAGCCCCGCATAATTAGTTTGCGGGGCTTTTTGTATGCGGAATTGTCACTAGAGGAATACAGCAGTTGGAGTGTTGTGCAGTGGGTCAAAAATATATGGAAATCGCTTTGTCGCTCGCAGAAAACGTGGTGGGTCAGACTTCGCCCAACCCTCCGGTAGGCTCTGTCGTTGTAAAAGACGGCCGAATTATCGGAATGGGTGCGCATCTGCAGGCGGGAGAGCGTCATGCAGAGCGGGTGGCACTTGATATGGCAGGTGCGAAGGCGCAAGGAGCAGATTTATACGTAACGCTCGAGCCTTGTTCGCATATCGGCAAGACATCACCATGTGCTGACGCTGTGATTCAGGCGGGTATCCGCCATGTCTATATTGCCATAACGGATCCAAACCCGCTCGTTGCAGGACAGGGCATCGCAAAATTGCGTACAGCCGGAGTAGAAGTAACAACGGACCTTTGTCTGGAACAGGCACAAAGATTATATGAACCATTTTTTCATTTTATTCGAACAAAAACACCTCATGTGACAATGAAAACAGCTATGACAGCAGATGGTAAGATTGCAACTTCAACAGGTGACAGCAAATGGGTGACGAGTGAGCAGGCACGGCTCGACGTTCATCGGCTTCGCCATACGCAAGACGCAATTTTAGTAGGTATTCAAACGCTTCTTCACGATAACCCCCTTCTCACCACCAGACTGCCCCAAGGTGGAAAACATCCTATTCGAGTTATTTTAGATACATCTTTACGAACACCCGAACATAGTCAGGTTATTCAAAACGACGAGGCACCTACATGGATTTTTTGCGGGAGCCACGCGGAAAGCACGCGTGAAGCACTTCTTGCTAAGCCGCATGTCGAAATCATTCGTATGTCCGGCCCGAAACTGACAGTAGAAGAAGTTTTGCTGGAACTGGGAAAACGCGGCATCATGACACTGCTTGTAGAAGGCGGTGCGGCAATTAATTCTTCATTCGTTACAGCGCGTGCAATTCAGAAAGTCATTTGCTATATTGCACCGAAATTGCTTGGCGGCATCAGTTCGCTGACTCCTATCGGCGGATTGGATCCAAAGCTGATGAATGATGCATTTCCGCTGCAATTCGAAAGTGTGGAAATGGTCGGTCCTGACATTAAAATCATAGCGGTACCGAAAGAGAGTGATTGAGCAATGTTCACAGGAATTATCGAAGAGATTGGCACTGTCAAACATATACAGCCTGGTGCCCAATCGATGACGCTGACGATCGGTGCATCGACCGTACTGACAGATGTGCAGCTAGGTGACAGCATTGCGGTCAACGGCGTTTGCCTGACAGTCAAACACTTTACTAAAGACCAGTTTGCAGCAGACGTTATGCCGGAAACTATGGCATCCACATCATTGCGGCAATTGTCTGCAGGAAGTCCGGTCAATCTGGAGCGTGCACTTGCAGCGAACGGAAGATTAGGCGGTCATTTTGTGACAGGCCACGTAGACGGCGTCGCCATCATTCGGGAAAAAAGCACGGTCGATAATGCGTTATATATACGATTGTCGCTCCCCGAACAATATGGGCGGTATTTATTAAATAAAGGCTCGATTGCACTGGATGGAACGTCATTGACGATTTTTGAAGTGAAAGATACGGACATCACGATATCTTTGATTCCGCACTCACAGGAAATGACTGTCATCGCGAAAAAACAGGCAGGGGACACGGTGAATTTTGAATGCGATATGCTTGCGAAATATGTAGAGAACATGCTGCAGAAAAGACAGGACAGCGGTCAGACGATGACGAAAGATTTTTTACAACAGCACGGATTCATGTAAAGGAGTGAAAGAGGATGTTTCATACAATTGAAGAAGCGTTAGAAGATTTACGGCAGGGGAAAGTGGTTATTGTAGTAGATGATGAAGACCGTGAGAACGAAGGGGACTTTGTGGCACTGGCTGACGGGGTCACTCCTGAAATCATTAATTTCATGGCAACGAAGGGCCGCGGATTGATTTGTGTGCCGGTGACAGAACAAAAAGCTGCACAACTTGGTTTACAGATGATGACTGATCATAATACGGATTCACACGGCACGGCGTTCACGATCAGTATCGATCACTGCACTACACATACGGGCATCAGTGCATTTGAACGGGCGGATACCATTGTAAAAATGATGGAACCTGATGCAGCAGCTGGTGAATTCAAGCGTCCGGGACATATTTTCCCGCTCGTTGCAAAGTCAGGCGGCGTGCTTGAACGTACAGGGCATACGGAAGCTGCGGTAGACTTGGCAAGGCTTGCAGGCAGTGCGCCGGCGGGTGTAATTTGTGAAATTATGAGTGAAGACGGAACGATGGCAAGAGTTCCTGAATTACGTAAGATAGCTGAAGAGCTTGATGTAAAATTAATTACAATTCAGGATTTGATCCATTATCGTCTGCAGCAGGAACAGCTGGTTATGCGTGAAGCGGAGATTAAGCTGCCGACGGACTTCGGAGAGTTTAGCATGGCGGGCTATACAGAAACGCTTACCGGCAAGGAACATGTGGCGCTGGTCAAAGGTGACGTCACGACGGATGAACCGGTTTTAGTAAGAGTTCATTCAGAATGTCTGACGGGTGATGTGTTTGGCTCTTGCCGCTGTGACTGCGGACCGCAGCTTCAGGCGGCGCTTTCGCAGATCGAACAGGAAGGGCGCGGCGTTTTATTGTATATGCGCCAAGAGGGCAGAGGGATCGGTTTAATCAATAAACTGAAAGCCTATGAACTGCAAGAACAAGGGTATGATACGGTCGAAGCCAATGAAAAACTCGGCTTTGCGGCGGATTTACGAGATTATGGCATTGGCGCACAGATACTTCGGGAACTCGGTATTCGTCAGATGCGCTTATTAACGAATAATCCGAAGAAAATCGCGGGCTTGAAAGGGTATGAACTCGAAGTGGTGGAACGAGTGCCGATTCAGCTGCCTTTTAATGAAGCAAATGAAAAATATTTGCATACAAAAGCAGAGAAACTTGGTCATTTACTAACGATATGAGGAGAGATGGAACGTGGGTAATTTATTTGAGGGACATTTAGTAGGTACAGGGCTAAAAGTAGGGATTGTTGTAGGACGGTTTAATGAATTCATCACGGGAAAGTTGCTGTCAGGCGCACAGGACGCATTTAAACGTCATGGTGTGGATGAAGCGGATGTGGACATCGCATGGGTGCCCGGCGCATTTGAAATCCCGCTGATCGCGAAGAAAATGGCAGACTCTAAAAAGTATGACGCGATTATCACGCTTGGCACAGTCATCCGGGGCGCGACCCCGCATTTCGACTTTGTCTGTAATGAAGCGGCAAAAGGGGTAGCGCAGGCAAGCATGCAATCCGGTATACCGGTAATTTTCGGTGTTCTGACAACAGATACAATTGAGCAATCCATCGAGCGTGCAGGCACGAAAGCTGGCAACAAAGGCTGGGATGCGGCAGTGTCCGCTATTGAGATGGCGAACCTGACGAAGCAGTTCAGCTGATAAGTAAATAGAAAAGGCAGCCCGAGAAGTAATTTGACTTCAAAGGGCTGCCTTTTTACTGGTTATGCGTACAAAAAAACTGTCCGGGAAATCACGCTGATTCCCCGGACAGTCCTATTATTTCACTGCTGCTGCAGCTAAACGCTCGCGTGCCTGTTCCGTCGCAATGACCATATGCTTCAATGCTGCGACCGTCTCTTCACGTTTTCTGGTTTTCAGTCCGCAGTCGGGATTGATCCAGAACTGTGAAGGCTCGAGTACTTCAAGTCCTTTGTTGATGATCTCCGTCATCTCTTCGACGGCAGGAACCCGCGGGCTGTGGATGTCGTAAACACCAAGACCGATGCCTTTGTCATAGTGATAGTCAGTAAATGCTTCCACCAAGTCACCGTGGCTGCGTGAAGTTTCAATCGATATGACGTCTGCGTCAAGTGCGCTGATGGCTTCGATGAAATGGTTGAAATCACAGTAGCACATATGCGTATGAATTTGCGTCGTATCTTCTACAGAAGCAGTGGATACACGGAATGCATTGACAGCCCAGTCTAGGTAATGTTTCCACTCGGATTGCTTTAGTGGAAGACCTTCACGAAGTGCCGGTTCATCCACCTGGATCATATGAATGCCTGCTGCTTCAAGTGATTCGATTTCTTTTCGCAGGGCAAGGGCAATTTGATTTGCCACTTCCTCGCGCGATAAATCATCGCGAACGAATGACCAGTTCAAGATCGTGACAGGTCCGGTCAGCATTCCTTTCACCTCGTGGTCCGTCAGAGATTTTGCATAGACAGATTCCTCAACCGTCATAGGGGCAGTGAAAGCGACGTCTCCAAAAATGATCGGCGGTTTGACGCAGCGGGAACCGTACGACTGCACCCATGCCTTTTCTGTGAAAACGAAGCCATCGAGCTTTTCACCGAAATATTCGACCATGTCCGTACGCTCGAATTCACCGTGAACCAAAACATCCAGCCCCAGATCCTCCTGAATATCAATCCACTCTTTAATCTCTGCATTCACGAAGTCTTTGTATTGCTGATCCGTAATTTCACCTTTTCTCCACTTATTGCGTGTTGCACGAACTTCTTGTGTCTGAGGGAAACTGCCGATGGTTGTAGTTGGCAATAGCGGCAATTGGAATTTCTTCTGCTGCTTCACTTTGCGTTCGGCATATGGCAAATTACGCCTGCTGTCGGATAAAATACTGCCTGACGACGCGTCACGGACTTCTTTTCGGTTTCGTGCAGGAAGTGCATTGAAAGCTGTTAACGCTGCCTGACTTGCCTTGAAATCTCCCGTGACTTGTTCTTTGCCTCGTTGTAATGCTTCCTGAAGAATCTTGATTTCATTGACTTTCTCATCTGCAAACGCCAGTGCATGCAAGATAACAGCATCCAGATTTTGTTCAGAACGAGTTGTAACAGGCGAGTGGAGCAAACTGCAGGAAGGCTGAATCCACAAGTTTGCGGATGGAACATGTTGTTGAATCGTTTCCGTCAGCGTCAATTTTGCCTGCAAATCAGAGCGCCAGACATTCCGGCCGTCTATAATACCCGCGGCCAGTACTTTATTTTCAGGAAAACCGTACTGTTTGATGTTCTGCAGATTTTTTTCACAGCCATGGACAAAATCAAGTCCAATTCCTGCTACCGGCAGAGCGATTGTTTCTTCATAATGTTCCACGGAATCAAAGTACGTTTGCAATAAAATGTTCATTCCGTCGAGGTCTTTCGTGAGTTGTGAATAAATCTCGGTCACAGCTTTCATTTCATCACCTGAAATGGAAGTGCACAGAATAGGTTCGTCAATTTGTACCCATTGCACGCCTTCATCCTGAAGCTCCTTCAATACTTTTTGATAAAGTGGAAGTAACTGCAGAATAATTGAAGGTACGTCTTTGTCTTCATACCCTTTAGACAATTTCAGCAATGTGTAAGGTCCAAGAAGAACTGGTTTGCCGTCGATGCCGAGTTCCTTCTTTGCTTCGATGTAGGCGGCAAGCGGTTTGTTTTCTGTCAGTTCAAAGCGCTGTCCTTCATATTCCGGCACGATGTAGTGGTAGTTCGTATTGAACCACTTTGTCATTTCAGAAGCGACAGCTTCGTCGTTGCCGCGCGCTATTGAGAAATACGTAGAAGTGGATACAGGTCCGCCTTTCCAATGAAAGCGGGAAGGGATAATTCCGAACATGGCTGATGTATCCAGTACGCGGTCATACAATGTGAAATCACCAACGGCGATCCAATCAATGCCCGCATCTTTCTGCTTCTTTAAATTTGCCAGACGGATTTCCTTTATTGTACGAAGAAGTTCCTCTTCTGAAATTTTCTTCGCCCAAAATGCTTCGAGTGCACGTTTCCACTCGCGATTTTCACCTATGACGGGATATCCCGTGATACTGCTTTTGACCATTTGTTAATTCCCCCTTGAAGTTTTTTTCAATAAAAAAAACATTTCTCGGGGAAATGTTAGATTGTCACGCAAGTGTAAAATACAGGCGTAAAAAAGCCTGCATTCCTAGACTGCGTGTGTCTAACACTTCCCTATTCACCGTAGGATGAAGCGTCATGAAAACGGGCAGGTATCTGGCTGGACGCAATAGCGTCTTCACAGTGGCGGGACCGCTCCAAAAGTAAGGATTCCCTTTTAAGAAATGAAATTGCTCCCATTTCACCCGGTTTTCAAACTATTCAATTTAGATGATTGCCTCTAAAGCTATCACAGAGAAAATAGGGTGTCAACTTTCATTTTTCATAAAATAAACAATTCTTATTTATTAACTTGGATAAAAGTGTAATTCTGCAAGATGCAAAGATGTCCAAGAGGAACTGTTATATAACTGATAAATATTGAAAAACGATTCCTTTCTTCGAGATGTGAAAATTTTCACAATTCAGTTGAAAGTTTTCTAGACTTTAGGTATGATAAGTACTAACACGTCTTCGAACAGGAAGATCACTCATCATTCACACTTCAGAAATTGAAGATCGGCTATGGGGTACCGCCGGAAACTAATGATGAACAGTGTTCACCGCTGCATGTTATACAACAGAGTGGCGCAAAAAATCTTAAGGGGTGGCTTTATTCCATGACAAACTATGAAAAAGTAGGTAAATTGCAAGTCGCAACAGAACTAGTTAACTTCGTAAATGAAGAAGTTCTACCGGGCTTAGAAATCCAAAAAGATCAATTTTGGACAAACTTTGATTCGCTCATTCATGAACTTGCTCCTGAAAACAAAGCGCTATTAGAGAAACGCAGTGAACTGCAAAATGCCATCAGCGAATGGCACCAACAGAATAAGGGGCAAATTGATGCTGCTAAATATAAAGAATTTCTCGAAGAAATCGGCTATCTCGAGCCGGTTGCAGAAGATTTTCAAGTGACAACGTCTAATGTTGATAATGAAATTGCCAATCAGGCCGGCTCACAGCTCGTTGTTCCAATCGATAATGCACGTTATGCATTAAACGCAGCAAATGCAAGATGGGGAAGCTTGTATGATGCGCTGTACGGAACAGACGTAATCAGTGACGAAGACGGAGCACAGGCTGGAGCTGAATACAATCCAAAACGAGGCCAAAAAGTAATCGCTTTCGCGAAAAACTTACTTGACCAGGCGGCACCGCTTGCTGAAGGTTCTCATGCGGATGCAGCAGCTTATAAAATCGCAGACGGAACACTTCAAGTGACACTTGAAAACGGCAAGACAACTGCATTGCAGGATGAGTCCAAGCTGGCAGGCTATAATGGTTCAGAAGATGCGCCCGAAGCGGTATTGCTCGTAAACAATGGACTTCACATTGAAATTGCAATCGACCGTAACCATCCAATCGGAAAAGACGATAAAGCAGGCGTGAAAGATTTAGTTCTGGAAGCAGCTCTTTCTACGTTAATGGACTGCGAAGATTCCATTGCAGCGGTAGATGCTGAAGATAAAGTCGGTGTATACCGAAACTGGCTGGGACTGATGAAGGGTGATCTGGAAGCGTCATTTAAACGCGGAAATAAAACAGTTACCCGAAGAATGAATGCTGACCGAAAATATAAGACTGCAGATGGCAAAGAATTCACATTGCACGGCCGTTCATTAATGTTCGTGCGTAATGTTGGCCACTTAATGACAAACAATGCCATATTGGATGAAAACGGCAATGAAGTGCCTGAAGGAATTCTCGACGGCGTCATTACTTCACTAATTGCTACACACAATTTCAAGAGCGATACGGAATTCAAAAACTCCCGTCATGGCTCAATTTATATCGTTAAGCCAAAAATGCACAGCCCGGCAGAAGCGGCATTTGCCAACAAGTTATTCGACCGCATTGAAGATCTGTTAGGTCTTGAGCGCAACACAATCAAAATAGGTTTGATGGATGAAGAGCGCAGAATGTCTTTGAACCTGAAGTCTGCAATCAATGAAGTAAAAGAACGTATTGCATTCATCAATACAGGTTTCCTTGACCGTACAGGCGATGAAATTCATACATCGATGGAAGCTGGTCCGGTTATCCGAAAAGCAGATATGAAAGCTTCTAATTGGCTGTCTTCATATGAAGCTTCCAACGTGGCAGTAGGAATTAAAGCGGGTCTTCCGGGACATGCGCAAATCGGTAAAGGAATGTGGGCAATGCCGGATATGATGGCTGCTATGCTTGAGCAAAAAGTTGCTCATCCAAAAGCGGGGGCAAGCACAGCGTGGGTTCCGTCTCCGACAGCTGCAACTTTGCACGCTCTGCATTATCATGAAGTAAATGTAAAAGACGTACAGGCAGGAATCGACAGCTCCGTTGATTACCGTGATGGAATCCTTGAAATTCCATTAGCTCCTTCTGTTGACTGGACTCCGGAAGAAGTGCAGTCTGAACTGGATAACAACGCACAAGGGATTCTTGGCTACGTTGTACGCTGGATCGATCAGGGAGTAGGATGCTCTAAAGTTCCGGATATCAATGATGTGGGATTGATGGAAGACCGTGCAACATTGCGTATTTCCAGTCAGCATATTGCAAACTGGCTGCGTCATGGGATCTGTACAAAAGAGCAAGTTCAAGAAACGTTGGAACGTATGGCAAAAGTAGTTGACGGGCAAAATGCTGACGATAAGCTGTATCAGCCAATGGCACCAAACTATGATGATTCCATCGCTTTCCAGGCAGCTTGTGATCTGATTTTCAAAGGGGCAGAACAGCCGAGCGGATACACAGAGCCAATCTTGCACGCGCGCCGTATCGAAGCAAAAGCGAAAGCGAAACAAAAAGCAACAGTTCAAAACTAATGTATTTACAGACAGCCTCACTTCCTGACGGGAAGAGGGGCTGTCTTTTAGTCAGTATCAACTATCGTTTTCTCTAAAGAATCTGTAAATATGCTATACTAGCGGCAATGAGCGAAAGGGGAGGAAGGGCAATGCTAAAAAGAGATCAAACTGTATTTGTTTTGGTGGATGTACAAGGGAAACTCGCACAAATTGTAGAAGACAGTGAAGTGCTGCATGACAATCTGGAGAAACTGATCAAAGGTCTGCAAGTGATGAACATCCCAATTCTTTGGCTTGAACAATACCCGGATGGCCTGGGACCGACAACTGAATCCTTGGCAAGTCTTCTTGAAGGCCAGAAGCCGATTGCGAAAATGACATTCAGCGGGGCGCGCAATGAAGAGTTCATGAAACAATTAAAAGACTTGGACCGCAAACAAATATTGATTGCGGGAATTGAAACGCATATTTGTGTTTATATGACCGCGGCAGATTTGGCAAAGCAGGACTATGAAGTAGAAGTTGTGACGGATGCAGTTACTTCCCGGACCGAAGATAATAAACGGATCGGCCTGCAGAAAATGAATGCGCTCGGGATTGCGGGAACATGCGTGGAAACCGCATTATACGAACTTCTCGGTGAAGCAGGCACGGAAGAGTTTAAGCAAGTATTAAAGGTGATTAAGTAAAAAACATCAAACCGAAAGTAAGTGTTACAGCAGTATACAGCATCGCATACAGCGGTGCTTTTTCTTTTTATTAAAGTTTTTTGTATATTATTGGTATAATACTGTTAAGAAGAAAGAGTGTAATGATTCTAAAATCAGACAACATTGTAAAATGACGCTGCCAGGCGTGATTGCCAATGGATACAACAACTAGTAATGAAATTCAATCTAAATACATAAAGTTCACATTAATAAACTGTACAGGAGAGGAAATTTAGAGTTTGAAAGGATGGATACGTTGGGAAAGGAGAATACATGCAAAAGAAGGACAATTCAAAAAGTCTCTTTCGCTGTAATAATGGGTTCCATGGCAATCCTGCTTTTATTACATGTGACAGGATTAGCGACCAAATTTTCTGTAGAAAGTTTGGAAGCATTTCAATTGGGAGGTATTATAATTTCGACTTTACTCCTTATCTCTTCATTTTTCTTTAAAGGGAAATGAAGAGGCAAAGCTGCCATTGTGTTAATCGTCAGCGGCTTTTCCTTTTCGGTAAATAAAAAGTGAGACAACCTGGTTAATAAACGTTCAACCAATGATTATATCTGAGTAAAGTAAATTGTTCCTGAATTGGGTGTGTTTGTGTGATAAGGACAATTCCGCAAACGGGCCATTTTGCGGAATTAAGGCTATATCTTGAAAGTACCTTTTAATGAAAAAGGGGGATGGGTATGAAAAGGATAGGTGTATTTACATTATTTATCGTATTGTGTTTTGCATTAGTTGGTTGTAATCAAGAAGAAACAATAAAAGCACCACAAGAAATACAATCAGTGATTCCACAAACTGAAGATGTTGAAGTAAAACCGTTTACAGTTGAGAAACGCGAAAGTGAAGACTATAAAAATATAAAAGAAGTTGTTAAACCTGATGAAATAAAGACTGTTGCAGAAATAATTGAAAACGCTGAATGGGAAGAGAACGTTGAAGTGGATATGGCATCTCCTCCTGAATATCGTTTTAGCTTGGGTTCGATTAACTATGCTATATGGGTGACTCCAAATAGAGATAGATTAGAGATAGATTAGAGATAATTGCTGAAAGTCAAGCAAAATATATCAAACTTCCAATAAAGGACTCAGAGATTTTATATAAGATAATTACTGAAAAAGAACTTTGAGATAGAAAGTAGAACTACCTTACGAAACGTATGATTTTAGAAGTGGAGTGGATTAATTTGGACTACTTACTAGAAATTCTCCTGTTTTTAATTGGCTTTTCTTTGTTGATAATGATTGTACAAAGCTTAATTGACCGTACATTAAAGCAACATGGATATCTGCATAAATATAGATTTGACGGAGGTAAAAGATGCGAAAAGTTTATCTAGATAGAACAGAATTAACTGGGGCCATAACTGTATTTTTAAAAGAAACTGAGATTATATCAGCAGGTACAACAATTTATTCTATGAGTGTTTATGATAGAAATGAGGAGTATCAAAAATATGCTAACGATTATATTCCACATTTAGAATTTTATACGGTTCCACATGTAGATATTATGGCAAAAGATAGTAAAGGTGGATTTATCGGAACCGTTGGACAACAATGTGACCTAGAAAGTGACGCACCACTCTGTTATATCAATAAGGATTTAGAATGCTTGCTAATCTCTGAAAACGGAGAAGGTTTTCTGAGTAATATAGAATCATGGCAAGACAACTTGAAACCCTATGATAAAATTACCGTTTATCGTTCGAAAGCAGAAGCAGAAATGGAACTAGAATTTATCGATTTGTCTGAGATAGAAATAGATGAAGTTAATCTATAAATTTTAATGAGCAATATAAATAAAATAGTATCTCTGGAATTGAACCTACACTAATGTCAGTAATTGAATATCCTTCTATAACCTCCATAAAGATACGCCTTGCGTTAGGTGCTTCAATTTCGTCAGGTTCTAATCGTAGAGTCTCCTTGTTCATTTTGTAGCCATAAGGCGGTACGCCAACCCACTTACCTTCTCTGGCACTTTGCAAGCGTCCTAAGTGCATTTTCTTAGACGTTTCTTTATACGCTGATTGGTTAAACATGCCTTTGATAACGGACATCATTTCACCCATGCTATCTGATGGGTTAATGATTCCGTCTAATCGGCTGTGAACAATCATATTATATTTCTCAAGTAGTTCAAATAACTCAAGCTGTTGCTTTAAATTTCGTGTTAATCGTGATAAATCCGTTATGACCAAAACGTAATATTTAGCTGATTCAATTTCCTTGATTAACTTTAAATATTCGATTCGTTCCTCATCGACGCTGAAAGCTATTTCTTCAAAGTAAGCAAAACTAAAATTATTACGTTCACAGTAGGACAATAATTCCTTTTTGTGTTTTTGTAAGTCCTCTAATTCTCCTCTTGATTTACGATTATAGACGATTGCCGAAAGTGTTTTAATTGCTGTTGTCATACGTGTCCACCTCTTATGAGATATGATATCTTAAATGTCCTTTCAGATATGGTAAGCGTCAAATAACCCACACCTATTATTCAGGTATGGGTTTGTTTATACTTTAGTTAAGATTTTATTTTGGGCTTTGACAATGTAATGGAATACTTGCTGACCATGGCAAGAGCTGATCTAATGCCTCTTTATTTGTTGTATCAATATTTGGCAACCGTTCAAATAGATACTTCAAATATTCAAATGGACTTAGTCCATTCTCCTTTGCCGTTTCTACAATACTATAAATAATAGCGCTCGACTTTGCACCTTTCGGTGAATGCCATTCCCTACATTTTTATAGTGCCATAAACAACTCTTATTGACGTTTAATTTAGTTTTATACTAGTGAAATGAACAGGTGACGCGTATGAATTGAGTTTCTTGTCAACACTAATCTGTATATAGAAAAAGAGATTGGGACGAAAAGTTGTTAACGATCTGTCCCCACCCAATTTTCCGACCATTTCTCCATTTCTCTCATAACGGGTTCTAAAGCGATCCCTTTTTCAGTTAACGAATATTCGATGCGAACGGGAGTTTCTGGAAATACATCTCGCTTTATAATTCCCTCGTTTTCCAAATCCTTTAACCTCTCCGACAGGACTCTGCCACTTACACCGATCGATGATTCGATCGTGCAAAAACGTTGTGGACCAGGTAGAAGATGGTAAATAATGAGACCCGTCCACTTTTGGCTTAAATAACCTAAAGCTTTTTCAAATCTTGGACAAATCAACTTCTCCATTTTAATCAACTCCTTACTTAATAGTATACATGGTTATTAATAGTAATCAAATTACTTTTCATCTGATTTTTTCTTGACTATCATAATGTGTCGATGTATAGTTACTTACATAAGGTAACTAACTAACTACTAATTCGTATTAATTAATCTACTAGGAGGAAACATAAAAATGAACTTTCATCGTGAACCGATCACATTCGTCGGTCAAGTCAATTTAAAGGTACAAAATATAGAGCGTGCATTAGCGTTTTATCAAGAAATAATCGGCTTTAAAGTATTGGAAAAAACGGAACGAAAAGTTCATTTAACTGCGGATGGAAAGACCGTTTTATTATCAATCGAACAGCCGGAAAACGTTCTTCCAAAGCAAGGAAGAACAACGGGGCTCTATCACTTTGCATTACTTCTACCTGAACGATCTGACTTAGCCAAAATCGTGCAGCATTTTATAGAAAATCGTTTCCAGATTGGATCAGCAGATCACCTTGTCAGTGAAGCTCTTTATTTATCCGATCCAGATGGGAATGGAATTGAGATCTATGTAGACCGTCATCCATCAAAATGGGATTGGGATAAAGGTGAAGTTGCAATGGCAAATGATCCAATCAATTTTCCTGAGCTATTATCTGGCGTAAAACCACATACATGGAATGGTCTTCCGGCAGGCACGGTGATGGGGCATATTCATTTACATGTATCCGAACTAAAAACGACAGAAGAGTTTTACACGAAAGGGCTGGGGTTAGAGGTAGTGAACCGCTATGGTAATCAGGCGCTATTTCTTTCGGACGGTAAGTACCACCACCATATCGCTTTAAATACGTGGAACGGTGTAGGCGCACCTAAACCGTTTCCTAATAGTGCTGGACTAGAATCATTTACTTTAATGCTTCCTAATGAAGAAAAGAAACATAAAATGATCGCTCAGTTGAAGAGCATCGGCGCAACTGTTATGGAAGAAAACGGTTCAGTGATTGCGATCGATCCTTCTGGAAATCGTATTCAATTAAGAGTCTAAAAGTAGAAGAGGAAAAATACGATTATGACTAAAAAAGAACAGTCTGAAAATCCAGGGATTGAAATTGGTCTATATACACTTGGAGATATAGGAGTAGATCCGGTTACCGGAAAAACAATTAGTGCAGGGCAAAGAACGAAGGAGATTATCGAAGCGGCCAAACTCGCTGATGAGGCCGGTTTGGACATCTTTGGTGTAGGTGAACATCATCGATTAGATTATGCTACTTCCTCGCCGGCGGTTGTCTTAGCTGCCATAGCTCAGGTGACGAAACGAATTAAATTGACAAGTGCTACGTCAGTATTAAGTACGATCGATCCTGTTCGTTTATTCGAAGACTTTGCAACTTTGGATTTACTTTCGGATGGACGTGCGGAAATTATTGCGGGTCGTGGCGCATTTATAGAATCGTTCCCACTTTTCGGTTATGACACAAATGACTATGATGCATTATTCACTGAAAACCTAGACTTACTTTTAAAGCTTAACGAAAACGAGAGAATTACTTGGAATGGTCACTTTCGTTCGCCATTAAGGAATGCTGAAATTGCACCTCGCCCTTATCAGAAGGAGTTACGGATATGGGGTGGTGTTGTGGGAACGCCAGAAAGTGCAGCCCGCGCTGGCAGGTTAGGTATTGGGATGGCATTAGTGATCCTCAGCGGTGATCCTAAACGATTTAAGCCATTAGTTGATCTGTACCGTCAAGTTGGCATCGGGGCTGGATATGCTCCAGAAGATTTAAAGGTCGGTATAACAGGTCATGGGTACTTTTCAAAGACAACTCAACAAGCAAAGGATGAGTTTTATCCTTATTATTCGAATTACTGGTCATATGTTAATGAACAACGTGGGATGAGCGGAAGAAGGTTATCGCGTGCAGATTTTGAACAAATGACAGCTCCTGATACTGCATTATTCGTAGGCAGTCCGCAACAAATCATAGAGAAAATCCTTCATCAATATGAACTTTTTGGACATCAACGTTTGATGGCACAGATTGATATAGGTGGTATACCGTTTAAAAAAGTAGCTGAAGGTATTGAGTTATTAGCTACAGAGATTGCTCCAATCGTTCGGAAAGAAACAAGAAGGTAAATTCGCACTGTAAAAAGCATAGGTGGTGTAAGTCATGGGTTTTTTAGAAAAATTATTTGGAAGAACACACAAGGAGGAAGACAAAATGACAAATGAAAAATTAAACATTGGAATTATTTTGGGGAGTACAAGACAAGGGAGAGTAAGTCCACAAGTTGGAGAGTGGGTAAAGGGTATTGCTGACAAACGTGGAGATGCAAATTATGAAATTGTAGATATTGCAGACTTTGAATTACCTTTTTTAGGAACAACTGACGGAACAGAACCAGGAATTACAGCTTGGAATGAAAAACTGGCTAGCTTGGATGGATTTGTATTCATCGTTCAAGAATACAATCATAGCATTTCAGGTGCATTAAAAAATGCTCTTGATTTTGCCAGAGAAGCATGGCATAACAAAGCTGCTGGTTTTGTCAGTTATGGTTCTACTGGCGGAGCCCGTGCAACGGAACATTTACGTGGTATATGTGGCGAGCTAAAAATTGCTGATGTCCGCACACATCCAACTTTATCTTTATTTACTGAATTTGAAAATGGCACTGATTTTAAACCTCAAGCCCTACATGATGAAAATATCTATATGATGCTTAATGAGGTTGTAGAATGGAGTAGTGCGTTAAAAACAGTAAGATCATAAACAGAAAGAGTAGAAATACGAATGTTTAGCTGAAATTCTATCCAATAAAATTTAATAAACAGAAATAAAGGAGAATATAAAATGGGAAAAAATTATGAATTGAGTTTGTTGTTACTTCGTGTCGTTCTAGGGGTTACGTTTCTTATTCATGGGATTGCTAAATTTCAAATGGGTCTTGGTAATGTAGCGGGTTGGTTTGAAAGTATTGGTATTATGGGCAGCTTAGGTTATGTTGTAGCGTTCATTGAATTAATCGGAGGAATCGCTTTAATTGTTGGGTTTGGAACGAGAATCGTATCAGGTTTAATTGCGATCGTATTACTTGGCGCTATTTTTAAAGTAAAATTATCTCTCGGTTTCATGGGTGCTGAAGCGGCAGGTTATGAATTAGATGTAGCGTTATTAACGATGGCGGTTGTACTTGTCATTAGCGGAAGTCAGTTATTATCAGTGGATCGTAAAATGTTCCAGTCTTCAAAAGACTAGATTGATCGTGACCGGTTAGATTCCTGTTGAAGGTAGATACAATTCGAATAAGGAAACGTTTCACAGCTAGCACAAAAAAAATCTGGGCGCACATACTCCAAGGCTATTTTGATGAAACGATATAAAATTTTAGATTGTTTTTAATGTGCGATGTGGACAAAATAAATTTGAAGCTGGAGGAATAAGATCATGAATATTGCAGTTATTGGAGCAAGCGGAAAAGCAGGAAATTTTATTATGGAAGAAGCAATTAATCGGGGACACCATGTCACAGCAGTTGTAAGAGATGCGTCAAAACTTAAGGGCAAGAATGTGACGGTTATTGAAAAAAACATATTGGAACTTACGACGGATGATGTCAAACCATTTGATGTTGTCGTAAATGCCTTCGGTGCTCCACTTGGCGAAGAACAACCACATGTGGATGCAGGTCATACTTTAATTGAGGCGCTTCAAGGAACAAATACAAGAGCAATCATTGTAGGTGGAGCTGGAAGCCTTTATGTTGACGAAAACAAAACCGTTCAGGTCATCGATACACCTGATTTTCCTGATTTCATTAAACCAACAGCAAAAGGACAAGCACGTAACTTGCAAGAATTACGAGAAACAACAGATATGTCATGGACATTTATTAGCCCGTCTGCCGTATTTGATCCGGAAGGGAAGAGAACGGGATCATATGAGTCAGGAAAAGACTACCTTCTCGTTAATTCGAAAGGCGAAAGTTACATCAGCTATGCTGACTACGCTATTGCCATAGTCGATGAGATTGAAAATCCGAAGCACGTGAATGAAAGATTTACTGTCGTTGGTGAATCTGAATAACAGACTAGACGTTCAGAAGAGTTAGTTGGGGAAGTGATTAAAGAAATTGATCGTACTTTCTGATAGTGAATCAACCATGGAAAGAGTGAATAGTATATTTCTAACGGGTTCACCATTCATTCTAATCTGTGCTCGCACAAGAAATAGCATAAAGAAAGGAGCGGAATCTTTCCGCTCCTTTTATAAGTATATCGCAGATTGGCACACACCATTTGCTGAGAATGATCTTAAAGCAGGTGGGAAATTCGTTTCAAGAATGGAAGCAAAAGATGGTAGTATGGGTTTCGATTTTGGTGGAATCTACGATGAAGTAAAATTACATGAGGGTATTTCTTATACCTTAGGAGATGGAAGAAAAGTAAACATTACCTTTAACGGTCAAAAAAATGAAACCGAAGTAATTGAGACGTTTGACGCTGAAACTACACATCCAATCGAGTTTCAACAACAGGGATGGCAGGCGATTTTAGATAATTTTAAACAATACGTAGAACAAACTAATAAGTAAAATGTAAGCGTCAAATAATGCCCACCTAGTTTTTCAGGTGGGCATTAGTGTATTCTTTATCTAACTTTAACAGGAATCCGGCATTCCTCCTGAATTGTCTGTGACCACGGAAGGAACTGGTCAAGTGCTTCCTGATCATCTAGGTCTATTTGTGGTAAATGTTCAAAGAGATAGGTTAAATAATTCATTGGGTTTAATTGATTCTCTTTGGCCGTTTCGACAATGCTATAGATGGTGGCACTGGCAGTTGCACCCTTCATTGATTGGGCAAATAGCCATGCTTTTCTTCCCATAACGAATGGTTTAATCGAACGTTCTGCTCGGTTATTATCGAGTTCAAGTCGCCCGTCTTTCATAAAAGCAATGAGTTTTGACCATTGGTTTAAACTATAATTGATAGCGACACCTAATTTGCTTTTAGGTGGAACTTGAGGGCGTTTGGATTTTAGCCACGCTAAATAGGCATCCAACACGGGTTGACTGCGTTTTTGACGTTCTTCTTGCCGTTGTTCGGGGCTACAGTTTTCAAATTCCTTTTCTATCTGTTTTTCAACTTTAAATAATTGCGTACAGAATTGAAGACCTTCAGCTGCGAGAGTCGTAGATTTATCTACATTGGCAGGTAAAGATTTGAGCGTTTCGTCATATTTTCTTCTAGCATGCGCCCAACAGCCAACCAACTCCACGTCCTTCAAATCATGGTATCCCGCATAACCATCGACATGAAGATATCCCTCAAATCCCTTAAGAAATGCCTTCGGGTGCTTACTGTGGCGCGAAGTTTGATAGTCATATAAGATAATTGGTTCCACATTGTGACTAGATCGGTACAACCACATATAGGACTTGGAATTTGCCGCTTTTCCGGGTTCTGCTAAAACTTGAACTGTTGTTTCGTCTGCGTGCAGACGGTCAAGTTGAAGTAGTAACTCGTGCAAGCGATTGTAAAGCGGTGAGAGCCATTTCGTTGCACCATATACTACCCAGTTGGCAATCGTTTGGCGTGATAGAAAGACACCAAGACGTTCAAATTGTTTTTCAATTCGGTATAAGGGCATCCCTTCTACGTATTTTTGATTCATTATATATGCCATTGAAGAAGGTGATGCAAGACTTTTTGGAAAGACTGCCGCTGGCATTTTAGCTGTGACAATCGGTGTTTCTATTCCTTCCCGCTCACATTGACGGCAGCTGTAAATATGTTGAACGTGTTCAACGACTGTCACTTGAGCGGGAACGATTTTCAATTCGCGTCTCGTTTCTGTGCTCATTTCGTGAACTGTTTCGCCACAACACAAACAGACCTGCTCTTTATCAGGTAAACGATAATGGATCGTTTCCGTAGGCAGGTTTTCAAGTTTCGCATCTCGTTGTCCGATATACTTTTTTCGTTGATAAGTAATCGATTCAAGTGTGGGTTCTTCTATATTTTCATCTACTGACAGTTCAGCCTCGTTGAAGAGGAGAAGTTCGATTTGGTCTGGATTTGATTTTTCACTGGAAGTCCCAAATTTCTTTTGTTGGCTAAGTCGGAACTGTTCTTCCAACCATTTAATTTTTGCCTCTAGGACTTCTTTTTGTTTTTCTAAATCCACATTTTTCGCTGCGAGCTCTTCAATTGTTGCTTGTAGTTCAGTCGTATTTTTTTCCATGAGAATATATTAACACAAAGAGAGAAGACATGGGTTGTCAACTCTCTCTAAATGATAGATTTCGCATCAATCTTTGGATGGGCTTGTTTTTGTTCCATGGGAAGCCCGTCCAGTAACCAATTTAATTGCCGTTGGCTAATTTTTAGCGCACTTGCAGTTTTTTGATTAGGCCAATGGAACAGGCCTTCATCCAAACGGCGGTAGTACAACCAAAACCCATTATGATCCCAGTGCAGGATTTTTAATTTATCCCGTTTACGATTGCAGAAAACAAAGAGATTCGATGAAAAGGGATCTAGTTGAAAACTCAATTGAACAATTGCAGCTAATCCGTCAATCGATTTGCGCAAGTCCGTTGGACCGCAAGCCAAGTAAACTTGATCAATCGGGGATCTACTTAACATGATATTGGAGCATTGTAATCACTTCTTGAAAAAGTGCTCGATTAAAATCATCTTGGATCTCAATAGACACATTGCCTATATGGATACGAAGAGATGCGTTCGGCTCGGAGTGTGAGCTGGATTGATTGAGTGCAACCCATTGTGTTGTAGGTTGTTCATCGAAACTTGATTTTGAAGCAAGTTTTTTCATCCATTGATACATACTTTGAACTCCAATTTCGTTATGGTGACACCATGCTTTCACGTTTGGTTCGCCACTTGCCTTGTAGGCATCAATCCGTTGCTGCCATAGTTGTTTTCGTTCATCTGATGACATGGAAAAATAAAACCTCCTAACATTTGATGTTATTGTGATTATCGCAAAACATCGTAGATGTTAGAAGGTGTGGGTTATTTGACGCTTACAGTAAAATAATAAATGGCGGTATCTGTGGTTATTCAATACCCACAGATACCGCCATTTTTTAAATCAAATATTTATTAATTATGCTAACTACTGAATGCTGTAAATGATGGTATGTTAGAAAATGCCATCTAACTTGTAACGGGTTTGGTTCAGGAGTACAAAATATGAAAAGGTAGTATAAAAGGAATTTATCTAGGTTAAATATTTACATTCTCTGTTTTACTTGCCTGTTTTGCATGTATTTTTTTCATTGCATATCTTGCGATGGGCTGTGCAATCAGTAACTCGATCCAAATTGCCACCCCGAAGTTCCTAAACCAATTGTGAAAGAAGTTTTGAAAAGGCTCGATGCCTATTTTCCACATACCAACCCAAGGTCCTATTATTGACATGCAAACAGATAAGACTGTAACCGTCAAAAAGGTATTCAACAATATGTGGGCATTGAATCCATCCGTTCTAGTTGCGAATGTTGGCATTGCTTTACTAACTATCGGTTCAGCGACCAAAGTTACCAACAACACGATAATAACCCATAGGAGAGGGATAATCCGTAACGTTTCCAAATAATTTCCCGTGTTGAATCCTTGATCCAACATCATAATGATAGGAGCAATGGTGTTTACAGAAATAATCGATATAATCATCATAAATAGTATGCCTTCTCTTGGCGATTGAGGCAGTTGATTTTCTTTATGCATTTTGTTACCCTCCGAAATAAGTTTTCAGATGGTAGACGTATCATGTGACATATATTTTTGGTTGAATGAATTGACCAATATCTCTACACACTGTAATAATCATTTTATCGCATTCTTAAATGAATACCAGTCTTGTTTTTTTCAAAAATATGTGAGCAAAGTCTTAAATAGTCTTCCTCAATCGGGCGCGTTTACGGAATAATGGCTGGGCTACTATCGGGCCATTTTGTTATATAATATAAATAAGTGGTGAGGGAGAAAAGCTATGTTTAAAAGAAAAATCTACGTGGCACTTTTCACTTCGATTCTTGCCATAATTGGTTTGAATATACTGGAACCAGTGCCTTATCAAGATGGTGGGATATTCCTTGGAATTGTAGTTTATTCGCTATACATAGTTCCCATAGTTTTCATATACGGAATTTCCCCCTCAGTTATTGCGGATAAATTAAGTGTTAAAGCAAAGAAGTTTCAAGAAGTTATCTCTCTAGGGTTCCACATTTTATTTGGTCTTTTGTTTATAATTCCTTACAGTATTTTTTATGAGTACAAACCTTTTGCAACGTTTAATTTCGTTGAGGTTGTTACGCATCCTATTCCCGTATTATGCTTTGTTTTTTCCGTTGTATTCTTTGTGATTGATAGATTTTTAAGAAAATGGGATAAGTCGGGAGAAACTGCTTACAGCTAACGGGCGCAGATTACTGAATAAATTTAGAAGCATATACTTAGTTGATCGGAGTGGAAGCCGGCGACTCCGGGAGGATCAGCGGGACAGGTGAAACACCTAGCGAGCGAAGCGAGGAGTGTGGTTCACCGCCCGCCCTCCGGAACGCGTCCGGCTGCAGCGCAGATCAACGGGTTGCAACCATTATCTCCGTTATCGGGCGCGATTGCAGCATATGATTTATTCGCACTCACTTAGTTGATCGGAGCGGAAGCCGGCGACTCTGGGAGGATCAGAGGGACAGGTGAAACACCCTGCGAGCGAAGCGAGGGGTGTGGTTCACCGCCCTCCCTCCAGAAAGCGTCCGGCTGCAGCGCAGATCAACGAGTTCCAACCGTTATCCCATCTATGGGCTATTTAACCGAATAACTCTTGGTGAAATGAATCCAATTTGTGAAAGGTGTTGTATTGGGAATGAGTAGTGCGAACACAGATGTTTTCAAGCAAGTTATTAAGAAACTCTGCGAAGTCAACAATATTTCGCCCAGAAAACCTGCATTTGAAACCATTGACAACATAGTGGTTATTAGTGTGAAAAATAATTTGAAAGATGGAGTCGAGTTAGATTGCTTTCATATTTTA
The DNA here is from genome assembly GCF_002077155.1 of Sporosarcina sp. P33. GTDB lineage: Bacteria > Bacillota > Bacilli > Bacillales_A > Planococcaceae > Sporosarcina. Next base: position 639,942 of record NZ_CP015027.1, on the reverse strand, counting down.
AATTTAATCTACCAAATAATTACACCGTTAGGAATAAAATTTAATCAGCAATTATATCTGTATCCGAATTCAAAAAGAGTCGCTAGGATAACTGTAACTTTTAAAAAAGAGGATTATGATGTATTAAATATGAGATTGGAGAACGGTAACGTAGATGGCTGAAAAACTTTCTGCGATCTTTATCAACAAAGTCTTATAAAGCAATCGGGCGTTATTGTCGCATACGCTTTTTGTATTCACTTAGTTGATCGGAGCGGAAACAGGCGACTGGGAGGATCAGAGGGACAGGTGAAACACCTTGCGAGCGAAGCGAGGGGTGTGGTCCACCGCCCTCCCTCCAGAAAGCGTCCGGCTGCAGCGCAGATCAACGGTTTCAAACCACTATCTAGCTATCGGGCGCGAAGATCACATAAGATTATCCCATAAACTGGGGATTGTATAGAACTGAGGAATGTAAATGAAGTTATTTAAACGAATGAATAAAATAGAACTATTACATAGTAAAAGAGCAGCATTACTTGGCTTCTTTACATATATGCTCATAACAGCCATTAATTATTTCTCTTACCTGTTAATCAACAAAGATTTATTCTCGCCGCCTATCATCTTCTGGAGCGGAATAGCCGTATTCTTTGGATATGATACATTTTTGAATCTAAAAGAAAAAAGGGGGACCAAGATTCAGACGGCTGAATATATCCTTGCTGTATAAAAGATCTATAGCAGCTGTATAATTCTCGAAATAAAATTAATGAATCCATGCTGATTCAGCAATTGGCCAAGTAATGCAGAAAGAGGTTATTCCCTCACAATTGACACGATCAGCCCAATGGTATATAATTATCTCGAATTCGAGATAAAAAGGAGTAAATCATGGATACTAAAAATACAGAACTATACGAAGAGGATTTGTCCCTAAAAGCATTTATCGTATTAACCCGTGCGTTGCAATCCATTAAAGCGCGCGTGGAAGAAGATATAAAACAATTCAAGTTAAATCCTACAGAGTTCGCTGTGCTGGAATTAGTTTACAGCAAAGGCGATCAGCCGATTCAAAAAATTGGTGAGAAGGTATTGATTGCGAGCAGCAGTATCACCTATGTCGTGGATAAGTTAGAAAAGAAAAAGTTGGTAAAAAGAAAACCTTGTCCAAAAGACCGGCGTGTAACCCATGCTTCTATAACAGCAGAAGGGACCGAACTAATGGATGAAGTCTTTCCTAAGCACAAAAAAGCGATAAAAGAAATTTTTGGCGGGCTGGATATAAAAGAAAAAGAACAGCTCATTGAACAGCTGAAAAAACTGGGTTACCATGCACAAAACATGTGATTTTCGAAGATGTATGGAGTGGGCAATACGTTCAGAAGCTGTCAAAAGAGGTGTTAGCGGAAAGTCTATGGCAATTAACCGTTATCATCAAATGAAAACCGCGTAAAACCGAAGTTTTTATAACTTGGTTTTACGCGGTTTTTTTGAATTCAAGTACCGCTATTTATCTTACTGCCTGTGCTTTCAATTGAAATCCCTTCAAATATCTTGGATGAATTGAAATAGTGCAAGGCATTTTAGTTACTCCCATTGTTCACGCTGAAGATCTTCAGCAATGAGCTGCAAATCATCCGCAGTAATTGTCAGTAATTCATAATTTGATGTGTCAGCTAATTGTTCAGCCATCTTCTTGAGGAATTTTGGCGAGCCTTCATTATCTTCGTCATACAGAAGTAATAAAGCATCGGAGTTCCGGAGCAAAAACTTGTTTTTCTCTACGAACTGCCAAGGTGCTTCATATGGTTTGTTTGTCAGACTTACTGTGTAATCAGCAAGAGCCAATATTTGTTCGTAGGTTTCCTGTTTTGTTTCGTTCCATTTTGCCTGCTGATCAAGAAACGGAGTAATGACAGCGTATTGTAAATGAGGATAATCTTCCTGCAGTTCCCAGACGCATTCAATCACCCACGTCTCCACGCCCAGCTGACCGCTGACGATGACCCATTCGAGTCCTTGATCGAGAAGCGGCAGAAGCTGGTCGGTCAATGCTTTCTTAATAATCGGAATACCCGGATGCTGGTCATTAAAAATTCCTAATTCATGGGCTTTATAACCGCTCACAAGCAGACGTTTCATCATTTCTGCCCGTCGATTGCCGCCTGCGCGAGCTTGGTGATGGTCATATCATCCATCGGGGGATTATGAAGGCCCGCACGCACATCACGATAATAACGCTGAAGCGGGTTGGATAACTCTAAACTCTTTGCACCAACAATACGCATTGCGAGATTAACGATTTCAATTGCGCTGTTCGTCACGATAGACTTAGCCACGCCCAATTCATTTTGCAAATGAACCCGGCGGGCCGGATTATCATAGATGCCGGCGATATCATACAGCAAATGGCGCGCTTTAATCAATTCCAGGTCCATTTTACCGATCTGCGTCTGGATACTGAAAAGGGATGCGATAGGTTCGTTCAGGCTGTTTGGCTGATAAGTTGAGGCAAACTGCACTGCATAATCACGCGCTGCCTGTGCGATGCCTAAGTAGCAGGAAGGGATATGTAAAATCCACCCGTTTTGCTTATCACCGCGCGGCGCGTCATTTACTTCCACCAGCTGATCAGGCGCAGCTTTTACTTGGTCCAGCACAAGTGTCTGGCTCTCTGTGCCGCGCATGGAAATCATGTGCCACGTTTCTTTAATAGAGAGACCTTCAGATTCGCGCGGGAGCAAAAAGAAGCCGACTTTCTGCTTTTCTTCAATCCAAACGGATACTAAGATATGAGTGAGAGCCGGTGCCATTGTTGTGAACGTTTTTTCACCTGTAATGACCCACCCGTCTGCTGTGCGCACTGCGTTTGTCTGCGGGCGGCCGCCGCGTGTCGGACTGCCGGTCTGTGCTTCGGTCACGGAACGGTTGACCAGAGCGCCTTGCTGAATGGCTTCACTGAATTGGGTCAATTGTTCTTCTGTCCATTTGCGGCTTTCATACAGTTCACCGACGACGCCCTGGTGCCAGCCAATCGCCAGTGCAGTGGCGCTGTCGAAACGTGCAATAGTCTCCTGAAATAAAACCATGTCCGTCACTGTAATGCCTGCCCCTCCGAATTCTTTTGGGAGTGTAAGCGCGGTATAGCCCATTTCTACAAGCTTTTTAATATTTTCTTTTGGGAATTTGGAGAGCCTGTCAGATTGTTCTGAGAAGCTGCTGAAAAACGGACCTGCCTCAGTCAATTCATTGACCCATCGGCGTTGAAAGTCCGTTGTGATAAAAAGTTCTGTCGACACGAGAAACACGTCCTAACTACTTCAGTCTTCTGTTACGTTTATATGCTGTTGCATGACAGATATATGTAAATGCGCAATAGCCCTTGAACATTTTCTTCAAGAGTCATGAAGTTCTAGTATACTAGAAAAACAATAAAATTACCATTCTGACGAAAGAAAAAAGTTATTGTAATATGCTGCTGAAAAGTATAGAAAAATGAAAAAGGAAACGGCAAGCGGTATTCGGCTTATTTTCAGGAGTTCTGTCAATACGGAGGAACAGAAGGGTCAAGACTGTCGATTTTGATCTAGAGCAAATTAGAAGAGTGTTCATTATTCTATCGTAACTTCAAAAAATAATTAAATGGACACACCTTAAAGTGGTGTCTTTGTAACCACGTAATATAATGAATTAATCGCTAGATAAGAACTATTGATCTATTTATTCGGGAGTCGATGGGAAATTCATAAAGGATATGCGTAAAGTTACATTTTTTATCTAATTGAGGAATGTCCTGTCCGAATATAAAAGTATTGGAGTATAATTGACGAGGGTTAGAAGTGTTGATATACACTTCAGTTGAATAAGGGGGATGGGCATTGTGAAGTTTACGGTAGGAAAAAAGCTGTGGCTTGGATTTATGAGTATTGTCATTATTATGATTGTCATTGGAACAGTGGGATTTTTGGCGATTAAGAAAGTTAATGAACAATACACTTTTTTAATCGAAGATCGGATGCATAAAGTGATATTACTCGAGCGGCAGAAAAGTGATCAGAATGACCTTGTGAAAAACATCAGGGGATACATGTTATATGGTTCTGAATCATACATAAATGAACTGAAGGAAATCAGTCAGCGTACGCATGAAAGATTAGACGAATTGGATATCATTCTCAATAGCAGTAAGATGAAAGAATTGCTATCTGAAACCCATGATGCTACAGAAGAATATGAAAAAGTATTGCAAAACATTATAGACGAAACAAAGGCAGGCAATGATGAACAGGCACTCAAAACGGGAACAAACGGCACTGCTTTCCAAGAAGTAATTTCCAAGAATCTTGACGCAATGATTAATTTTCAGCGTGAACAGCAAGAACAACTTGAGAAAGATGTAGCCAGTTATACAAGTTCCGCTGTCCTTATGATGGGTATATTGATTTTAATAGGAATTATTGCCAGCGTCGCGATAACAATTATCATCAGCGGTTTGATCAGACGCCCTGTCACGCAGATGACGAATGCGCTGGCAGAAGTGTCAGAAGGTAATTTTTCCATTGAGGAAGTAAAGATTAAAAATCGCGATGAAATCGGTGATATGTCTGTTGCGCTGAACCGAATGGTTGGAGATTTGCGCGGCATTATCGATCGTGCGAAACATTCCGCTTTGCAGCTTGCTGCGCAGTCAGAAGAGCTGTCAGCCAGTGCCGAAGAAAGTTTAGCTGCTTCAGAAATGGTGGCGGAAATTTCCGAGAAGAACTTGCAGACGAGTGAATCACAAGCGAATATCGTCAATCAATCCACTGTCTCAATGGGAGAGATGGTGACAGCGATTGACGTTATCACACATGACAATGAGGAAATGCTGAACTCATCTGAAGACGTCGCACGACTGGTGAAGGAAGGCTCTTCATTAATGGGTGAGACGAAGGATCAGATGACAAACATCAGTCAAACGATCGGTGATTCAATGGAAACAATCAATCAAATGGCAAAACATACGGAAAATATACGGAACGTTACATCGATGATTACTGCGATTGCTGAACAAACGAATCTGTTAGCGCTTAATGCTGCAATTGAAGCGGCTCGTGCAGGCGAGCATGGGAAAGGCTTTGCAGTTGTAGCCGAAGAAGTACGAAACCTTGCCGAACAGTCCAAACAATCTACACAAGAAATTGGCAGAATGATCGACACTATTATTGAAGATGTCACTAAAGTAGTGTCGAGCACTGGAGAAGGAAGAAAGCGTGTAGATGAAGGATTGGCTTTAACAGAAAAGACTAATTCTATTTTCATGGATATTGAACATGCGACATCAGATGTCAGTGAAAAAGTATCAACTGTTTCTGCAGCCATCGAAGAAATTCGGGCGATGACCGATGAAGTGACGGATGGAGCAAGACAAGTGGAAGAATTGGCCGTTCAGGCAGCAGCTGAAGCTCAATCTACAAGTGCGGCAACTGAACAGCAGCTGGCGGCCAACGAGGAAATTACATCCAGTTCCCAAACGCTTGCTCAACTGGCGGAAGAGCTGCAACATGATATGGGACGTTTTCAAGTGTGAGGACTAGGGAAAGAGCTGACTGCGATTATGCAGTCAGCTCTTTTTTAATGGAAAACGGGCGAACTCTTCATAGGAAGGCTGTTCATTTGGGTGAATCCTGAATAACGTAAATTCTTCTATTAACACAGGCACTGGGTCAATGAGCTTTTTTTCTAACTGCATCTTTTCTTTTGTCTTTCGTTTTTTCGCTATCGTAATATGCGGAACGAACCGGTCATCTCTTTCCAGCTCGAGTATCTTTTCCGTCCGCCTTGCAATCTGTGATTGTAAATCGCAAAGTGCGCTGGAGGATTGAACAGATAAATAGACGACGCGCGGTCCGGTAGATGATCCGAAAAATGATAGTCCTTTGACATACACTGTAAAGGATGTATGAGACTGTGAAATTTTACGCAAGGAAGACGTTAGCCATGATATTTTGGCTTCATCGAGTTCCCCAATATAGCGCATGGTCATGTGCAAATCTTTTTCGTGGGGAAGTACTTTGTATTTGTCATGCAGTTGGTATTCGCTGCGTAATTGCCGGACAACCCCGTGAATCGGATGAGAGATAGAGATGCCGATAAAATAATGTTGTGCCAATTCCAGCTCACCTCCTAATGAATAGTTTCCCTTACATTCAGAAAAATATGCCTGGAATGATAAAATAATTAACATATAGTGCATAGGACAGGGAACGGACTGACAAATCTCTTTGGTAATGTGTATAATAGAAGTGGGATATAACTGAACTATGAAAAACGAGAGAGGGGCTGTGCATATGATTAAAACGCTGATTTTTGATCTGGATGACACATTGATCTGGGATGCAAAAAGTATTTCAACAGCATTTCAGAAAACGTGCGAGTATGCAACTAAGAAAACTGGCGTCAACCCGGTTGAGCTTGAACGTGCTGTACGTCAAGAAGCAAGAGAACTGTATGCTACATATGAAACATATCCACATACGCAAAACATTGGAATCAATCCTTTTGAAGGGCTTTGGGGTGTTTTTGACGATGAGGGAGAAGAGTTTCAGAAGATGAAACAAATCGTTCCAGGTTACCAAAAAGACGCCTGGATCAGGGGTCTCAAGAAGTTGGGTATTGATGATGAAGCGTTCGGCAGGGAACTTGCAGAGGTGTTTCCGAGAGAGCGAAAGAACAGCCCGTATATATATGAAGAAACGTTTGAAGTGCTGGATCAGTTAAAAGAAAATTATCAATTGATTTTGCTGACAAACGGCTCGCCGAGTCTGCAGCAAATCAAGTTAACGATTTCACCTGAGATTCCTCTGTATTTTGATCATATCGTCGTTTCAGGCGCATTTGGAAAAGGAAAACCAGATGCAGCTATATTCCGGCATGTACTGGAATTATGCGGAATACAGGCTGATGAAGCACTGATGATCGGTGATAATCTGATGACCGATATCTTGGGATCGAGCCGTGTTGACATGAAAAATGTTTGGATAAATCGTGAAAATAAGCCGGCAAGCGACGAAGTGATACCGACATACGAAATTGATAATTTAAAAGGCCTGTTCCCGATATTGGATACATTAAAAAACCGATGAGAAAATTTCTCATCGGTTTTCATTCTGCTATACTGGATTCAGGCGGTTCATACAGACAGGAGGTGCGGCATGCTGGAGTATTGCTTGGTTTTTCTTGGGGCTGCGATTCCTTGGATTGAAATTATGATCGTCATTCCTTTAGGTATATTAAGAGGTTTGTCGCCTATGTGGGTGATGATTCTTTCGTTTGCAGGTAATATGCTGACCGTTCTTCTTTTAATTATCGGTTTCCAGCAGGTTAAAGACTGGATTGACCGCAGGAATCAGAAGAAAGGGAAAAGTGAATCGAAACGCCAATTACGCGGCGAACAAATTATGAATAAATATGGATTACCTGTTTTAGCGCTCGCCGGACCCATATTAATTGGCACGCATATAGCCGCTTTCATAGGATTGGTTTTTGGCGCAAAAAAGTTGAATACAGCCGTCTGGTCGGCAATCAGTATCGCCCTCTGGTGCCTGTTATTTGGCATTTTGACTGCGATGGGTTTCGACTTCTTTGTTAATCCCGCATAAAAATCCAGCTGATATAATCATCAGCTGGATTTTTCGTTCTTATAAATCGATTGCTTTCGCATCGTGGATATTTTGAACTTCTTTGATTCGTTTAATGGAAGCAGATTCTACATGATAATCAACCGTCAGCATCATGATTGCGTCTCCGCCTTCAGTGGAACGTCCGACCTGCATCGCTGCAATATTAATATCTTCTTCAGCGAGAAGGGTACCTACGCGTCCGATAGCGCCAGGCTGGTCAATGTGACGGATAAACAATAAGTGGCCTTTTGGAATCGCATCAACTACATAATCGTCTACTTTCACGATGCGTGGTCCAAGACCGTTCAGAAGTGTGCCTGCTACTTTACGGACACCTTTAGCAGTCACGATTTCAACAGTGATCAAGTTCATGAAACCTCTGCCAGTAGTAGTTTTCTGCTCATTCACTTTAATGCCGTAGCGGTCAGCAAGCACTTTTGCATTGACGTCATTGACAGTTTCACCGAGATTACGCTTCAAAAGACCTTTGACAGTATTACGAGTCAGTGCACGTACATCGTAGTTTGCCAATTCGCCCGCATACTGAATGTTGATCTCATCGATAACTGAATTTTGGATTTGAGATAAGAACATTCCAAGCTTCTCTGTCAAGTCGAAGAAAGGTTCGATTTTCGCCAATACATCACGGGATACAGATGGCAGGTTGACCGGGTTACGGACAGAACCGATTGTCAGGAAGTTCACAACGTCGCGGCTGACATCAACTGCTACAGATTCCTGTGCTTCAAATGTGCTTGCTCCTAGGTGAGGCGTTGCAATTACTTGAGGCAATGTAAGCAATTTATGATCCAAGAATGGCTCTTCTTCGAATACGTCCAATGCCGCTCCGGCTACTTTACCTGCAACGATTGCGTCATAAAGTGCATCTTCGTCAATGATTCCGCCGCGTGCACAGTTAATAATTTGTACGCCGTCTTTCATTTTTTCGAATGCCTCTTTATTGATCATTCTGCGGGTTTCTTTCAATAATGGTGTGTGAACTGTGATGAAGTCCGCAGCTGTCAAGACTTCATCCACTGTTCCGATTTCAATGCCAAGCTTTTTAGCAATGTCTTCGGTCAGGAATGGGTCGTAAGCTATTACATTCATGCGCTGGCCTTTTGCACGTCTGGCAACTTCAGCACCGATTCGGCCAAGTCCGATGATACCCAATGTTTTATTTTTTAATTCAACACCAAGGAAAGATTTTCTGTCCCACTTATTGTTTTTCAGTGAGTTGAATGCCTGAGGAATCTTGCGTGCCATTGACATCATCATTGCAACTGTATGTTCAGCCGCAGAGTTTGTGTTGCCGTCCGGTGCATTTACTACGATGATTCCTTTTTCAGTAGCTGCATCTAAATCGATATTATCAACACCTACACCTGCGCGACCGATGATTTTTAACTGATCAGATGCTTCTAATAGTTCTTTTGTCACGGTAGTTTGACTGCGTACCAAAAGTGCATCGAAACCTTTGATGCGTTCTTTTAACTGATCTGGAGTTAAGTCTGTTTCAACTACAATTTCAAAACCTTCTGCCTGCCGTAGTGGGAAAATTCCATCCTCGCTGAGTGGGTCACTGATAAGTACTTTAAAAGCCATGTTAATCATTCTCTCCTTCGATTGTTATTGTGGTTTTTTGTTTGGTATTTCATATGATTGACCATTTATGTATGTTTCGCGCTATCCCCCCTACAGGTAAATTAAAAAAAGCCTTCCATCCCTTACTTATACGTAAGGGGCGAAAAGCTCTATAAACTAACGCGGTACCACCCTTTTTTGCTGCATAAGCAGCCTTCATTCAGCATGCGTAACGTGCATGTGACGGACCAGCCTACTATAGTTCAGCCAATCAATTCGGAAGTGCCTCCAACCTGGGAATCTGCTGATTTTCACCAATGCATCAGCTCTCTGGGAAATTCTTTTCAGGAAGGTTTATCTTCGTCGAAATTGTTTTGCATCTATTAAATTAGAACTAATCATAACACGTCAAAAACTATTGTCAATTACTTTTCAAGAAAATATGAAAAACACGTAAATACGAACGTAATTATTGAAATATTTGTGAACGTTCGGTTATGACTGTTGTTTTATCCGAAATCATCAGTAATTAAAAAAAGTAGCGGTAAATCGCATAAGTCGTCTAATGACAAGAAGTTGCGAAAAACGTGTATAGTGAAGCCTGTACTATTCAATAAAGGAGAGTCGGAAAATGAAAAAGCTAGAATCCATGGAGCAATTTGAGCAACTTAAAACAGAAGAACGAGTGATTTTTTTGTTCACCGCTGATTGGTGCCCTGACTGCCGGGTGATTGAACCATTCTTACCTGCATTGGAAACGGAATTCGCCGAATATCAATTTATCTCTGTAGACCGCGACGACTTCATTGATCTTTGCAGCCAGCTTGATATATTCGGAATCCCGAGCTTCGTTGCATTCAGTGAAGGCAAAGAAACTGGCCGATTTGTCAGTAAAAACCGTAAAACAAAAGAAGAGATCGAAGAGTTTATTAATAGTTTAACGTAACATAGCATGGAGCTTTAACGGGCTGACACATGTCGATATGCGGTAAGACCGAAGTGCTGACAGTCTGCTCAACGCTGAAAACTCATCAAAAAACTGAAGACAAGCTCCTGATTACTGGAGTTTGTCTTCAGTCTCAAACTGTCTCATCATTGAGACGGTTTTTTATTACGTGAAATCTTTCAGCTGTTCCAAAAGGATTTTGGCGCCTTGCGGACTGATGAAAAAGCCATTTGATAACTCTTTATTTTCGTCCAGTACTTCACCAGTAATGAAACAAGCTCTATTGACTTGGTATTTTCTCAGAATAATCCGGTCATCCTCTGCGAAAATCTCGATAGGGTCTCCCTTATCAATCAGCAAAGTATTTCGAAGTTCTTTTGGAATCACAATTCTGCCGAGATGATCAACTTTACGAACAATGCCTAAAGACTTCATAAGCTCCGCCCCCGGGAAAAGTAGTTAGTAGTATCTATTATACACTAACGGACGCTGTCTACAATTTATGAAACTTGAATGCGCAGAAAAATTTGAAAATTAAACTATACAATTTATTTATTAATGCTATAATAGTCAATAATTAAATATTTCTTATCAAGAGAAGCTGAGGGATTTGGCCTGATGAAGCTTCAGCAACCTCTGTGCAGACAGGAAGGTGCTACCTCCAACAAGATTGTTGTCTTGAGAGATAAGAACGGTGAACGGCAAACCCTGATTTCTTATCTTTAGAAAAAAGGGTTTTTTTATATGGAAATACTAATGAGAAAAGGTCAAGGGGGAATTGGAATGCCAATTAATATACCGAAACATCTGCCGGCAGGAGAGTTATTGAAGAAAGAGAAAATTTTTATTATGGACGAAGAACGTGCGGTCGCACAGGATATCCGTCCGATAAATATTCTGATATTAAATTTAATGCCTGAAAAAGAAAAAACGGAACTGCAGTTGCTCCGTTTGCTGGGAAATACTCCTTTGCAAGTAAATGTTACATTCTTGAATACAGCTACGTATGTTTCCAAAAATGTCAGCCAGAATCATCTGGAAACGTTTTATACGACATTTGAACATGTGAAACACCGCCGTTTTGACGGCATGATTATAACCGGCGCACCAGTCGAACTGATGGAATTTGAAGATGTTGTCTATTGGAAAGAGTTAGAGGAAATTATGGATTGGACGAAAACGAATGTTACTTCCGTCCTGCATATATGCTGGGGCGCACAAGCGGCACTTTATCATCACTACGGTATTAACAAGTTTGAATTGCCAAAGAAATGTTTCGGTGTGTTTTCACATGATATTACTGATGCGACGGTGAATCTCGCCCGCGGATTTAATGACGTTTACGTGGCACCGCATTCCCGTCACACAGGTGTTTCATTGGAAGAAATTAAAAAACATCCTGATTTGACTTTGCTTTCAGCTTCTGAAGATGCGGGTGCATTTATTGTGATTTCCAATGATTCTAAACATATTATGGTGACGGGTCATTTAGAATATGATGCCCATACGCTGGCAGAAGAATATGCACGGGATGTACAAAAGGGAGCGGACATTGACGTTCCAGAAAACTATTTCCCGAATGACGACCCGACAAAAGAACCGAAAAACACATGGCGTTCACACACGCATTTATTGTTCTCAAATTGGCTCAATTATTATGTATACCAAAAAACGCCATATGTCTGGAATTAAAAGGCGCGGTGAATAGATGCTTCTAGTTTGCACATACTCCGACTAGTGGAGGTGTATGTTGTGAACATTGATGAATTTTGGGAATTGGCTTTTTGGGAGATGACGCTGCGTACAGTCATTTCATTTGTCGTGCTGCTCATTTTGGCACGATTTATGGGGAAGAAGCAAGTGTCCCAGCTGACATTTTTTCATTATGTGACAGGCATCACGATCGGTTCGATTGCAGCCGATTTGGCAGGAGAGTCTGAAACTCCATTTTTGAACGGACTGTATGGCATGATCTTATGGGCATTGCTGACAATTTTAGCTAATTTTTTATCGTTTAAATCCATTAAGCTCCGTGTGCTGCTTGACGACAAGCCGATGATTGTCATTCAAAATGGGAAAATTATCGAAGGTTCTTTGCGAAAATTACGGTTAAGTTTTAATGATTTGAATATGATGCTGCGTGAGCAATCAGTATTTTCCGTGAAAGACGTCAATTTTGCTATTTTTGAAACAAACGGCAATTTAAGCGTCCTGCTGAAAGCGGGTGAAGAACCTGCCACGAAGAAAGATGTAAAAGCAGCTGTCACGCCGCCGAAATATATTCCAACAGAAATTATTACGGACGGCAAAGTAGAAGAGAAGAATATGCGTGAATTGAAACTGACCGACGTCTGGCTGACAGAGCAGCTAAAAAAGCAAGGCATATCCAAACCTGAACATGTATTTTATGCGGAAATTCAGACAGACGGCAGTTTATATATCAATTCATTAAAGTCGCCATAATGAGAAGGGCCCTGATCTTACATCAGAGCTCTTCTTTTTTATAAAATCTCCCAGTTCCGTTTCTTTGCAACAGCTCTGAGTTTCTCGTCAGGACGAACAGCCACGGGATGCCCGACCCGCTCCAGGACGGGCAGATCCGAAATGCTGTCCCCGTAAGCGAAGCTGCCGGCCCAGTCGACGCTCTCTCCTCGCAGGGCATAATTGATTTGCTCGGTTTTTCTTGTGCCCTGAATATGTAAAAACGGCTGATCCATTGCGATATGTTCTCCAGTTGACGGGATGTCCGTACCGATGATTGTATCGAATGTCAAATGACTGGTAACTGCAGTTAAAAAAGGTGTATATGCACCTGAAACGAGTAACACGCGGTAACCTTCTTTGCGGTGTTTTGCCAGGCGGCTGACGACTTGCTCATTAAAGTCCGCCATCATGACGTCCTGCATGCCGGTGAAAAACCCTTTTAGCTCCGTAAGTGTTAATGATTCGAGTGCCTGCAGATAGAGCATCATGGAACGTTCTTTCATTTTGCTTTCAGGAAGAATATTTAATTTATACCGGATATAAAGCGGCAGGATGGAACGATAAAATTTCCCATAGTATTTTTTGTGGACCGGATGTTTTTTTAATTGATCCATCAATAATTTAAACGTTTCTTCTTTGTACAATGTACCGTCAAAATCAAAAATCGCAACTTTCATAGTAGCACCCCTTTAGCTGTATTTCTCACTACAGTATACAAATATAATGTACAGGAAAGCAAAAAAGCAGATGGAGTAATGACTCCACCTGCTGAAACAGAACGGTTATTGAAGGTTTTTGGGCATGGCTGGCTGACCTTGAAATGGGGCGAATGAATTCAATAGCATCTGCATATCATGCGTATTCAGCTGCGGCACTTGGTAATACTGATGCTTGTTTTGATAAATCGCCAATTCATAGGCCATTTCAATACAGTTCGCTACAGAATCGGCAAGTACCCGGCGGACAACAGGGTTACATACTTCCAATGAAGCGGCTGTCTTGCCTGTCGCGCCTTCTTTGGCAGCCCCAAGCAAGAACCCGGATATGATCTCATCAGTGATTTCACTTGTGGAGTGGATTGGCTTGGAAGGGGCTTTTTCCTTTATGCCGTAGACAAAGTCGCTGCCTGCCTTCATTTGGTAACGCTGGGTCGGATGAGAAGGGTCTTTGCCTGATTTGAAGCATTCGACGGTAATATTGTATTCGTCCAGCATAAACCGGTATTGGCGGTCCAGAATATCCAGAAGTTCGGGGTCCTGTACATGAGGACGCAGAATCATTGATTGATTCAAAGCTCCCACTGCTGCATTTAGAACTTCATGAACATCAAATAATTCATGACCGCCATGATTCATCGATGGGGGAACCTGTTCGCCCTGCATGTTTTGAGATGTTTCGAATTGATTTGTCAACTACATTTCCTCCTTCAATTGTCGTTTGCATCGAGGATAGTATGTGAAGCAAAGATGAACGTATACACATAATCAATCGATTGGTTAATTCATGCATAGCGGGCAGTATGTGATCATATTATTGGGGTAGAACTAGAGAAGGGTAGTGGAGTTCATGCAGATTCATGTAGTTTCACAAGGGGAGAGCTTATACAAAATCGGTAAAATATACGGCGTTCCGTACGAGCAAATTGCGGAAGCGAATGAATTAGAAAGCGACACGCGACTTGCAGTGGGACAAGCGCTTGTCATTCCGATTGTCGGCTCATATTATTGGGTGCGGCCTGGAGACAGTCTGTATTTGATTGCTCAGCGATTCGGATTAACCGTCGCACGACTGGCGGAAATTAATTCGATTAATCCTTCCTCACGATTGATGATCGGTCAGCGGCTGTACATCCCTCAGGAAGTCAAAACGCCAATTGACTCGTTACTGTATGTAGAACCGAGAACCCCGGTCAGTCAGGACATGCTGGCTGAAGTGCGCAGACGCGTGGATGGACTGACTTATTTGGCGATGTTCAGTTATGAAGTCCAGCGGGACGGCTCACTGAAGGCGCCCAGTCTGGCAGATATTCCGGCTATCGCCAGCAATGCAGGGGCTGTAAATATGATGGTGCTAAGCAATCTTGAGAATTTTTCGTTCAGTGCAGAATTGGGGCATGTCCTATTCACTGATCTTGAAGCACAGAACCGGATGATTCAAAATGCTATAAAAATCGCCAAAGAAGTCGGCTATAATGATATTCATTTCGATTTTGAATTACTGTTCCCTGAAGACAGAGAATTATATAACCAGTTATTGCGTAATGCACGGGACCAGATTCACAAAGCTGGTCTTACACTTTCTACAGCGCTGGCCCCAAAGGCAGGAGAAGTGACGACAGGAATATATGGCGCGCATGATTATAAAGCACATGGAGAGATTGTGGATTTCGTTACACTGATGACCTACGAATGGGGTTACACATACAGTGCACCGCAAGCCGTCAGCCCCATTGGACCGGTTTCAAAAGTTGTAGAATATGCAGTGAGTCAGATCCCGCGGGAGAAAATTTTTTTAGGCCAGAATTTATACGGCTATGATTGGTCTGCTCCGTTTGGTCAGCCGGACAGTAAAGCTGCCGCGGCGCTCAGTCCCAGAGCAGCGACTAACTTGGCAATCGAGGTAAACGCGGCAATAGAATATGATGCGCTGGCGCAGGCACCGCATTTTACGTACTACGATGCAGAAGGCACACAACATGAAGTATGGTTTGAAGATGCAAGGAGCATTAATGCGAAATTTAATCTGTTAAAACAATTCAGACTGCGCGGCATCATGTACTGGAAACTCGGACTTGCGTTTCCGCAAAACTGGCTGCTGCTTGAAGATCGGTTCACTGTGCGAAAACGGTAAAAACTGAGGCATTGCATCACGCATTATCTGTATGCAGTTAAAATAATGCGCTTTTGACGGATACAATGTTTTACAGAACAAGAGCCTTTCCTGAAATCAGGAAAGGCTCTGTGATACGTTTTTTATTCATTCGTTAATACTTTCATTGCGTTTTGGAACATTTCCATGTCTGGATTTACGAGTAAAGCAGGTAGGAAAGCAAATGTCATGATTAGCAGTAAGTTTGCTCCTAAAAATGAGCGGAATGTATGAGATTTCTTTGTCATGGCGCTTCGCCTCTTTCTTTTCGTAGTAGTTCCCACGCGTTCGGAAACCTATTCAAATCAATAGTTCAACACCAATTGTTTGAATAGTTTAATAATACACTATATTCAATGAAGTGTAAATGAAAATAATCAAGAGAGTACATAAAATTGACACAAAAGTTAAATGGAAATAGAGAAATTAGAAAAAAATCTTGTAACTTGCTCTGTTTTCAGTAATAATATTGAAATACAAAGAAATATTGCGAACAATTAAAATTCAATTTATTAAGCAGGATTTATTCTTTTCATAAACTAACACTAGTGTTTCTGAAGAAATAGGATAGAGAGAGTGAGCGACTAGTCGCTTATGAACGCATAACGAACAACTTGGAAAGGGATGATTGCAGATGACAAAGATTGGTGAAGTAGATTATAACAATCGTAAACGAGCAAATGATTACGTTCATGAAGTATATGAACTGGTAAAGAAAAGAAATCCAGATGAAAAGGAATTTTTACAGGCAACAAGAGAAATATTCGATTCCCTTCGTCCGGTCTTTGCCAAGCATCCCGAATTTATGTCAAACGGTATTCTTGAGCGCATTACAGAACCTGAACGAATCATTTCATTCCGCGTAGCTTGGGAAGATGATAAAGGGAAAGTTCACGTCAATAGAGGTTTCCGCGTTCAATTCAACAGCGATCTTGGACCTTATAAAGGCGGATTGCGTTTTCACCCATCCGTCAATAACAGTATTATGAAATTCCTGGCTTTCGAGCAAATATTCAAAAATGCCTTAACCGGACAGCCGATAGGCGCAGGTAAAGGCGGCTCGGACTTCGATCCAAAAGGAAAGTCAGATCGTGAAATCATGCGTTTTACACAAAGCTTCATGACGGAACTGAGCAGACATATCGGTCCGGATATTGACGTGCCGGCAGGAGATATCGGTGTGGGCAAACGTGAAATCGGCTATTTATTTGGCCAGTATAATCGTATTAAAGGCGGCTATGAGGCCGGTATCCTTACAGGAAAGAATCCGGATCACGGCGGCAGCTTGGGCCGGAAAGAAGCGACGGGCTATGGTACGGTGTATTTCGTGGATGAGATGCTGAAAGAAAACGGACTTTCATTTGAAGGCCAGACAGTTGTCGTGTCAGGTTCAGGAAATGTTTCGACGTATGCAATGGAAAAAGCTATGCAGCTTGGTGCAAAGGTCGTTGCGTGCAGTGATTCTGACGGTTATATTTATGATAAAAACGGCATTGATCTGGATCTGGTGAAAGAACTGAAAGAAGTCGGCAATAAACGGATTTGGGAATATACAAAAGAGCATTTAGAAGCAGAATACCATGCGGATTGCACAGCAATTTGGTCAATCCCTTGTGATATTGCACTTCCATGTGCGACACAAAATGAAATTGATGAAATTGCAGCGCATATGCTGATCGCTAATGGAGTTAAAGCGGTTGGGGAAGGTGCGAATATGCCTTGTACAATTGAAGCCATTGAAATATTCCAAGAGCACAATGTATTATTTGCTCCTGCAAAAGCTGCCAATGCGGGCGGTGTTGCTGTTTCAGCGATGGAAATGTCTCAAAACAGCCAGCGACTGTCGTGGTCAGAAGAGCAAGTAGATATGCACCTGAAAGAAGTCATGCAGAATATTTACAGAGACTGCAAGAATGCAGCAAATGATTACGGCAAGCCAGGCAATTTAGTCATGGGCGCCAATGTGGCGGGCTTCCTTCGTGTAGCTGACGCAATGGTTGCACACGGCATTAGATAATTGAAGAAAAACAGACACATTTTATTATCATGTGTCTGTTTTTTTTATTCTTTTCTATTGTTTTTTACATAAAATGTGGTATTATAAAAATACATCAACTTGAATAAACATACACACGCTTGCGTGAAAGGGGACGTACCCATGGAAAAGAAAAAAGTTGTTTTAGCCTATTCAGGCGGTTTAGACACATCAGTTGCGATTCAATGGTTAACGGAGCAAGGATATAACGTAGTAGCGGTTTGCCTGGATGTCGGAGAAGGTAAAGATCTCGAATTCATCAAGGAAAAAGCGCTCACGGTTGGCGCGGTCAGCAGCTATGTTATTGATGCTCGAGAAGAATTCGCACAGGATTTCGTCCTTCTTTCTTTGCAGGCTCAAACGTATTATGAAAATAAATACCCGCTCGTTTCTGCGTTATCGCGTCCGCTTATCTCTAAGAAGTTAGTCGAGATCGCACATAAAGAGCACGCAACGGCTGTTGCACATGGCTGCACAGGAAAAGGAAATGACCAAGTCCGTTTTGAAGTGGCGATTAAATCACTTGACCCTTCATTGGAAGTTATAGCGCCTGTCCGTTCATGGAGCTGGTCACGTGAGGAAGAAATTCATTATGCACAGCAGCATAATATTCCTATCCCAATTGATCTGGACAATCCATACTCAGTGGATCAAAATTTATGGGGACGTGCCAATGAATGCGGAATTCTGGAAGATCCTTGGGCTACACCGCCGGAAGATGCATTTGGTTTAACTGTATCTATTGAAAATGCGCCGGATACCGCTGATATCATTGAGATCGGTTTCGAGCAAGGTGTCCCTGTTACGATTGACGGAGAGAAGTATTTGCTCAGTGAATTGATTACGAAGCTGAATGAAATCGCAGGCAAACATGGCGTTGGACGTATTGATCATGTGGAAAATCGTCTCGTCGGTATTAAATCGCGTGAAGTGTATGAAGCGCCAGGGGCTATCACATTACTGAAAGCCCATAAAGAGCTGGAAGATTTGACGCTCGTAAAAGAATTAGCGCACTTTAAACCAATCATTTCGCAAAAGCTAGGGGAATTAATCTATAACGGATTATGGTTCTCGCCGCTCCGCAATGCACTGGAAGCGTTCATCAAAGAAACGCAGCAGTACGTTACTGGCACAGTGCGCATAAAGCTGTTTAAAGGCCATGCGCTGGTTGAAGGAAGAAAATCACCGAATTCATTATATGATGAAAAACTTGCAACATACACATCGGATGACGAGTTCGATCAGGCCGCGGCAGTCGGCTTCATCAAACTATGGGGATTGCCGACTGAAGTTCACAGCATGGTTAATAAAAAACAACTTATCAAACAATCCTAAGAAAATAGAAAAGAGCAGCGCGGCCAAAAGCTTCGCTGCTCTTTTTGAAACTCTTTGCTATTCTTTATCTTGGATAAGTATAGAAGAAAGGAGAACGAATGAAAAGAAGATGGATGATCGCACTGCTGATATTCACTGCAGCGGGAATGGGGTTGTTTTGGATGATGCCGGGAGAATGGATAAAGCAGGCACAACAAATGAAAGCAGATGGATCGTATGAATATGCGGTCATTCTTGGCGCCAAAGTAAATGGAGAAACGCCATCGCTTTCATTGCGGTATCGGCTGGAAAGTGCTTTGGATTATGCAACGCGATATCCTCATGTGAAATTAGTACTCTCCGGAGGACAGGGGAAAGATGAAGAAATTAGCGAAGCTGAAGCAATGCACCGCTATCTGACAGAGAACGGTATTGCGAAGGACCGATTATTGCTGGAAGATCAGTCCGTTTCCACTTATGAAAATCTGCAGTTCAGTCAGAAGCTCATTCCTGAAGTGTCCGGCGTGACGATTATCAGCAGTGACTACCATTTGGCGAGAGCAAGATTTCTTGCGCGGCAGCTTGGATGGGAATCTGATGTCATTGCGGCCAAAACACCTGAATCGGTGAAAGCAAAAGTGGTAGTCAGGGAACGCCTCGCTTTGTTGAAAACGTGGCTGTTCAAAAAATAGAAAATATGCTCATACAAAAAAGTGACGGAACGCCGAAGAAATAACCGTCACTTTTCTATTAGCTTTATAAAGCAGAGATTTTATGGAATTCTGGTTCGCCTTCTGTGAAAGTAGCCAGATAATTGAAGCCGATGGACTGAAACAGCTCCAGTGATTCTTTAAATTCATACGCAATATCAGCAGTTTTATGTGCATCAGAACCGAGCGTAATGATTTCGCCGCCGCATTGCTTATAGAGGCGCAAAATATCTTCACTTGGCATGTTATGCGGCAGCCCGTAACGTGTGCCTGAAGTATTGAGTTCAATCCCTTTGCCTTCTGGTATAATGGTATTGAAGATCTTTTCTAAATAATCATGAAATAGATTGGCTGGCGGCTGATCGGTGTAGCGTTTGATCAAGTCCGTATGTCCCAATACATTGTACCGCTTATAGTGCTGGACACAATACAGCAGCTCCTTATAATACGTTTCAAAAGCAGCTTCCGTGGAGCGGTCTTCGAACAGTTCGCGGTAATGAAGCGATTTATTTTCTACTGTATGCAGCGAGCAGATAACAAAATCAAAGCTGTGCTCGTCCATTAATTCTTCGTAGAGATGAAGTAAATCAGGCTGCAGTCCAATTTCGACACCTTTTTTAATGGTCAATTGACCGTTGAATTGTTCATTCAACTGCCGTATTTTTTTTGCGTATTCCAGTTTGTCAAAATCGAAGTGAATAGTTTCGTCGGGATATTCATAATCAATATGATCGGTAAAGCAAATTTCACTGAGTCCTTTGGCAATCGAAGCTTTGGCCATCTCTTCCATCGGTACTTCGCAATCTGCCGAAAATGCACTGTGCATATGATAATCAAACATAATCTCATGTCTCCTTTTCTATAGTACATATTGTAGCAGATGATGCGTGCAGCTGAAAGTTGACAAGCACCTCAAAAATCTTTATAGTAGTAATTAACTTTAGCGTGGTAAAGCAGTGAAGTATTAATTAGACGGAAGGCGGTCGAAAATTCTTGTACTCTGAAATTCTAGGCAATGAACACGAGAAACATGAAAAAATCATCGGCACATTGAGCAAACGTTTCACTACATATGGCTATAAGCGCATCAAAACATCAGCGTTTGAGCAATACGATTTGTATTCCAATGTCCGTACATCCATCAATCAAAATGAAATGATTAAAGTAATTGATTATACGGGGGAAGTGCTCGTATTACGTCCAGATGTGACAATCCCGCTGACACAGCAGCTTGTTCAAATGCACGACAGCCTTCCGGAAGAAATGCGGTATTATTACGTTCAGGAAGTTTTCCGACAGACATTCCAGGAAAATGAACGGATCGGCAAGACGCAGGCAGGAGTCGAGTACTATTGCAAGAGTACGCCCGCAGCAGATGCTGAAACGATTATGCTGGCGTGCCACTCGTTGCGCGACGTCGGTTTCACGGATGTAAAAATTGAAATCGGCTATGCGGGATTCTTCAATGAATTAATTGCGGATTCGGACATGACAGCTGAACAGACAGCAGAACTGAAAACATTAATTCAAGCAAAGAATGTGGTAGAGATCGGACCGTTTTTGCAGCGGCTTCCGATCGCTTCAGATATCAAAGAAGTGCTGGAGCAGCTGCCGCTATTATATGGAGCACCCGAAGCCGTTTTTGACAGGCTGAAAAACTTACACGTCAGTGAATCTGCACAGCAGGCGATCGATTATTTGCAGCAAACATGCAATATTGTGGAGCTGTACGGCTTGAAAAAGCATATTGTCATCGATCTTGGATTGATTAACCATATGGGCTATTATTCGGGCATCATTTTCCAAGGATATGTAGAGAATTTCGGGAAACCGGTACTGATGGGCGGCCGTTACGATGCGCTTAGCGAAGAGTTCGGCAAGGCACTTCCGGCGATCGGCTTCGCTTGTGAAATCGAGTCATTAGTGAAAGCCTCGTCCAATAAAGAACTGAAAGAACGTTATAGTATGGACATAACCGTCTTGTATGAAGAGAGCCGCATTAAATATGCAATCGATATAACAAATGAGCTAAGAGAACGTGACTACCGTGTGATATCGAAGCCTATGAATGAGCCTGTGCCTGCAGAAGACAGCCTGTATACAATCCGGCTGACCGAGCAGCAAAATAAATTAGCGGATCAGGAAGAAGAGAAGGAGTTCATCGACTTCAAACAACTGCTCGATTTTATCGCAAGCAAGAAAGGGGTGCCTGAATGGATTATTTAACAGTCGCAATGGCAAAGGGACGGACAGCGGAACGTGCGATGAAGTTCCTAGAGAAATCGGACGTACGGTTTTCCGAATTCACCGATGAAAGCCGGAAACTCGTTATTTATGATGATGAGCAGAAAATAAAACTTATATTTGTCAAAGCGGTGGATGTGCCGGTGTATGTGGAAAAAGGTGCAGCTGATGTCGGGATTGTAGGCAAAGATGTCATGATGGAAGACCCCCGCGATGTATATGAACTGCTGGACTTGGGGATTGGACGATGTAAACTGGCTGTAGCAGGTTTCCCTGATACACAGGTTGACAATATTCCGTTTTTAACCGTTGCATCGAAATATCCGTTAGTGGCAAAAGAGTATTTCGACAAAAAGGGAATACGTACAGAAGTTATTAAGCTGAACGGCTCCATCGAACTTGCGCCATTAATCGGCATGTCGGACGTTATTGTCGACATCGTGGAAACGGGAACTACCTTAAAAGAGAATGGTCTGGTTGTGCTGCAGGAGATGGCAGATATCAGTGCGCGCCTGATTGTGAATAAAGCAAGTTACGCGACGAAAACAGATAGTATCCAACAATTCATCAAAGATATGAAGGAAGGACTGGAGGTGCGCTCATGAAGAAAATGTACGGGGCAGAATTCATTGAAGAACTTCGTAATCGTGATGATTCCAGTCAGACGGACCTTGAATTCGACCGAAATGTTCTGTCCATTATTGACAGGGTGCGTTCAGAGGGAGACAAAGCCGTTTTTGATTTCACTGAACGTTTTGACGGCGTAAAACTGGAAAGCCTGATCGTCACGGAAGAGGAAATTGCCGAAGCGGAACAAACCGTGACAGAAGATTTCCGCCGCGCATTGCGTTCGGCGAAGCAGCGCATCACTGCGTATCACGAAGCACAAAAAGAGCAATCTTGGTTTCTGAATCAAAATGACGGAATTATGCTTGGCCAAAAAGTTACTCCAATCGACAGTGTGGGCATTTACGTGCCGGGCGGAAAAGCAGCTTATCCATCCACTGTCCTGATGAATGCATTGCCAGCCGCCATTGCAGGAGTTGGCAGAATTTCCATGGTGACTCCGCCCCAGCGTGACGGCAAGATTAATCCGCACGTCCTGGTTGCAGCAAAAGAAGCCGGCGTCGGCCGTATTTTTAAAGTAGGCGGTGCACAAGCAGTAGCGGCACTTGCATATGGAACGGAATCGATTGAAAAGGTCGTGAAAATCACAGGCCCGGGAAATGCTTATGTCGCACGCGCCAAAAAATGGGTGTTTGGTGACGTGGCAATTGATATGATTGCGGGACCCAGTGAAATTTGTGTCGTAGCGGACGCCAATACGAACGCAGTTTATGCAGCGGCAGACTTATTGTCGCAGGCAGAGCATGATGAACGGGCAGCGGCAGTGTGTATTACGACAAGTGAGGATTTTGCAGAGAAACTATCAAGTGAAATAGAGCGTCAATTAGCAGAACTGGATCGTAAAGAAATCGCAGAACAATCGATCAGGCAATTTGGCCGCGTCATTATTGTTGATACATTGGAGGATGCATTTGATGTCGTGAATCGTCTGGCACCCGAACATTTGGAGCTGATGATCGACAATCCGATGGAACACCTGGCAGCGATACGCAATGCCGGTGCAATCTTCCTCGGCCAGCACTCACCTGAAGCATTGGGTGACTATATGGCAGGACCGAATCATACATTGCCAACGAGCGGAACTGCGGCATTCTCATCTCCATTGGGCGTGTATGACTTCATGAAGAAGTCGAGCATCATCTATTATTCCGAGGGCGCGTTGGCAGAGGTGGCGGACGATGTCATCACTCTTGCAGAATCCGAGCAATTAACAGGGCATGCCAACTCCATCAAGGTACGAAAGGAAGGATATTCATGCGCAGACAGCAACTAACACGTAAAACAGGTGAAACATCGATTGAAATGGATTTTTCATTGGATGGAACAGGCAAGACAGATATTAACACAGGCATCGGGTTCTTCGATCATATGCTGACGGCTTTTGCAAAACACGGACGCTTTGACCTGTCAGTAACATGCGACGGCGATCTCGAAGTCGACCAGCACCACTCAGTAGAAGACATCGGCATTGTCCTTGGACAAGCTTTCAGCCAATGCATCGGCAATAAAGAAGGAATCGAACGTTTTGCTCTCGTCTCTACACCAATGGACGAAGCACTGTCAACCGCCTCTATTGACATCAGCGGCCGCTCCTTCCTAGTATTCAATGTGGATGGAATGAAAGACAAAGTAGGCGAATTCGACACTGAACTGGTAGAAGAATTCTTCCTGGCCTTCACCAGCAACGCAAAAATCACATTACACATCAACTTGAACTACGGAAAAAACACGCACCACATCATCGAATCCGTATTCAAAAGTTTCGGACGCGCACTGCGCGACGCGAGCACCGTCAATCCGGACATAAAAGGCGTTCCTTCTACTAAAGGAACTTTGTAAAAAAGCTTACAATCTTGTGTTCTATAAGATTTTGATTCTATGACAGTACATTAGTTGATCGGAGTGCAAGGCGACTCGGGGAGGGTCAGCCCGACAAGTGAGACAACCAAAGGAAGCGTCAGCGGCCTGGCGGGCCCTCCCGAACGCGTCCGCCTGGAACGCAGATCAACGGCTCCAAAGCAAGCTCAATGCACACTTCATTTATTAGGAGGACTAGTTGATGATTTTATTCCCAGCAATCGATATTAGAGGCGGCAAATGCGTACGCCTCATCCAAGGTGACTACGCACAGGAAATTATCTATAACGACTCACCGACAGACATGGCACAAGAATGGCAGAGCCAAGGCGCCGAGTACATACACGTCGTAGATCTGGACGGTGCCAAAACAGGCGATTCTGCCAACAAAAAAGCAATCGAAGCCATTGCTAAAGCAGTCAGCATACCTGTACAAGTAGGCGGCGGAATCCGCAGCATGGAAATTGTCGACTCGCATATCGCAAGCGGCGTCGCGCGCGTCATCATCGGTACAGCAGCCATTCAGAATCCTGAATTCCTGAAAGAGGCTGTGAAAAAATACGGCGATCAGATTGCTGTGTCCATTGATGCGCGTAATGGGTTAGTTGCAACAGACGGCTGGACGGAAACAAGCGATGTGAAAGCAGTGGATCTGCTGCAGGACCTGGCGAAAATCGGCGTCAAAACAGTCGTCTATACAGACATTATGAAAGACGGCATGCTGCAAGGTCCAAATTTTGAAGAACTGAACATAATGAATGAAGCATCTTCCATCGATATTATCGCATCAGGCGGTGTATCGACAGAAGAAGACATTGAGAAATTAGCGGCAGACAATTTGTATGGTGCCATTATTGGAAAAGCGCTTTATGAAGGCAAATTATCCTTAAAAAAATTATTGGGGGACGACAGTCATGTCAGTAACTAAAAAATTATTCCGTGTTTGGACGTTGACAACCGTAAAGTCGTAAAAGGAAAGAAATTTTTGGACGTGCAGGAAGTGGCAGATCCCCTGACTTTGGCAAAAAAATATGTAGCCGATGGTGCGGATGAACTCGTATTCTATGATATCTCTGCATCGACGAAAAACCGCGGCATGTTTCTGGATTTAATTGAAGAGATTGCAAAAGAAGTTCCAGTGCCATTTATCGTAGGCGGCGGAATCCGTACACTGGAAGATGTCGACAAATTATTCGAGCTCGGCGGCAATAAAGTTTCCATTAACAGTGCGGCACTGACGAATCCGCAACTGATTAAAGAAGTAGCTGATAAGTATGGCTCTGAACGTGTTATGCTTTCTATGGATGTCCGTCAAACAGGTGAAGGCACATGGTCTGTATTTGCAAAAGGCGGTATGGAAGAGACAGGCATCGATGCAATCGAATGGGCAAAGAAAATGGAAAATCTGGGCGCTGGCGAACTCGTCGTGAACAGTATCGACGAAGACGGCGTAAAAGACGGATACAATCTGGAACTGAACCGTGCGATGGCGGAAGCAGTCAATATTCCAATCATCGCGAGCGGCGGTGCCGGGAAGCCTGAACACTTTAAAGCTGTACTGACAGAAGGAAAAGCAGATGCGGCACTGGCAGCGTCTGTGTTCCACTTCAATGAAATCAATATTCGCGAGTTGAAAAACTACTTGTCAGAAGAAAATATCTCAGTTAGGAATGACTAAAATGACACTAGACATCAAGGCACTGAAGTTCGACGATAAAGGTCTTATTCCTGCAGTCGTGCAAGACGACCGCACTGGGGAAGTCCTAATGCTTGCTTACATGAACGAAGAGTCTATCGAAAAAACAATAGAAACAAATGAAACGTGGTTTTACAGCCGCTCACGACAGGAGCTGTGGAATAAAGGCGCGACTTCGGGAAACACGCAGCAAGTACAGCGTATTTCCGTGGACTGTGATCAGGATACATTACTAATCCAGGTCACTCCAAAGGGGCCGGCTTGTCACACGGGTGAAAAAACATGCTTCTTTACAACGGCTGTGGAAAAAGAAGAATCCTTGCGCGAAGTAGTTTATGAAGTCATTGATGAAATTGCAGACCGCAAAGCGAATCCGGTCGACGGTTCATACACCACATACTTATTCAACGAAGGCATTGACAAAGTGTTGAAGAAAGTTGGAGAGGAATCTACGGAAGTCGTAATCGGCGCAAAAAATGCGGACAAAGAAGAAGTATCCAATGAAATCGCTGACCTTGTCTATCACACACTCGTATTGATGAATATTTTGGACGTTGATCTGAAAGATGTTCAGCAAGTGCTGCGCGAAAGACGCCCGAAAAAGGAAGTGCCGCGAAATGAGTAGATTTCTGAGCACAGTTGCACGCCGTACAGAACCTTATGTTCCCGGAGAGCAATTGAATCAGCCGGACATCATCAAATTGAATACGAATGAAAGCCCGTATCCTCCAAGCCCGAAAGTGCTCGAGGCGATACAAACAGCAGTAAACGGGAATACATTGCAGCGCTATCCGTCGCCGACAGCGGATCCGCTTCGTCACGCTATTGCAGAAACATACGGTCTGACAAAAGAGAACGTATTCGTAGGGAACGGCTCTGACGAAGTATTAGCCTTTTCTTTTATGGCATTTTTCGAGCCGGGTAAAACGATTAAATTCCCTGCAATCAGTTACAGCTTCTATCCGGTTTATGCCAAGTTATTCAATATACCTTTTGACAAAGTGCCGCTGAATGAAGATTTCACTCTTCCAAAGAAGAAATTCTTCCATTCGCCGGGCGGGGTCATTTTACCGAATCCAAATGCACCGACAAGTATATATGCAAAACTGGATGTAATCGAAGAAATTCTTCAGCAGAATCCTGATCAAATCGTCATTATCGATGAAGCCTATATCGATTTTGCCGGCCCGTCTGCGATGAAGCTGATTGGACGCTACGATAACTTGCTGGTCATTCAGACGACATCGAAATCGCGCGCGCTTGCAGGATTGCGAGTCGGATTTGCACTTGGGCAGCCTGAATTGATTGCTGGTTTGACACGCATCAAAGATTCATTTAACTCCTATACAGTCGACCGCCTCGCTATGGCAGGCGCGACGGCAGCGTTTGAAGACCATGCGTATTTTACAGAAAGTACGAATAAAGTCATTCGCACGCGTGAATCAGCTGTGCAAACTCTGCGAGAAATAGGGTTTGACGTATTGCCTTCCGATGCGAACTTCGTCTTTGCGAAGCCTTTGCACAAGGATGCGAAAGCATTATATGAAAAACTGAAAAGCCGCGGGATCTTAGTCCGCCACTTTGACCAGGAAGGTATTCGTGACTATTTACGAATATCTATCGGCACCGATGAGCAGATGAATACACTGTATTCAGTGCTTACACAATTGAATAGATGAATAAATCGATAAAAAACCATTCATGCGTGAATGGTTTTTTATTTGTATAAAGATGTATAAAGCGTCCTAAACCGCTGATATAACGGCCTTTACGTCAATGTTTGACAGTGTTCCCTGGTGTATATGTATACGAATTGATGTATTTTAAAACTTTTCTATTGTATTTTTATACATTCTGTCTTATAATAATAAAAAGAAGCTCGATTGGAGAGATAAATTTATGAAAACAAAAAATATAATCATCATTGGTGCAGCAGGCAGAGACTTTCACAATTTCAATACATACTACCGTAATAAGGAAGAGTACAATGTAGTAGCGTTTACAGCGACACAGATTCCAGACATCGACGGACGTAAATATCCGGCTGAATTAGCCGGCGAACTATATCCTGAAGGGATTCCGATTTATTCCCAGGATCAGCTTCCTGAATTAATTAAAGAACTGAAAGTTGATGAATGTGTATTCTCATACAGTGACCTAAGCTATGACAAAGTTATGGGAATTGGTGCAATTGTCAACTCAGCGGGTGCAAACTTCACACTGCTTGGTTCAAAAGCAACGATGATCAAGAGCAACAAGCCGGTTATTTCTGTTTGTGCAGTCAGAACAGGTACAGGGAAGAGCCAGACTTCACGTAAAATTATTGAAACATTACTGGAGCATGACTTGAAGGTAGTGGCAATCCGTCACCCAATGCCATATGGCAACTTGGCTGAGCAGCGTGTTCAACGTTATGCAACAGTGGAAGATTTCAAGAAGCATAAGTGCACCATTGAAGAAATGGAAGAATACGAGCCGCACGTGGACCGCGGAAACATTATTTATGCGGGCGTTGATTATCAGGATATCCTTGACGCCGCTGAAAATGACCCGGACGGCTGTGACGTAATCCTTTGGGATGGCGGAAACAATGACTTTTCATTCTATGAGCCGGACTTGGCGATCACAGTTCTTGACCCGCACCGTCCTGGCCATGAATTGAAATATTATCCGGGCGAAGTTTGCCTGCGTACGACAGATGTATCGATTATTAATAAAATCGACAGCGCATCAGAGGAAGCAATCGAGACTGTCGAAAACAATATTAAATTCGCAGCGCCGGACAGCACGATCATTAAGGCAGAATCTAAAATCACAGTGGACAATCCTGAAATCATCAAAGGAAAGCGCGTCTTGATAGTAGAAGACGGCCCGACGCTGACGCACGGAGAGATGAAACTGGGTGCAGGTGTGATTGCAGCACAGCGTCTTGGTGCAGCTGAAATCGTTGACCCGCGTCCATATGCAGTAGGCAGCCTGATCACAACGTTCGATAAGTATCAGCATATCGAAAATATCTTGCCGGCAATGGGATACGGCGACCAGCAGCTGAAAGATCTCGAAGCTACGATTAATGCAGCGGATGTAGATGCAGTGATCATCGGAACGCCGATGGATTTATCACGTGTCATTACTATTAATAAGCCATGCACACGTGTGTATTATGATCTGAAAGAAGTAGGCAGTCCGAATCTTGAAACGGTTCTTGCTGATTTTATCGAAAAGCATAATCTTTCTGCAACAAATGTGTAAATAAATCATTATAACTATGCACCTGTCCGGATGAAACTTCCGCTGCAGGTGCATTTTTCTGCTATACTGTGGAGAGAATCAGTAAGGGGGAAGCATCTTGTTTAATTCAAAAATCATCGATCTTGTCATCGGTCTTGTCATGGCGTATTTTGCCTATGACCGCATCGCTGCGGGACATACGGGAATGGGAATTTTTTTCGCTGTCCTGGCAGCATTGAACCTTCTGGCGTTTTTCTTAAAACTCAGAACTGACAAAAACGTCAGAAATGAACAATCATAAAACGTATCAGTTGTTCCATTTTGCAGCATCTTGTAGTATAATTACAAGATTGCAATTTTGAAAAGAGGCTGGAAACTACATGAAGAAATCCATATACGGTTTGACAATCGAACAATTGACAAACTTCTTTATAGAAAACGGACAACAGAAGTTCCGCGCTGCACAAGTGTGGGACTGGCTTTACAAAAAACGCGTACTGTCATTTGATGAGATGAAAAACATCAGTCAAGAGACGCGCAACTTATTGGATGAGAACTTCTCCATCCAAACGCTGGAACAAACAGTGAAGCAAGTATCGCAAGACGGCACAGTGAAATTTCTTTTTAAAATGACCGACGGCAATTTGATTGAAACGGTCCTGATGAAATTTCCGTATGGTTACTCTGTCTGTGTGACAACACAAGTCGGCTGTAATATCGGCTGCAGTTTCTGCGCAAGCGGGCTGCTGCGCAAAAATCGCGACTTGGATGCAGGAGAAATCGTGGGGCAAATCATGAAAGTGCAAGAGCATCTGGATGGTAAAGGTGAAGAGGAGCGTGTCAGCCACATCGTCGTAATGGGGATCGGTGAACCGTTCGATAACTATACAAATCTGATGAACTTCCTTCATATCGTTAACGATCAAAAAGGCCTGTCAATCGGTGCACGTCATATCACTGTTTCAACAAGCGGTTTGACAGAAAAGATTAAGGAATTCGCGGATGAAAATATCCAGATCAATCTGGCGGTATCATTACACGCGCCGAATAATGAATTGCGTTCATCTATCATGAAGATCAACAAGGCATTCCCGATTGAAAAGCTGATGGATTCCATTAATTACTACTTGGAAAAGACTAACCGCCGAATTACGTTTGAATATATTTTATTGCGCGATGTCAATGACCATGTCAAAGAAGCGGAAGAACTTGGCCGGCTGCTGGCAGATAAACGCCATCTCTCGTATGTGAATCTGATTCCATATAACCCTGTTGATGAGCATGGACAGTATCAGCGCAGTGAACCGCAGGCAATCAAATCGTTTTATGAGGCACTTAAACGCAAGGGGATCAATTGCGGCGTGCGCCTGGAGAATGGAACGGATATTGATGCAGCATGCGGTCAGTTACGCAGCAAGCAAATTAAAACAGCAAAAAAACAACCGGTCGGAGAATAATCTCCAACCGGTTGTTACTTTTTGCGCAACAATTTAACGATAAATTGAACAATTACGGAAATGGCCAGTCCAAATGACGAAATGATAAACAATGATAATATACCAATTGCTTCAGAGAATTCATTATCCATCATGAGGAAGCTGCGGAACATTTCTGCAAATGCCAAAACGAGTGTCACCATAAACATCTTAAATGCGATCGGCAGCTGATAAAAGAGCAAGAGCGAACTTACTATGCCGACAATCAGGCCGAATACGGCAAATGTTAAGTAGTTATTGACGACCAGGTCATGTCCCAAGATCGTGCGAACGCCCAAAATGAGCAGCACGAATGAAATCAATGACGCAAAAAAACCGACTTTCCAATAACGAGAATCCAACACGTACACCTGCTTTCATTACATAGTATAGCGGAATCAGCGAAATTCGTCACGCAACCCGATCAATGTTTCAGCCGCTTCAAATCAGCTGCCAACTCCTCTTTAAATGACTCGTTTGAGAAGTTATATTCCTTGATAATATAGCCCTCACCATCCAATAAATAAAAATTTGTGCCATGGACTACTTGTGTGGAAGATTCATGCTTCAAAACAAACGACTGAAACTCTTCACGCGCAAACGCTTCGATTTCCTGCTGCGAGTAGCCGGTGAGCAAGTGCCAGTTAGATTCATCCTCTGTGAAATTAGCAATATAGTCTTTCAGTGCTCTCGGTGTGTCATTCTCAGGATCTACTGAAAAGGAAACGAAATTCACGTCAATGCCGCGGTCTTTCAAGTCCTTCTGCACATCCGCCATTTCACTTGTCAGTGTGGAACAAATAGTAGTGCAGTTTGTGAAAATGAAATCTGCAATCCATGGTGTGCCGTTGAGTGACTCTGAATGGAATGGCTTTCCGTCCTGATCGGTGAAAGAGAATTCACGGACATGTTTTCCGCGTTCCAGAGGCTCACTGCAGCCGCCGATCAGCAAGGTGAGCAGCAGCATAAAAGGGACCAGTCGTTTCATCAGCTTTCACTCCTTTGATTTTGCTCCGCCAATTCGATGGTGACCGTTGTTTCATTCATTTTATTAGAAATCGTGAACGACCCTTTATGCAGGCGAACGATTTCTTTCACGATCGATAACCCGAGTCCTGTCCCGCCCGTCGTCCTGTTCCGTGCTTTATCTGTACGGAAAAACCGTTCCCCGATCCGTTCTACATCTTCGTCTTCGATTGTAATTCCGTCATTTGTAATCCGATATTGCACGCCTGATTTAGTGGCTGTCAGATCAATAGAAATCGAGTGCTCCGCGTACTTCGCCGCATTATCAATCGTATTATAAAATACCTGCTGCAGCCGTTTCGGATCACCTTCTACAATACACTCTTCATCAATCGCGGTCTGTAACTGAATCCCTTTATCACGCAGCCGGACTGTAAATAACTCCAGTGTATCGAGCAGCAGCTGGGCAATGGCAATTGGCTCATGCTCTAATGTATACAGATCCTGTTCCAGGTGATTTAATTCGACTAAGTCATGAATGAGCTTTTTTAAGCGTTCTGTTTCTTTTTCGATCGTCGATAAATATTGTTTTACCTCTTCAGGTGATGCATCGATCTTGTCGCGTGAAAGTTGTGCATAGCCGCTAATATACGTTAAAGGCGTCCGCAGCTCGTGGACAATATTAGAAGTGAAATCTTTCTTGCGCTGATCCTGTTCTTCCAGAGAACGGCTCATCGAATCAAATGCGGCTGAAAGCTTGCCGATTTCATCCGTCCGGTCTGTATTGAGCCGGTTAGAATAATCGCCTTTAGACACTTCTTCTGAATATGTCTGCAATGTCTGCAGCGGCTCAAACAGTGAGCGCCAGACACGCTGCAAAATGTAAAACAGGATGAGAAAAAATGCACTGCCTACAAGCAGCATAAGCGGCAGACTGTCATGAAACACATCTTGGATGGCAGCAAGCGGAACATAAATATAAATAAAGCCAATCAGCCCGTTTTCCCCTTTGATCGGGAAAATTCCGCCGAAGATTTCTCGGTTCAGCTCTTCAACAAAACCTTCCTTCATGACGGGCTGTCCCATTTCCAATGATTTCTCGTCGCTGTCATTGATCAGTGATTGGTAATCCAGCTGATAGGGGAAGTAAGACGTTAAATCATCAAGACGGTCGACTACGATAATTTCATATTCCGAAACAATGTTATACCATTGAATTTTTTCTATAATGGAATCACTGAGTTCGCCGTAATGATAATGCGCTGCCGTTCTGCTGCCCTGATACATGATCGATTCCTTGATTTGTTCTTTGTACAAATCGGTATATAAATAATGAATGAAAAAAAATGAAAATAAAATCGTACAGGTGATGCTTCCGAGAAAGACAATCATCATTTTTTTGCTTAAATTGAGATTATTCATCGGGATCCTCTAATTTATAGCCGATCCCCCATACCGTCTCAATCATTTCGCCGGCATCGCCAAGTTTTAAGCGCAGTGTTTTAATATGTGTATCAATTGTCCGCTCACTGCTTTGATGATCGTCCCCCCAAATTAATTCAAGTAATTGCTCACGGGAATACGCACGCCCTTTATGTTTGACAAGCAATAGCAGCAGGCCGAATTCTTTCAATGTTAAATTAAGGGGTTTTCCGTCCAGATGTGCTGTGTAGGAATCTTCATTGATTGTCAAAGGGCCTGCCTGCATGATCAGCGGGTCTGGATTACGGCGATACGTTCTGCGCAATACAGCTTCAATGCGGGCAACCAGTTCACGCGGCAAGAACGGTTTCACGATGTAATCGTCTCCGCCCAGTTTCAAACCTTGCACTTTATCCCATTCCTCACCCCTCGCAGAAAGGAATATCAATGGAATGGAAGAAGAGCGCTTCAATTCCTCGGCGAACGTGAATCCATCCATGTAAGGCATCATCACATCCACGATACATAAATCCACATCATGCTGTTTGATGAAGGATAATGCGTGAATGCCATCGCTTGCTTCGAGTACACTGTATCCCGCATCTTCTAAAATCATGCGAATTAAATCCCGCATTTGCGGTTCATCATCAATGACTAGTAATTGGTAACTCATGGGAACTCCTCATTTCATTAAATCGTTATAGGTTAATTTTCCGTAAAAGATGTGAAATTCACATGAAGTTTCAAAAAGTTGTTGAAACTTCATAGAAATTTCGCAATCATATCTTATAATCATAACAGCTAAACGAACAGATAGGAGAATGAAAATATGAAACGTTTCGGAATGTTAGTAATGAGCACGGCCATGATTACCGCGCTTGCGGGATGCGGCCAAAAGGAAGAAGTGCCGACGGAGGCTGCATTGCCTGAACCAATCGAAGTGGAACTGACGGTGCCGGAGCAGGCAAATGCCAATGAACCGGTGACACTGACGACGCTTGTGACCCAGGGTGATGAAAAAGTGGAAGACGCATCAGAAGTAGAGTATGAAATCTGGGAAGAAGGCAAAAAAGAAGACAGTATTCATGTGGAAACGACGAATGACAAAGAAGGCATCTATTCGGCAGAGACCACGTTTGAAACAGACGGAATGTATCATGTTCAAGTACACGTAACGGCACGCGATATGCATGTCATGCCTGAAAAACAAATTCAGATCGGTGAATCCGCTCAACATTCGGATGGTCATGAAAGCGCCCAGGAAGGTCAGCATAATGAGCACAGCCATGGCGCAGAAGGTCTCTCACTTCACTTCGTGCAACCTAAAGATGCAACGGCAACAGCTGAGACGGAACTGATGACACATGCTCAACTTGAAGGCACAGCACTTGAAAATACACAAGTCCGCTATGAAGTAATCGATGCAGATAAAAAAACGAAGTGGGTAGACACGGATGAAACGAAGCCGGGCGAATATACCGGTAAATATCAATTTCCGAAAGCAGGCAGCTATCAAGTAATTATCCATGTGGAAAACGAGGATATTCATGAACATGAAGAATATACGGTGGAAGTGAAATAAAGTAATTTAACCCCCTTGCCGCGTTTGCAGCAAGGGGATTTTTTATGCTTTGCAATGTGTATTCTCTATTTTCGCGGCGGGCGCTCAATGAGGCGGGGGAAGCGCTCAAAGCACATGGCTAAGCGCTCATACCATCTTCGTGAGCGCTCAATGCACGTGTCCAAGTGATCATACATCTCCGCCAGCGCTCAATGCACGTGTCCAAGTGATCATACATCTCCGCCAGCGCTCAATGCACGTGTCCAAGTGATCATACATCTCCGCCAGCGCTCAATGCACGTGTCCAAGCGCTCATACATCTTCGCCAGCGCTCAATGCACATGTCCAAGTGATCATACCACCTTCACAACCGCTCAGTGCACATGTCCACCCGCTCATACCATCGCCGCAACCGCTCAATGCACATGTCCACCCGCTCATACCATCGCCGCAACCGCTCAATGCACATGTCCAACCGATCATACCATCTCCGCCAGCGCTCAATGCACGTGTCCAACCGATCATACCATCTCCGCCAGCGCTCAATGCACATGTCCAACCGCTCATACCATCGCCGCAACCGCTCAATGCACATGTCCACCCGATCATACCATCTCCGCCAGCGCTCAATGCACGTGTCCAACCGATCATACCATCTCCGCAACCGCTCAAAGCCCCCGTCCAACCGCTCAATCCGCCCCGCACTCACTTTACTCAATGTAAAAACTCGATATCACAGGGAAAAAGAGTTACACTAGTAGGGGTGAAAGATTAACATAGGCAGAGGAGTGTTAGCATGACAAATTATCCAAAAAAGACTTGCTCAATCGAAAGACTGGTGACAATTCCTGAAGACGTACAAAAAGTACTGAACGGTGAAAAATGGGCTACAAGACGTAATGGCGTCTACGCTTATCCCGGTGAGACGATGATTTTAGAAGGACAAGAGTTTAGAATCGAAAAGTTATATGAGCAGACACTCGGAGAACTGACAGATGAGGATGCGAAATCAGAAGGCCATGACACAGTGGAGGAATATAAACAGGCTATGCTGTCTATCCATGATAAAATGCCTTGGCTGCCTAAAATGAAAGTATGGGTGCACGAATACAGCCCAATTCAGAAATGATGTAATAGATGAACCTCTATTATGGAGCGATCGTATTTATGCACGTCGTATCGGCTGTCATTGCAGTGGGACCGTTATTTCTCCTGCTGCCTTTGATCCGCCGGCTGCGTACTGCCAAAGCAGAAGCAGAAGACATCTATCTGGCATTCATTCGAGTCATCATCCGGCTGGTTATGCATTCAGGCCATGTTCTGGTCGTGTCGGGCATACTGCTGATTTTATTCGGACCATGGCCATGGAACACATCCTGGGTTATCCTCACAATCGGTATTATGCTGCTGTCCGGCATATTCCTGGCCACGGGTTTTTCATCTGTATTAAAGAGATTCCACGAGTCCGGGAACGACAGGGAGGCAGTCATCAATAAATTGCAGCGCACCGCCTGGATCTATATCGGATTACTTCTGATCATGCTTTGGCTTATGGTGCAAAAACCGGCAGTCTGGTAAAATTACATAACGGACTAAAAAGATGTGTACAATGCTGCACATCTTTTTAGTTGCAAGATACAGTTTGACAGTGAAAAACAGAGCGCATATGATGAAGACAGCAGTTTTTGAAAGGACGATTTGAAGATGAAAATGAAAGCATTCAGTCTGCTGATGATTCTGGGCTTATTCCTGACAGCCTGCAGTCCGTCTGACAGCAAAGAAACGATTACATTCGGCACAACAGCTGGCATTTATGCAAAAGTTATCGATCAGGCATTGAAACCCGCTTTGGAAAAACAGGGATACAGCGTGGAAGTGAAAACGTATGTAGATTTGATTGAACCGAATCAGGATCTGGCAGACGGTGAAATTGATGCGAATCTCAGCCAGCAAAAAATCAGTCTGACTCAATTTAATGAACAATTCAACTTGCCAATCACTGCATTGACTGAAGTGCCGAGTGTGGGGCTTGGTTTGTATTCAAACTCGCTGACGTCTATGGATGATATACCAAACGGCGCCTGGATCACGATCCCGAATGACGACCTTGGCACGGCAAGAGCATTGCGTTTTCTTGAACAGCAAGGATTACTCTCATTGGATGCAGAAGCATCTGCATACGGCGTCACCGAAAAACAAATCGACAGCAATCCGAAAGACCTGACAATCCAGCCTGTCCTGACTTCTCAGCTGATCGCATCGATGGCCAGCGGGGATTTGGCGGTCATCCCTGATAACTTCATTATGGCCAATGAAATGGAATTGACAGAGGCGTTGGCTCATGAGGAAATAAGTGAAGAGCTGCAGTACATCGTGGCAGTGAGAGAAGAAGACCAGGATAAAGACTTTGCCCAGGCAATTAAAAAAGCGGCAGCGTCTGAATCATTCAAACAAGTGATT
Source organism: Sporosarcina sp. P33 (assembly GCF_002077155.1). Classification (GTDB taxonomy): domain Bacteria; phylum Bacillota; class Bacilli; order Bacillales_A; family Planococcaceae; genus Sporosarcina. The sequence continues at coordinate 602,819 of NZ_CP015027.1, read as the reverse complement.
GAAGAGAAATTTCAAAGCTTTGGCAAATAAAAAACACGTATGGACTCAAAAGCTGAGCCATACGTGTTTTTTTCTGTCAATGTTGCTGACGCTTCAAAAAGTCGACATCGGGATAATAAGCATCCTTAACCAATAAGTTTGGCCCGAGACAGCGAACTGCCGGACAATGACAACTGACACTTTTTGCCAGCGGGTGCTGTTGCCATTTCTCGTAAAGATCCGGCAGTTTATCCGTTTGAATATTTCCAAGTGGCGGCACATCACCGAAATCAGTCACGATGACGTCACCTGTAAATATATTGACATTCAAGCGGGAACGGCCATCGGGGTCATTACGCACTGTAACATTTTCACTTGCGGCAAGCTTTGCGAATAATTCCTGATCCCGGTCGTCCTGACTGCAATTTAAAAAGGTAATGTACCGAACAGCATCCACGTTTGCGGATCACGATACGACAGCAAGTCAAGCATTGCAGTACGTGTTTCATCCAAAGACAGCACATCCAATGAAGAAGCGAAATCACTCGGATACATCGGGTGTACTTCATGACGGCTGCATTTCATTTCGTGGACAATCTGTTCGTGAATCGTCTGTAAATGAGGCAGTGTCCGGCGGTTGAGCATCGTCTCTGCTGATACCATGACGCCCATCTCAGACAAGGCCCTGCTGTTTTCAATCATGCGCGTAAACTGCGAAGCCCGGCGTTCGCGTGACGGCTGGCGTTCCATACGGGCAAATCCGCCATCGATGAAATCATCGGCAGTTCCCCAGTTATGCGAAATATGCAGTACGTTTAAATAGGGGGCAATCCATTCGTAACGCTCAAATGGCATGGTCAGGTTTGAATTCACCTGTGTCTGGATGCCCCGCTCATGTGCATACTGCAATAACGGCACCACATACTGCTCTACAGATTTTTTGGAAAACATCGGCTCGCCGCCTGTCAGACTGATTGTCCGCAAATGCGGAAACTCATCCAGCTTCTGCAGCAATAACTCAATCGGCAAGGCCTGCGGATCTTTCGGCTGCAGCATATAACCGACAGCGCAATGTTCGCAGCGCATATTACATAAATAGGTCGTCGTGAACTCTATGCTGGATAATACCTGCTTCCCATGCAAATCAATATCCTGATAGGCTTCCCAAGCATCTGACAGGCGGGATTGTGATAGTACCATGTCCGTAACTCCTTACATCAATTAATTTTCATCACGTGCGTACTCTGTAAGATCTTTTGCATACTTACTCATCGAAGAAGTTGAAACATCAAAAGCTTCCGCAATTTCTTTGAGTGTCATATTAAGCGGTTCGAAAAATTTATTTTCTTGTCCGTAACGAATGGCACCGGCAGCGATTGCCAGCATCTTACGGGCTTTCGGCTGCTCATCCACTAAAAAGTCTTCCAATACTTCAAGCAGAGCACTCGATTCCCGGTCATGCTGTTTCAAAAATTCTTCCGCCGATTCTATAACACCAGACTCGAATTCTGTAAACTCATCACCGGTATAGCCGTTTTCGCCAAGGGCAATCCAGAATTTCATTACGGAGTCTTTTAAAGATGGATTCTCTGAATCAGCCAGTGTCTTGGCAAACTGTCTGACGGCTTCCGAATGATTTGTCGGAATGAAAATCAAACTCGATACTGCTAAATAATTCCCTTCAGACGTCCCGTCAGAAAGAATGAAGCAATAGAAGTGTACGCCAATCGGAACAGGCTTATCACTTTCTTTCCAAAGCTCTATCGTTTCATCACCAATAATACTCTTAGCTGTTAAATATGTATTCCCCACAGCAGTCACTTCTCCGACAAACACGCGGGGTTCTGACCAGCGATCCAGTAATTCAAGAATAGAAGGGCGCACTTGCTTTTTCTTCTGTCTTGCCACATAATCTGCCCAAATATCCGTCCGCTCGTGGAAGAAAAATTCATCCAGTGCAATCGCTTCAATCATTTCTTCTGGCAGATAACTATTTAATGAAGCTTTCCATTTATTTGCGAATTCCACGAATGCCGGCACATCGGCACGATGCGGATGAACATCATAAAAAGTCTGCAATAAATGTTCCATTTCATCTGTCAACAGATCTTCAACGGTCACAGCCTGCTTTCGCTCGCAGCACTTCTTATATTTTTTGCCACTGCCGCAAGGACATGGATCATTACGTCCAACCATAAAAACACTTCCCTTTAGTAAATTCCTACATAGCCTAGTGTACCAAACGAATGAAGAGTTCGCATGAAATTTATCTAATCGAACAAAGCAGAAAATAGAAAAAACACTCTCTGAATCAACTGAAGTCAAAGAGTGGAATGCAACCTGAGATCAACTGTCCAAACCTTTAATATATTGCAGACTACTAATCAGAAAAGGTTAGGAAGAGGGGGATTTATCTTAAAAAATTCTTGTTTTGTCAATGTACACGAGGTATGCAAGGGTCGACGCGTTTCTAACGTCTGCCCTCTACTATTCAACCCCCGATGGACATGATAAACTATTTGGACTGCATGCTTTTGCATGGAAGTGTAATTACCGTCATAAAATAAGAGAGAATTTCCGCGCGTGTTGTATACAAACTAAATTGGACAGGGGAAGGATTACATGGGATTGTTTGATGCTCTTTTAGGAAATGCTTCCGTTGTAAATAAGGAAGAAGTAAAGAAAGAACTGAACGTAATTTTGGCAGAAGGCGAAGAAGTGGAAGCGGCATTTAAACTGGTGCGGGACTTAATTGTGTTCACGCAGACGCGATTAATTTTAGTTGACAAGCAAGGAGTTACAGGAAAGAAAGTAGAATACCATTCAGTGCCATTCAAAAGCATCTCTCATTACAGTGTAGAAACTGCGGGTACATTCGATATGGACGCAGAATTAAAAATCTGGATATCCAGCTCACTGACACCGCATATTGAAAAACAATTCCGGAAAGATAAAAGTATTTACGATATCCAAAAAATATTGGCAACCGTTTGTGTGTGATGGCAGTCTGAATGAAAGACGCGGTATTTTCCATAATAGAAAATACCGCGTCCCCGTCATTTTGTATTGGACGAATTCACATTTTCATACGCGACGAGAGTCACACCCAATTTTTCTTCCAGGTGATTCAGTGCATGTAAATCCTCAGCGCTTAATGTCGCAATCGATGCTTCTTTATTGGCCATATAAAAGACATCCTTTCCCGGTTTCCCTATAAGATGGCTGAATCATATCAAATTATACATACAAGTAAGGAGGCCGCACTATGTATGATCCGACTGTATTTGAAAACTTGAAAGTTGCGTTTGAAAATCATATGTATGACATGGATAGTCTGGAACAGGCGATTCATATAACCAACCGCACCGATCAGCTCGATTTGGCTGTGATGGCCAGATCATTTACTGTGCAATTTTCAAAAGTCGGCTATCCGTCGGTTCTCGTCGATCTTACGCTGGATTCATCACTGAGAGAGTTGGCAGATGAAATACTGGAAACAGAAGGCGCGAATCCAGGCTGTATGCTGTCATTGCTGGTGCACACAATAGTTCAAGATGTCGACGCGGAGTGCAAGAAAATCAAAAATATTGTTTTCGAGGTCTGGGAAAATGATATCGACTGCACACAGACACTCAGCTTTGGTCATGAACAAACAGAGCCGGGATTCCTGAACCGCGTGCATATACGTTTTAAACCGAAAGTAACAGAAGAGCATATGGGGGAAATTGGACTGTTTTTAGAAAGTGTCTTAGAAATGATGGAGCGGATTGGGGAAGTATCATAAAAGCAAGTAAAAAAACGCCCGAAAAGGAGCGTTTTTTACTTGCTGCACAAGAATATGTAACAGAGCTTATTTTTTAAATCGGTTACCCGTATTTGAATAGACAATAGCAAACACGATAAATCCGATGAACAGAATAAGTCCCGCTATAAAATACTTATCATCTTCCAGCAGTTCACTCACTGCGAATAATCCCACACAAAAACTAAGGGCGAACATGATCTTCGCCATGAATTTGCATAGCGCCCGTTCATTAATTCGCAGCTTTTTCTCGATCGGCATCGTATTATAGCCCGAAAGCAAAGACGCACCTTTACCATTCCATAGTGCAATACCATACACAATAAATGCTGTCATCACCACCACATCCAGCAGCAGGCCAAGCATAACATTCCCTCATTTCCTGACATAGAGTCAAATACCAATAAAAAATGGAGTCAGCTCTATGACGAGTTAACTCCATTCTACCTCATTATACAGCCGGCTGCTTAGCCTTTACGGCGATTGACAATGAAATTGCCGCACAAATGAACGCAATGATGACGATGATGCCTCCAACAGCCGGCATGCTTGTGACGCTTCCTGTCTGACTGTAGACCATGCCGCCGATACCCGAACCGAGCGCAATACCGACTTGCAGTGCGGAGTTATTGAAACTCTGATGCACATCGGAAGTCACCGGATCACTTTGAATGATATAATCCTGCTGGGCAGGTGCTAATGCCCAGCTCAAGCCGCCCCATACCATCATGAAAATGATGAATAAAGGAATCGAAAAAGTTGAATAGGGCAGTGCGAATAAGCTGAGTGCAAATGCTCCTAAAATGAGTAAAATGCTTTTCTTTGAACCGAGGCGTGATGCCAGGCCGCCGCCGAACGCCCCGCCGGAAACTGCGGCAAGTCCAAAGATAAAGTAGAACACGCTGATCCAATACGGGCTCAATTGCATCGTTGTCTCAAGAAAAGGCGTGAAGTACGCGTACACCGTATAATGGCCTGCCAGCATAAACATAGTGGCCAAATGAGCGAAAAAGATTTTTTTATTTGCCAATGCTTTAATTTGAACAGAAAGCGGCTGCACGTTGCCGTTTGGTATCTTATCCAGGAACGTTGCTATCAAAACAATCGAACCAAGCGTCATGATCGCAATGCCCAAAAATACTGAACGCCAGCCGAACGCATTCGTGACGACAATACCGATCGGGACACCAAGTACGAGTGATGAACTGATACCCATATAAATATAGCCAAGCGATTTTGCCCTGACACGCGGTTCGACCATTCGTGCGGTAATCGTCAGGGACAATACAATAACGAGCGCGGCACTTGCAGCCGTCAGTACACGTGCCGCCATCATTAACCCAAACGTCGGGCTCAAGTATGTCAGTATGTTGCCCACTAAAAATACGCCGAGCGTAATCAGATACAGTTTCTTGCGTTCTATTTTTGCAGTCAGCGACAATAATACAGGTCCTGCCACTGCATATACCAGCGCAAAAATGGTGATCAGCTGACCGGCTGTCGCAATTGATACATTCAAGTCATCAGCAATCACCGGTAAAATACCGCCGACCACTAATTCCACAAGTCCTACCGTAATAGCGGAAACCGCCAATAATAATACACGCACATCCACAATAATTCCTCCTGCCAGTGTATACACACCCGTATATAAATAAAAATCCCGATTACAAAAATGACTTTGTAATCAGGATTTAACGGTTCCTGGTAGAGACCCCCGAACCATATTATCGGGGTTATACATGTTGATTCCGTAATGAAATTTTCTATTGTACAATTTATCATGGAATTGGGGAACGGGCAAGCAAGAAGGCGTCTGATCTATGAAATCCGACAGCATTTCTTGCGGAAAAGCAATAGAAACAGACATATGAAGACAGCAGGCAGCGGCTTTTAGAATATAATCTCGAAAGTTGTAAAATCCGCCGCAATCAAGTATACTTTTCCCGACAAACCGCGTGAATAGTAACAAATATAAAGGATGGATAAACATGACATTTGAAGAAGTGCTGCCTCGTTTAAAGGCTGGCGAAAAAGTAATCCGCAGTAATTGGGGCGGAGCTGAATTATATGTGAAGCTCGTTGGTGAAAGTGAGCATGACGGCAAAAAACTGAATCCGTATTTCCTGATCAATGTAACAGGAGAAGGGTACACGATGTTTACACCGACAGTCTGTGATCTGCTGGCGGAAGACTGGGTAATTGTAGAGTAAGATGATGGAGTAAAGCTCATGAGCGTTCATGAGCTTTTTTATATAGGAGGCTGCTATGAAATTCGAAGAATATAAAAAGAAATCCGTGCTGGTGACAGGTGCCGCTTCAGGTATTGGTCAGGCTCAGGCACTTGCATTTTTAGAAAATGGTGCAAATGTCTTCGCCTTTGATCTGAGCGGAGGTGATATGCAAAGTGTGAAAAAGGCGTATCCTTCCAAGTTTGATTACACCACTGGCAATGTCAGTTTAAAAGCGGATGTAACCCGGGCTGTTGAACGTGCGCTTCAGGCATTTGGTGCGGTGGATATATTATTAAATACAGCAGGAATACTTGATGGTTTTGCAAAAACACTGGACACCGATGAAGCACTGTGGGACCGGATTATGAATACGAATGTGAAAGGCACCTATTTTATGACGAATGCGGTTTTGCCACACATGACGGCGCGGAAGTCCGGTGTCATTGTCAATATGGCATCCATTGCCGGGCTTGTAGCCGGAGGCGGCGGTGCAGCTTATACAGCGTCTAAGCACGCCATTGTCGGCTATACGAAGCAGCTGGATATGGATTATTGCCGCGAAGGGATCCGGGCGAATGCCATTGCGCCGGGAGCAATCCGAACGCCTATGAATCAGGCAGATTTTGAAGGAGACGGGGCCATCGCTGAGTGGGTGGCGGAAGAAACGCCGGCCGGACGATGGGCACAGCCTGAGGAAGTGGCTGCGCTGACATTGTATCTGGCAAGTTCGGCTGCTGATTATATTCACGGGGCAGTCGTGCCGATTGACGGAGGCTGGACTGCAAAATAAGGCTTTTGTAATCGATGAAACTCTGTTATACTACGCAAGCAGGCAAATTCTGTTTGCACTACGGCACTTTTGAATGAGCGGCAGGCTCTTTCTTCCTTTGGCCGTAGTTATTACTGGAATAGCCACTGGGCTGTTTCACAAAGGAGAAAATAATATGAGTATGTCTTATGTGAAAGATTCACCGAAGAGTACGGTGAACGAACTCACGAAAACAGCGCTCGTTGCAGCATTGTATGTAACGGTGACGTTCATGTTTTCAGTAATCAGTTTTGGCGCAGTTCAGCTGCGATTGTCAGAGATGTTCAACTATCTGGCTCTGTACAATAAACGGTATGTGATCGGCGTCACGCTAGGTGTAATGTTTGCGAACTTTATGTCGCCAACCTGGCTGCTGGATGTGCCGGTCGGTTCTATGGCTACGCTTCTTGCATTATTGCTATGCCGTGCACTGACAAAGAATATCAAAAACGATATTCTGAAAATGGTAATTACCGCAATTGTATTTGCGTTGTCGATGTTCACAATCGCCGGACAACTGACGATCCTGCTAGGCCTTCCATTCTGGGCAACTTGGCTGACAGTCGGAATCGGTGAGTTATTGTCCATGACAATCGGCGGAATGATTATATATGCGCTGAATAAAAAAATAGATCTGTCCAAATAAGAAAAGCACATCCGTAACGTCGCGGATGTGCTTTTCTGTGTTTTCTAGAAGTAACTGTCAGGATACGCTGCAGCACAGCAATTTAAATCCAGGAAAGCATGCAGCGATTAAGCTTTCGCTTTCCGTTCATTTCTTCTTGGATCTTTAATTACAATTGATACAATCAAACCGGCAATAGAAATAAATCCTGCCACAAGGAACGCTGTATTCACTCCTTGGATTTGACCCGCAACGGTCCCGTTATTGAGCTCCGCTGTAACCATTACGGTAACGAGGACTGCAGTTCCGACGGATCCTGAAATCTGACGGAATGTGTTGTTCATGGCGGTTCCATGAGGGATTAAGTGATTCGGCAGCTGATTCAGCCCGAGTGTAGTAGAAGGCATCATGACCATCGCAATTCCTGACATACGAATCGCATTCAGAACTGCCAAATACGCGAAGGACGTTTCCTCAGTCAAGTTAGAAAACATGAATGTAGTGACCGTCAGAATTGAAAATCCGGTGAGCAACAAATATTTCGCGCCATATTTATCAAACAGTGTTCCTGTGACGGGATTCATGATTCCCATGATGATCGCACCCGGCAGGAGCATGAGACCGGAATGAAATGCACTGAACCCGAGCATCGTCTGCATGAACAGAGGTAAAATGACGGTCGTTGCAATCATCGAACCAAACACAATCATTCCGAGACTCGTTGCCAATGTGAATACACGGTATTTGAACACCCTGAATTCAAGAATAGGCTCCTTCAATTTCAGCTGTCTGCTAATAAACCAGACCAGTGAAATAACCCCGACAAGTATGGAAATCATGACATTGGCATGCAGCCAGCCAGTATTGCCCGCAATACTAAAACCGTAAAGAAGACCGCCGAAACCGAATGTGGAAAGTACAATCGATAAATAATCCATTTTGGGATCCGTCAGTTTCGTCACATTCTTCAGCAGGAAGAAGGCCGCAATGATGTTTAATAAAGTGAACGGCAGCACGACGTAGAACACGCTGCGCCATGGGAATTGATCAACGAGATATCCTGACAGGCTGGGTCCGATTGCCGGCGCAAACGCAATCACGAGACCGTAATAGCCCATCGCCTTTCCGCGCTGCTCCACAGGAAACAGCAAAAACATAATTGTCTGGAGAAGCGGCATCATAATCCCTGCACCGGCTCCCTGAAGCACGCGTCCTGCCAAAAGCATGGAGAAATTTGGAGATACAGCAGCCACCAATGTGCCGGCAGCGAAAATGCTCATTGCTGTCAGAAATAATCGGCGGGTCGTAAACTTTCCGATTAAGAATGCCGTAACCGGAATCATAATCCCGTTTACAAGCATGAAAATCGACTGCAGCCACTGTACCGTACTTTCGCCGATAAAAAGGTCTTTCATAATGGGGGGAAGAGCTGTGGCAAGCAGTGTTTGATTCAGAATGGTAATAAACGCCCCTGATAATAGAACAATCATCAGCGGGAGATTCTTTTTAAAGTCAAATGTCTGCGAATTTTCCATAGGGATGCATCACCTCATAGTTTATTTATAAGTTATTGAATAATTCGAAGTCCGTTATAATCATTTATATGCCATGTTAGTAGTCATTCAGTCAGAGCTCAATGATATTGCCTAACTGAACTGCTGAAATCCGCAATAACAGAGTGATGCTTTGTATAAAACAGTACAGTCAGGACATCATGACAACAAGTCATGTTAAGGAGTGGAAGACCCATGAAGAAAGCAGTGTTTCTTGACCGGGATGGTGTCATCAACGAAGTACTGAGCGATAGGGTGAAATTTGTCAATGAACCCGAGCAGCTATACTTTTTACCCGGTGTGCCGGAAGCGATTACACAATTGAATGCAGTATTTGATCATATTTTTGTTGTAACAAACCAAGGCGGTGTAGGGCTTGGTTTTATGAAGGAAGAAAAGCTGATTGCGATTCATGATCATATGGTGGCGGAACTCGCAAGGCAAGGAGCCGTTATTGATGAAGTTACGTATTGCCCGCATAAGCCTAAAGCGGGCTGCGGCTGCCGCAAACCCCACAGTCGACTGATCGAGAATCTGGCGCAGCGGTATGATGTGGATTTGTCAGCGTCGTATATGGTCGGTGATACTGATACAGATATTGTGGCCGGTAAGCGGGCCGGAACAAAAACCGTATTTCTCGGCACATCTGATCCATTGGCAGATGCAGTATTTCCAGATTTGCTTCAGGCAGTGCCTTGGATTATCAAAGATGCCACATAAAACTGCAAGAAGCTAAAGCCGCCATGATTAGGCGGCTTTAACGTTACATTTTTCCTTGCAGAGAGATATGCTAGTGATAAAGTTTTATATTGTGATATAATTAATACAAATAAATCATTCTATGTTACTAATTACCCTAATGCGAATGAAATTTATAAATGGGCACTAGTCTGTTTCCGCTAATCTCGTATAAGGTGAGAGTCTCATAGTTGAAGGGGGTCGAATAATGAGAAAAGTAATCGTGTTGTGTATTGTTGTTGCATTCATATTATGTATTCCTGTTGGATTGTGGCTCATGCAAAGCAATCAGCCCGTCAGAGTAGCCATTATTGATAAATCACCAGTGGAAGATTCGCATCGTCGGCATCTGGGAATCAGCTGGGTACTGAATTATGCCAAAGTGAAAGCGCAGCATAACAAGCCGTTCGACCCCGCCCGTGATTATTATGGCGGATTCACTGCAGTGAAAGGCAAAGGAATCTCTGAATTGCGTCCGCTGCCTGAAGAGTATGCAGACACCGATATTATTTACATAGCCAATACAGCAAGCACCAATGAAACGATACAAGATCCACAAGATCCGTTGCTCGCTTCCTACGAAAAAACGCACGGCGGACTCGGGGAAGTGGAATGGCAGCGGATTGTAAAGCGCCTTAACACGAATAAGCCTTCTATGGTTGTAGCGGAGTTTGATTCATTCTCTTCACCAACCTCTGAAAAAGTGCGGACACAAGCAGCTGATCGCTTCGGTATTAATTTCTCCGGCTGGAAGGGCCGGTATATGGAAGAGTTGGATCCGCAAAAAAATGAAGAGTTACAGCAGATGCTTTCGGGACGCACAGCTGACTGGGGCTACAGCGGATCTGGTTTTCTATTAGTAAATGACAAGAATGAAGAATATGTTGTGTTGCAGCAGGATCAGGAAATTTCAGCTGAAGGGATTCAGATGGAATACACAGAAAAAGGAACAAAGCGACTCGGCGTAGCTGGCTCACACCGTTTTCATTCATGGTTTGATATTGTGACCGTCAACCAGGGAGAGTCATTAGCAAAATATCAATGGGAACTGACAGCTAAAGGGAAAAGTTTGCTGGCTGAGAAAGGGATACCGGCACAGTTTGATGCGGTGATCCGAAACATATCAGGTTTTTCGGAAAGCTTTTATTTCGCAGGAAATTTTAATAGTGTATCTGATGTTCCGCGTATCTATCAAGCCAAGGGCGTCGCAAACGTCTATAAAACGCTCCAGAGATCTTCTGAGAAATCGTTCTTTTGGTCAGCTTACGTGCCTATGATGCAGGAAGTCCTCGCAAAGTTTGGGCAAGTGAAAGAAAAGCAAGTGAAAAATCCGGTACGGGACGGAATTCAGATGAATGCCCGGATGAATGGAAAGTATCTTGAAGTTTTGCAGGACGGCAAATGGACACCGATGACAGTCAAAGGGGTGAATATCGGGATGGGGAAGCCAGGAGCATTCCCCGGTGAAGCGGCTATTACTGAAGAAGAATATTACCGATGGTTTGAAGCAATAGGGGAAATGAACGCCAATACGATACGAGTTTATACACTCCATCCGCCTGATTTTTATCATGCATTGAAGGCGTATAACGAAGCGCATGATACTCCTATTTATGTGATGCATGGCGTCTGGATCAATGAGGAAAGTCTGGAGGAGTCATTGGATGCATTTGAGAAAGTGAATCTCAAAGACTTCCGAAAAGAAATGATCCAACTGGTGGATGTCATTCATGGAAATGTGACTGTGCCGGCACGGCCTGGCCATGCATCCGGTGTATACGATGCAGATATTTCGCAGTGGGTCACTGCCTGGATGATTGGAATCGAATGGTACCCGTTCATGGTAGAGAATACCAATAAGATTCATCCGGATTTGGGTGAATATAAAGGAAAGTATTTTGAAACAAAAGGTGCGGCCGCATTTGAATATTGGCTGGCGGAGCAGATGGATATTCTTGTTTCACATGAAGTGAGCAGCTACCAACAAATCCGGCCAATGAGTTTTGTTAACTGGGTGACGACGGATCTGCTGACACACCCGTCTGATTCTTCCGGTCAGGAGGATATTGTTTCGGTAAATCCGAATTTGATATATACAAAAGACGAGATGAATAAGCCTGGGCAGTTCGCTTCATACCATGTATATCCATACTATCCGGACTTTTTGAACTATGAGAAAAAGTACCGTGAATTCATTGATTTCAGAGGCGCCAAAAATAACTATGCCGGCTATTTGAAAGATTTGCACGAAGCGCACCGCCTGCCTATCCTGGTAGCAGAATTCGGAATTCCAGCATCAAGAGGGAAAACACATGATAATCCATTTGGCTGGAATCAAGGGTTTATATCAGAAGATCAGCAGGGAGAAATCCTGACACATTTATATGAGGATATCTTACAGGAAGGTTTAATGGGAGGACTCGTATTTTCCTGGCAGGATGAATGGTTCAAACGGACATGGAACACGGCTGATTACGACAATCCGGACAGACGGCCATACTGGTCCAATATACAGACGAATGAACAAAAATTTGGCTTAGTCAGCTTTGATCCATTAAAGATCAAAGTGGCGGGTTATGAAGAGGAATGGCCGACAGATCCATTGTATGAGAAAAAGAACGGTTTGCTCAAAAAAATGTATGCAGATCATGACGAAACATATCTGTATGTACGAGTGGATTACGATGAATCGGTATTTAATGAAACAGATGCATTGAATATAGTGTTCGACACCGTACCTGGCAGAGGAAATAACCGTGCAAGCCGTATGCAAGATATTCGATTTACAAATGGCTTAGAGTTCATTGCGAAAATTAATGGCGCAAAATCACGGATGCTGATCGATCCCCATTATGACTTGTTTCATCATGACTATGGGAAAGATGCAGGCTTTGTGCCCGATAAAGCTGTGAAAGATCAGACGGACCAATTTATCCCAATGAATTATGCGCTTAATAAAAAATACTTGGTGAAGAATGAAAAGCGTTATATTCCATTCAGCTACTATGAAACCGGCAAACTGCGTGAAGGCAACGGAGATCCCGCTTCAGCGGAGTATGATTCGTTAGCGGATTATCATATGCGCGACGGAATGCTGGAACTGCGGCTTCCTTGGCTGCTGCTGCAGGCAACAGATCCAAGCAAAAAAGAGTTCATCGAAAACTTGCTGGATGATAGAACGAGGACGAGAATAAACGTCGATGAAATATTCATAGGCGCTGTTCTGACGTCAGCGAATGGAGAAGTACTAGATTCATTTCCGGCAGTAAAAAAAGGAAAAGTGGATCTGCTTGAGAGTTATACATGGGATAATTGGCAAGTCCCTATGTATGAAGAGCGGCTGAAAAAGTCATACTATTACTTGCAGGAAGCATTTAAGACAGAATAATAGGCAGAACACAAGAGCAAAAGTCCTTTCTTACAGGGGCTTTTGCTTTTTGCATATAGCGAGTGCATGGATTCGTCAGATCGTAAATGTATTGTAAACTAAGAAAAGATTTATGATATAGTAGACAATGCATTTATACTTAAAAGAGATGGTTTAATTGGGGGAAGTTTATGAAAGATCTGAAGTTGCCTAAAAAAAGATTTCGCCCTGAAATTGAAGGTGTACGAACCATCGCGACATTACTGATTGCTGTGTATCATATATGGTTCGGCAAAGTATCAGGCGGCATCGATGTATTCTTCGTGTTATCAGGATACCTGATGACACTTTCCATTTTGTCGCGAATTGAAAAAAACGGCAGTGTGAATTTTGCCGATTATTTTCTGCATTTAACGAGAAGGTTGTTCCCGCAGGCTATCATCATCATCATTTTCACTGGAGTTTGTGCAGTCATTTTTCTTCCGCAGTTTGAGTGGGGAGAAATTATAGCACATATGATGGCTTCTACTTTCTATTATGAAAACTGGCGGCTGGCTCTGGATTCAGTCGATTATTTGGCCCGGGACAATTCAGCCAGTCCGTTTCAGCATTTTTGGTCATTGAGTGTTCAGGGTCAATTTTATATTATCTGGCCAATCTTGCTTGCTGCCGTTTACGGTCTTGCGCGTAAAGTTTGGAAAACACCTGTGCGCAAAACATTGCTCGGCTCATTGATTGTCGTATTCGTCTGTTCGATAGCCTATTCAATTTATCAGACGAACATCAATCAGCCATTTGCGTATTTTCATTCATTCACCAGGATGTGGGAATTTAGTGTCGGCGGGATCTTCGCTTTACTGTCTCCGTATTTATTTTTTACTAAACGAATCAGTATTGCACTGGGATGGCTCGGATTGCTGATTATTTGTTTCACGGGAATTATCGTGCCTGTATCGACGGTGTTTCCGGGATACTTGGCCCTGCTTCCTATAAGCGGTGTGCTGCTCATACTGATTGCTTCTGAAAGTATTACGGTAATTGGAGTCAATCGATTCCTTGCGGTCAAACCATTACTTTATTTAGGGAGTCTGACGTATGGAATTTATTTATGGCATTGGCCGCTGCTGATTTTCTACCGTTCGTATATGGAAATCGAAACGGTTCCTGTCATGGATGGGATTCTTCTGTTACTTGTTACCATTTTACTCTCCATCGTTACGACTAAGCTAGTGGAGAAACCGGTGCTTAAAATGGACAGAGAGCAGAATAAAGGGAATTTAGTCGTTGTGCTGACTGCCATGTTTGTGCTCACATGTGCTTCCATCTTCACGATTTCCGCGTATATCGAAAAGGCTACAGCGAGCTCGGAACTCATTTCCGATACTGACTATCCGGGCGCACAATCCGTGCTCTATGAGACGAATACGCCGACAGATGTAGATCCCATACCGCCGCCGTCACGAATCAAAACGGATTTACCTGCTTTTTATGAGGATTTAGAATGTCAGTCGGTTAATCGGACAGAAGTCAGAAAGTGCTCTTATGGCGTTTTGGAAGATGCTGATTTCACCATAGCACTTGTGGGCGGATCTCATTCCGGTCATTGGTTTCCGGCATTAGAAGAACTGGCGGAAGAGATGAACTTCACCATTGATTTGTACAGCCATGACGGATGCCGCTTTACTGATGAAGACCCAAGCGGAAGTTTAACGGAAGAGTGTTTGCCATGGAATGAAAATTTAATCGATGTGCTGACAGAAAATCCGCCTGATCTCGTCTTTACCACGTCGACAGTGAATAAACACCCGGAAGTGCCGCAAGGGTTCATTAATCAATGGAAAAAGCTTGAAGGAATTACGACTGTGTTTGCAATCCGTGATAATCCGCGGATGAAAAAAGTAGTTCCAGTTTGTTTGGAACAGGCGGAAGATCCGCTGGAATGCGCGGTAACGCGAGATCAGGGTGTCTCCAAAGAAGTGCCATGGGAAGTCACTGAAGGCATTCCGTCGAATGTGTTTTTTGCTGACCTAACCGATTATTTCTGTGATGACACGACTTGTTATCCGGTAATAGGAAACGTTATCGTATATCGTGATGATAACCATCTTACGGCTGAATATTCAAAGACGCTTGCTCCCGCATTAAAAATTCCGCTGCAGCAAGCATTCGACAGTTTAGATAAAACATCAGCGCGTTAACTCGATAGTTAGTCATGGATGGTTCCGTATAGTTGAACACGTTTTGGGAAAGCTATCTTACAGAAGCAAAATACTCATAAAGGAGTGTCTGTGATGGCGAAAAATTATCCGAAACCGAATGATCCTGCTGATAATAAAAAGAGATTGAAAAAAACGATCAGCAATATGGAAGCCGCGGAGGATGCGATGAAGTTTGCTGAAGGCAAAGAGCTGGAGCGGATTCAAAAGAAAAATGAACGCAGAGCTGAAAGTATTGAGGATTTAAAAGAAGAAATCAGTGAAGAAGATAAATCCAGAATTAATGGCTACCTGTAAACTATTCACTTAAATTAGCAGTTCGGCCCTCGCTTTGAAAGCGAGGGTTTTTTCTGTTTATTGCGGTTTATAAGTAAAAAAGGGACTGAAGGCCGTCTGCTGTACAGATAGAGAAGTATCTGTGTAACTAACGTTTGTGCATTATAAGGAGGAATGCTTCATCCGAATACGGTACAATATATATAATCCTCCTGAATTCCTTATTTTGTATGAAATACTATACTGATAGGAAACAGTGCTGCAGCGGACAGCAAGTGTTTTAGAAAAAGTATCGGTGAAGAAGTTCATAAGTGCGCAGTCATTACATAAAACAATCCACTGACAGAATGAATGAACCAAAAGGAGTCCTGATGATGAGTTATTTGTTTCCAAGAATTTACGATATCGCGATGAAGCCGCTGGAAGCGACACGCTTTAAAAAAATACGTACAGAACTGGTGCGGAATGCTGAAGGCACGGTCCTTGAAATTGGGTCGGGTACAGGCATTAATCTTCCGTACTATCAAAAAGCAAAACAAGTGGCGGCTGTTGAACCGAATCCGCAAATGAGCCGAAGAGGTGTCAGCCGCGGACGAAATGCCCGGGTTCCGATTACATTATATGAAGCATCGGCAGAATTATTGCCATTTGCAGATGATACGTTTGATACAGTCATTGCCACATTGGTTTTTTGTACAATTCCTGATCCAGTCCGTGCACTAGAAGAAATTCAGCGGGTCAGCAAACCGGATGCCGCGGTTTTATTTTTTGAACATGTACAAATGAAGCAGAAAACACTGGCAAAATTACAGGATATTCTGAACCCGTTTTGGGAAAAGATTTGTGATGGATGCCAAATAAACCGGGATACGTTATCTATTATTTCTGATTCTGGACTTTATACAGAACATGTGGAATCACTATATTCCGGTTTGTTTTTATCTATTGCATGCAGAAACAGGAAGTGAAAGTACGCCTATACCGTCCAGCAATTTGCCGGTTATGAAATAATACAAAGACTAAGCGGGATCAGATGATGAAGGATGGGGGAAAATCGAAATGGCAGGATATATATTCTCATGTATTATAACGATCGGACTGCCGTTGTTACTGTGTATATATGCAGTCTATACACGACGATGGATTCCTTTTTTACTGGGCGTTCTGGCATTTACTGTTTCACAGCTCTTCCTTCGGCTCCCGCTTTTAGGCTATCTGGAGAAAAACAGCATCGATTATCTGTTTTTCAGCAGTCAGCATCCAATCTGGTATGCAATCGGCCTTGGGCTTTCTGCTGCCTTAGCGGAAGAGGCGGCACGTTATGCAGCCATCAGATATTTCATGAAACAAAGAGACTGGCTGTCCGGATTTTTATTTGGAGCGGGGCATGGGGGGATTGAATCCGTCATACTGGTCGGCATTCCCATCGCGACGATGTACTTGACGGCAGGTGATGCTGGAATGCCGGCAATAGCGGGAGTCGAGCGATTTTTTGCGATATTGTTACATATCGGCCTGTCTATCTTAGTTTTGCAGGCCGTGACGCGTAATCGTTTACTCTATTTAATCCTAGCTATTGCTGTACATACCGGCATTGATGCAATGATTGGCATATTGCCATTGTTTATTCCAAGAGAGTATATGATACTATCAGTGGAGAGCATTCTTGCGATAGTATCTGTCAGTTTGTTTATCTGGTGCATCTTGATTAAAAGGAAGGAAGTCATCGAATGAAGAAATTTGCAGCGCTTATACTGTCTGCGATTTTTCTGCTCGCTGCATGCGGCGCAGCTAAAGTGGATGAATCAGCAGCCGAAGAGTATATTGAAAAGTCAAAAGAAGTTATCACATTATTAAATGAAGAGAAATTTGAGGAAATGCGCACGATGTTTGATGCAACCATGAAAGATGCTTTGTCGGTCGGACAGCTGCAGGAAGTGGCGGATATCGTAAAAGAATCGGGCGAATTTGTCAGTTTTGAAAAAGAATCTGTCGCTAAAAAAGAACAGTACTTCGTTGCGACTATCGCTGCACAGTACAGTGAGGACAATAGAGTCTACACGATTACATTTGACGACAAGCAACAAGTGGCCGGTTTCTTCGTTAAATAAATCCATTGTTATAAGTGAGCTCTGACAGAAGGATGTCCCTTCCTGTTGGAGCTTTTTCTATAGTTTCATTCGTAGAATCATCTGATCAGATAAGATAATAGCTAAATATAAAGACTTTATAAAATTGAAAGAAATGAAATTATTGCGTGATATATTATGAATACAGGAGGAGTTCAACATGTCAGCACATCTATTACTTGTAGAAGACGATCCTGAAATTGCCCGCGTAATCCAAGACATGCTGCGTGCGGAAGATCATGAAGTAACATGGGCCACCACGGGTCTGGAAGGATGGGAAGATTTCCAGCAAGGAAGTTATGATCTCGTTCTGGTAGATTTGATGCTTCCTGAGATGGATGGTTTTACACTCTGCCAAAATATTCGGTGGGAAAGTGACGTGCCGATCATTATTATCAGCGCCAGAACGGAAGATGGTGACAAAGTGGAAGGTTTGCAGCTCGGAGCAGATGATTATGTAGAAAAGCCTTTCAGTTTAACAGAATTAAGCGCACGCATTCAGTCACAGCTTAGAAGATGGAAGCGGTATAACGGAGAGGATGCCACAATTGAGAATAAAACATGTTACACTCACGGGCTGACCATCTTTTGGGATCAGCATAAAGTGTTGAAAGCAACCGAGGAAATAAAGCTGACGGTTACCGAATTTGATTTATTAAAAGTGCTGGCACGAAATTCCGAGCGTGTTTTCTCCAAAAAAGAATTGTATGAGCATGTATGGAATCAAGTAGACGCTGAAGATGCGCATACTGTGACCGTTCATATTAAGTCGCTCCGCAGAAAACTTGGCGATCCTGTAAAAGCGCCGCTATTCATTCAGACGGTATGGGGTTCAGGCTATCGCTTCATTGGAGAACGTCTATGAAGCTGAAAACATGGCTGCTGTCTTCTTATTTACTTGTAATGGCGCTGCCGCTGCTTCTCGCTTACCTATTGTTCGCATGGATCAATGACTACAATGAAGATCAAAAAGTGAAGGAGTTTTTCACCACCACCGTGGAAATGAAAGACATCCAACGGGTACTGGATGATCCTGCCCTGTATCAAACAGGCTCAACATTCGATGAAGTGGCACGTCTGGCCAATGACAAGCTGTCGATCCAGCTTTTTAATCATAATGGTCTTGTGCTCTATTCATCCAGCCCGGTGCAGACTGTAGCGGTACCGGTGAATCGGGAAAGCTTGTACGAAGATTTGTTTTCACTGCAGCAAAATTTCCGGTCGCACCGTTACAAAGCCCCCGTATTCGACAAAGGCAAGCTGGCCGGTTTTTATCAAATTGAGTTGGCGCGCGAAGGATGGGTGGAAGCGGTCAGTAAGAGAACGAAATGGACGATGATTCTGTTTTCAGTTCTGTTTATTCTCCTTTATGCATCGGTGGCGCTATTCGTCAATCGAAAAGTAAACCGCAGACTGACGAATTTACAAAATGAAATGACAGCTTTTGCACGAGGTCATCAACCTTCGCATGAAAAAGTCACCGCACAAGATGAAATCGGACAGTTGCAGCAACATTTTTATGATATGCAGAAAAAAATAGTGGAAGCCAGAAGATTGATAGAAAAAGATCAGCAAGAGAGAGAGTATATGATTGCGGCCATATCACATGACTTGAAAACACCGTTGACATCCATTCGGGCCTATGCAGAATCCCTTGAATTAAATGAAAAGCTCACAGATGAAGAAAAAGGTGAGTACCGGCAAATCATTATTGAAAAGTCGAATTTTATGAAACAAATGCTCGACGATCTATTGATGTTCACATTGCTTCAGTCACCTTCCTATGAAATGGAGCGGACTGCAGTAGACGGCAGTGAATTTTTTGATATGCTCGTTTCGGATTATGAACCATTATGCCGACACAAGCAAATTCAACTTTGCTCTTCAGCTAATGTAACAGGGGAGTATGCGGTGAATCCGAAACAACTAGTGCGAGTCGTGGATAATCTGATGACCAATGCAATCCATCATACGGAAACCGGCGGCAAGATTTGGATTGCTGCTTTATCCGAGCAATCAGCAGATTGGCTGTTTGAATTTGTGGCAGCCGTTTATACGTTTGATTTCCGGGAGAATGTCTATGTAATCGTTCAAAATGAAGGTAAAGGGATTGCTGAAGAGCAGATAGAATTCATTTTCAATCCACTCTATCAGGCAGACAGGTCCAGGAACAAAAAACCTGCACATGGCACAGGATTAGGGCTGAGTATCGCGAAGCAGATGATGGAAAAACATAACGGAGATGTACAGCTGTTTTCTAAAGAGTTGGTCGGCACATGTGTAATTTGCCGGCTGCCGAAAGTACTTTAACAATGAAAAGGAGTCGAGTGGAATGAAAAATGTAAAGAAACTGTTGGCCGGGGCAACTGTTGCCATCTTGTCGCTAGGGCTGGTCGCCTGTTCATCTGAAGACAATCAATATTCGCCTGAGCAAGTGATTAACAATGCAATGAAAGAAAACGAAGAACCTTTATCTTATTACGGTGAAGCTACGATGAACATGACCGAGGAAGAAGGAAATATACAATTGAAAGAATGGCGCAGTAAAGACGGGAAATTCAAAGTGGAAACTACTGGTGCTGCTGCAGAAGAACATGCTGTGACAGTGAACGACGGAAAGACCATTACGATGTATCAAGAAAGTTTGCATCAGGCAATGATCAGTAAAGATGGAGAAGCGGTAACCGCTTTGGCTCCTTCCCCAAAAGATCAAGCACATCAATTATTAAAAATGATCGGCGATACTCACACCATTTCCATTGATGGGGAAGAAAAAATAGCCGGGCGAGCTGCCTATCATCTAGTGGCGAAAGCGAATGAAAAAAATACGTTGTTCGGTGATCAGGAGCTGTGGGTTGATAAAGAGAATTGGTTTGTCTTAAAATCGATCTCTGCTTCAGGAGACCATCAAATAGATTTGGAGTATACGAAAATTGAATTCGGTAAGGACTTCCAGGACAATATATTTTCAATTGAAATACCCGAAGGAATAGACATCCAAAACATTGATGAAATGTATGAATCGGAAGAAGTTTCATTAGAAGAAGCGGCACAGCATGTAGGTCAGCCGGTACTCTATTTCTCTGAAGAAGATGGCAGAAAAATAGAGCAGATTGGGATGGATGACTTAACAGCTGAACTGAACAGGGTGGAAATCAATATAAATTATGTCAGAGATGATACCCCGCTGCTGTCCCTTTCGTTATTTAAAACACCCGAAGATTCTGAAGGCGATGATCTTAAGATGCCGGGCGAAGAACCAGTAGAAGTTCGGGGCATCGAAGGAACGATGATAGAAATGGAAGGATTCCGCAGTTTATTCTGGAATGAAGAAGGAATCAGCTACTCCATTTTACTGAATGATCCCGATGTAACGTTTGAAGAAGTGATTGAATGGGCGCAGGATATGGAACGGGCAGAATGATATAAGAAAAACTATAACCCCTTGATTGGCCATGGGTTAGAGAACTTCTTCTCATAACATGGTAATAAGCGCCAGTTAAATCACTGCAAATCTTGAAGGTCTTTCATCAATTTATTTAATTGGTGAGAGGCCTTTTTTCTATTCCTTTTGTCTGATGTCCGTAATTTTCGTCTGTCGTTGCTGCCCGAGTAATATTATTTTGTACTAATTAGATTAAACTTCACTAAGAACTGTATTCAACAAACGGACCATAATCCGAAACAGATCTTGAGCAAATATAAGTGTTAGACATAGGGTTTACTGGTCAATGAGGGTTCTGAGCAAAGACGATTCAGTGGATTGTCTTCGCTTGGCACCTTTTTATGTTGACTTTATTAGTGAGCAAGAATACAATTAACTACATTGCAGATATCAGGTGTCTATAATACCCTTTTGTCTGAGAGGAGAGAAGATCATGAGATATTCAAAAGCGACAGGCTACGCATTGCATACGACGGTCCATATTATGCTGCAGCCTGAGGGCAGTTCTGTCGGCGTGCAGGAATTAGCTGAAATGCAGCACCTGTCCCCGACGTATTTGTCCAAAATATTGACGAAACTTACGAAAGCAGGTTTGATTCATTCGACGCCGGGTGCGAAGGGCGGATACAAAATAGCTCGACTCAAGCATGAAATATCTTTTTTAGATGTGATCAATGCCATTGAAGGAAATAATAGCTTGTTTGACTGCTCGATTCATCATGAAGGCTGCTTGATTGAAAATGTTATGAGAGAGGCCGAAGATCATATGAGAAATGAACTGTCATTGAAGCTTCTAATCGATATTGCAAAAGAGGCGGAAGCGAGGCATATAAATGATAAGGGAATGCAGCAATGATATTGGACTGCGCTGTGATTGGAGGGGGACCGGCTGGTCTGAATGCCGCGCTCGTCCTTGGCAGATCTAGACGGAAGACGATCCTGTTTGATGATAACAAGCCGAGAAATGCTGTAGTTGGAAAAAATCGAACTTGAGGATGGGATAACAGTATGCATTGCCCGTCCGTCTCAATTGATCGTTGCAGCGGGAGAAGGTTCGATGGCCGCCATAGCTGTCAACGCAGCACTTATAAAGGAGAAATTTAACGAGGAAAAACAGCACGTTAAAAATAAAGAGGAGGGTTCACATGCACCACTCACATAGCAAGCATCACAAAGGAAAAGTATCCTATTTGGAAAGTGCCGAAAGAAGAAAAGAATTTTCTCCGGAAAAGCTGTTTAATAGCATTTCTGTAAAAGAAACGGACACTATATTGGACTTCGGTGCTGGAACCGGCTATTTTACTATCTCTGCAGCCGAAAGAACAAAAGGAAATGTATATGCGCTCGATCAGGACGCTGACATGGTGGAACTTATAAAGGAAAGAGCAGCTGAGAAACAACTTACGAATATTGTGCCGATAGCCGGAAGCATGGAATCGCTGCCTGTAACGGATAGCTCTATCGATATTATCATCGCATCTCTCGTACTTCATGAAATCAAGTCGTTGGTACCCGTCCTAAAGCAAATGAAGAATCTGCTTACGAGTGATGGATATCTGGTCTGTCTTGAACTTGAACCAAAAGGAAGTTCCGGAAGAGCTCCAAGAGTTACAATGGAAGGAATGGAACGGGATATGAGGGAAGCAGGATTCCAAGTAACAGAGAAATTCTTCCCGTCAGAATCTTTGTATGCACTTGTTGTCAGGAAAATGAATTAACCAATTTTTTATTCCTAATATGGATAACGAGGGTCTATGAAGTATTTAATTAACCGAAGTTTTCTGCACCAAATATACAAAAGGAAGATCCATGTTGCAGCCAGCGACTCCAGCGGGAAACTGGATCCCTTTTGGCCCTGCACCATAAAAAGTAGAGTTGAAAACTACCTTTTATGGTGTTTCTGTTTGTTTTATTCATAATATTATTTAATAAATTCTTGTTAAAAGTGTTAGGTGTAACAAATGTTTCAGAACGTATGTCAGATTGGCAAGACAGAATCATAGAAAAAGGATATCCGGAAGGTTCAGTACTTCCAGGGATATCCTTTTTTGTAGTTCAAATTTGCAACAGCGCTGCAAATTTACACAGCAGGCGGACCAATCAGCTGGGAAGGGGGAATATTCTGAACCGCGGCCTTCCATTGTTCTGCATCGAGGCCATAGGAATAAGCGAAGACATCAGCGGGTGTGGCAGTTAAGATATCGGAACCTAATACGACTTCGGGTGTGCCGGTATTGAAAATTCCCTGCAGGTGCGTGTCATCCGAATGTGCGATTTGGTAATGCCACCAGCCCTGGGGGATATTGACTACCTGGCCGGGAGTAATTCGGTAGTGCTGGAATTCTTTCGTTGAGATATTCATTATAGAGATCGTCGCAGCGCCTGATACACAATAGGTCAGCTCATCACCATTTGGATGATAATGAGGTTCGATTATATGGTCTTTGGCGAGAAATATATCCAGCATGGATACATTGTCCAGTGTATTCAGCTGTTTCACATTCACAATGTTTATATAGTTTTTGTCGTCTTGTTTGAAAAAGGGGCTTTTATTCAAATCCGCTGCGTACTGGGCTTCGTGTGAGATCAGATTCATCAAACCTTTCCTCTGTATTATTGATACAGTATGCGGCCGCAAATAAAATGTGCAGCGGACGGCATGATTCTTGGCACGTGTAATAAAGGGGAATAGAGGGTACTTCATAACAGAATACAAAAACAACGTATGTATTTACAGTTGAAGGAGGTAATGGAGTATGGTGAAAGAATATGACTTGATTGTAATTGGAACAGGAAATGCAGGTTCCATTACTGCGGTGAAATGCAGGAAAGCAGGCTGGAGTGTGGCAATGATCGATGACCGTCCGTTTGGAGGCACCTGTTCTCAGCGCGGCTGTGATCCGAAAAAGATACTGGGCGGTGCAGCTGAACTGATTGATTGGAATAAACGGATGCGCGGAAAAGGTATCGACGGGGACAGTAAAATTAATTGGCCAGAATTAATGACATTTAAGCGGACATTCACAAAATCTGTCCCGGAAGATACAGAAGAAAAGTTCAAGAAATTGGGCATGGATGTGTACCACGGAAAAGCAGTCTTCCAAAGCGAGACGGAACTGAAAGTCTGTTCGGATGTGCTGAAAGGAAAGCATATTCTGATTGCTTCAGGTGCTAAACCGATGAAACTTAACATTCCAGGTGAAGAATACCTGACTGCAAGCGACGAATTTATGGAGCTGGATCACTTGCCTAAACGCATCGTATTTATAGGCGGCGGGTTTATTTCATTTGAATTCGCGCATATCGCCGCGAGGGCGGGATCAGAAGTGCATATTCTGCACAGAAGTGAGAAAACGCTGAAGCATTTTGACCAAGATGTAGTGAACATGCTGATTAAACGCTCCGAAGAAATTGGAATTCATGTGCATTTGAATACACCTGTCAATGGAGTGGAGAAGTGCGGGAGCTCATTGATTGTAAAAGGTGAACAAGATGACCGTGAAGTGGAGTGGAAAGCCGATCTTGTTGTGCACGGGGCGGGCCGGGTGCCTGCTTTAGATATGGATTTGGAAGCAGCGAATATTCAGCGTGATAAACAGGGGGTCAGTGTTAATAAATTCATGCAGAGCATCAGTAATCCGCATGTATACGCGGCGGGGGATGCAGCTTCCACAGATGCACCGCCGCTGACACCGGTTGCTACGACAGAGTCCCATGTCGTGGCAGCAAATTTATTACAAGGAAATCAGAAAACCCCAGATTATCCTGTAGTGCCTTCCGTTGTTTTCACTGAGCCGAAATTGGCGTCAGTAGGGATGAGCGAACAGGAAGCAAAGGAATCAGGATTAAAAGTGTACGTTAAGTCACAGGATGCAACAGAGTGGTTTACGTATAATCATACCAATGAAGGGGCCGCTGCATTTAAAGTAATTATCGATCAGGAAAAAGACGTGATACTTGGCGCACATTTATTGAGCGGTGAAGCAGATGAATTAATTAATCATTTTGCACTTGCGATACGTTTCCAGATTCCGACGATTGAATTGAAAAAAATGCCTTTTGCATATCCGACGTCTGCCTCAGATATACCGTATATGCTGTAACTGGGCGAAGCGGAATCTCTCTGTCTGCCGGGCAGAGAGGTCTTTTGCGGCAGTCAGCATCTGACAGTGCCGCATAACAAAAAAGACGGGGAGTATAATCCGCTCCCCGTCTCTCCTTTTACATATATGTCGTAATCGCATCAATCGGCAGCCGGGTGGAACCGTAAGCAGGGGCTGCAGCTTTACCTAATGCAATCAGCACCAGCGGTTCATAGCGGGATTCCAATTCAAATGATTCCGCAAACTGCTTCTTGTCGAATCCGCCCATAGGCACAGTGTCATATCCTCTGTCCTTTGCAATAAGCATGAGCTGCATGGATACTAAACCGGCATCGAATGTCGCAATCCCGCGTCTCGTTTCCAGCGGGGCATTCGGATATGCGCCTTTGGCATTTTGAATTTGAATCTTTACATGTTCTTCATCAATATTTCCTGCGGCTAAATTAGACAGATAAATCTCATCGATATTATGATACATCTCTGTATCGCCAATCACTGCGATGATGGCAGATGCAGTTTCAATCTGTTCTTGATTGAATGAAAACCGGTTGATTTTCTTTTTCAGATCCTGGTCCGAAATGACAAGAAATCTCCATGGCTGCAAATTGCTTGAAGAAGGGGCAAGTGTCGCTTCCTCGAGCATGGATGTAATTTCCTCTTGCCCGATTTTATAATTCGGGTCAAATTTTCTGACCGATTTTCTTGCACGGATCAACTCTGAAAAATCTGTGTAGTTTTGTGACATGCTGTAAACTCCCTCGCTGAATAGTGTTCATTTACTTACTAAAAGCAAGTTCTTATTAAGATTACTATTAGTAAGCTTGTTTGTCAAACGCAGGTGTGATAAAGTGAAAGAAGTACAGGATTGGGGTTTTGCTAATGAAGAAGAATGAAGAGTTTGTTCAGTCGGTAAATCCTAAAGGTCAAAAAAGTTGTGACAGTTTCCATAACACTATCGAGTTTATCGGAAAGCGCTGGATGGGAATTATCATTTATCATTTATTAGACGGACCGAAACGGTTCTTTGAATTATCATCGGAAATCGACGGAATATCAGACCGGCTTTTAACGGAGCGATTGCGTGACTTGGAAGCGCATGGTCTGGTAGTCAAAAATCAGTCCGATCCGACAGTCAGAAAAGTGGAGTATGAACTCACGTCAAAAGGAAGAGAATTAGAAGGCATTATTCAGGCCGTTTTCGAGTGGGTGAAGAAAAACGGCTGCTGTTATAAGGAGTGAATGAATTGATTAGAGAACAAGCAAAACAATGCAGCGGAATTCCGTTATCGATATTAGATTTAGCCATGATCAATGAAGGGAGTCATGCAGGTCAGTCATTTAAAAATAGTGTGGATCTCGCGCAGCATGCAGAAGAATGGGGATTTAACCGCTACTGGCTAGCAGAGCATCATAATATGCCGGGTGTTGCAAGCTCCGCCACTTCCGTCATTATTGGCCATGTGGCACAGATGACAAAGGACATTCGTGTCGGGTCAGGCGGCATTATGCTGCCGAATCATGCACCGCTTGTTATAGCGGAACAGTTCGGAACACTCGATGCCATGTATCCGGGGCGTATTGATCTGGGGTTAGGCCGTGCGCCGGGAAGCGATCAGGCGACAGCATATGCTCTTCGCCGGACACTGCAAAGCGGAGGAGAAGATTTCCCGCAGCAACTGGAAGAGCTGCGCAACTATTTCACCGGCAACCCAACAGACCGGGTTCGTGCATTTCCGGGGGCAGGTCAGGATATTCCTATTTGGCTGCTTGGTTCTAGCGGCTTCAGTGCACAGCTGGCCGCGCAGCTTGGACTGCCATTTTCGTTTGCCAGTCATTTTGCGCCGCAGTATATGATGCAGGCGCTGCAGCTTTATCATCAGAACTTCCGTCCGTCGAAAGTTCTTCAGGAGCCTTATGCGATGATGGGTGTGAATCTGATTGCTGCAGATACTGATGAACACGCACACTATTTGGCCACGTCGATGCAGCAGCAGTTCCTGAATATCCGTCAGGGGAAGATGACACAGTTCCAGCCGCCGATCGAAGACGTAGACGCCGTGTGGTCGCCGTTTGAGAAAGAAGCGGTTGCGCAGCAGAGTGAAGCGCCTTCTGTCATTATCGGGGGGCCTGACACTGTAAAACGCCAGCTCGAAGACTTCATCGAAATGACAAAGGCGGATGAGCTGATTATCAGTTCCGGCATCTTCGACCATGAAGCCCGTCTCCGTTCGTATGAGATTTTAAGCAACTTGATGAACTAAATGAAAAAGCATCTGTCAGTCAGGAGACGTTCCTGAACGGCAGATGCTTTTTGTTTAGTTATTGTGCGTCAATTTCTTCTGTCAGTTTTCCAATTTGATCAATCAGTTCGCCGATGTAGGAAATCGTATCGCGCAGCGGTTTTTCTGTCGTGATATCAATTCCTGCCATCTTTGCAAGTTCCGCCGGTTTTTTGGAGCCGCCTGCACGCAGCGCCTGGATCCAGTCTTTAACGGCAGGTTCACCTTCATGAAGGACGCGCTTTGCCATTTCAGTGGAGATGGTCAGTCCGGCACTGTAGGTATACGGATATAAGCCCATATAATAATGCGGCTGCCGCATCCACGTCAATTCCGCACCTTTATTGAGCGTAATACTGTCACCCCAGAACTCTTCCAGCACGCCGCGTTTTAATTCATTTAAAATAGAGGCGTTGACGTTGCCGCCTGCATCTGCCAGCTCATACACTTTACGCTGGAATGCGGCTTCAAGCAAATGCGTGACGAAGTTATGATAGTACGTCCGGGATACGATTGATGACAGCACCCAGCGCTTAAATTTCGGGTCGTTAGAGTTCTTCAGTAAATGATTGGCCATCAGCATTTCATTCATCGTAGACGGTGCTTCGATAAAATACAGTGAGGATTCGGAGTTGAAAAGGTTTTGCGCCTCGTTCGCATGATGGAAGTGTCCGGCATGACCCAGTTCATGCGCCAGCACAAAGACGTCTTCCATGCTACCTGTCCATGATATTAAAATGAACGACCCGCTGCCATAAGGACTGGCACAAAATGCCCCCGTAGATTTCCCTTCATTCTGCGCAAAGTCAATCCAGCGCTCTGAATACGCACGGTTGACCATGTCGAGGTAATACTCTCCCATTACAGAAAGGGCGCCGGTCATATACTGTTTCGACTCTTCCACTGTGATGGATGGCTCATACGATGGATCAACCGGTATTTTTAAGTCGGCAAATGTCATTTCGTCAAGTCCATATATTTTCTGAAGAAGCTTCGCATACTTTCGCATATGCGGCGCCAGATCTTTCATAATGACGTCGATTTGCCGATTATACATGGAACGGTCTACATCCTGTTCCATCAATAGATAGTCAATAACCGAGTCATAGCCGCGCAGGTCAGCGGTCGTTTTTTCCATCTGCACATGCATATCATATGTTTTTGCAGTCGTGTGCTGATAGTTTCGTAACGTGTCGGAGAAGGTTTCGAAAGCTGCCCGTCTGACTGCTGTCTCAGGTTCAGACTCCCATTTTCCTTCAAATGAAACATAGCTCAGCGGATAATTTTTTCCATCGGCTGTAAAGTCAGGGAAACGGATATCCGCCATTTTCGTTGTATTGTAAAGCGAATACGGAGCCTGGAAGGAAGAAGAGAGGGCAGCGAGTGTTTTCTCTACTTCGGGATGCAGCTGATATGGTTTTTCACGTATGATTTTTTCAAACAAAGCCGCATAATCATCCGACTGCTCACTCGCCTGCTTCAGTGTTTCCTCAGACAGTTCCGTTAATTCGCTCATAACGAAGGAAGTCTGGCTGGCAATTTTTGCAGCAATGGAGCCGAATTGACTTTCTCTCATTTGCGCTGCATCATCTGTCAAATCGACACTTGCCGCCAACTCTGCATAACTCGAAATTTTCACGAGTTTCTCTTGCAGGCTGCGGTATGCATCCAGCGCGCGAATGGCCGAATTCGCATCGGTGATAGTTCCTTTATAGTCCCGGCTAAAAGCAGCCGCCTGACTTTCTGCATCTTTTACGGCATGCTGATAAGCCCGTTCATCTTCAAATAACGTGTTCAGATTCCACGTTTCTTGTTCGTTTACAGCTGTTCGTTTAGGCAAGCTTTTGACCACTGTGAATCTCTCCTTCAAGTCAATTATTCGATTATCGAATTAATTACAGTATAATATACCAACTCGCCGCAATACAAAATTATGGTTTATTGGAAAGGATGAATTCCATCAGCCAATCCACTTGCATAGGACCATTGACGACTTGATAATAAAGGCGGTCATTTTGGATTAAAATTCCTTCCTCAATCAGAATAGTCATACGGTTGCCCGTTTCATCAAGCAGATCAATGGTGAAGAGCGGCTGATCATCAAATAATTGCAGTGTATCCGGATCTACACGCTCGTAATCATAGGCTTGAAGAAATTGAAGCAAACGGTCGGCTTCATCGATTTGTTCCACTTTCCAGGTGACGGCAGTCTGCCCGTGAATGCCAGGCTGTTTAAAAATAATAGTTGAATAAGGCGACGCGCCATCTAATTGTTGTTTCTGTAATTGATCAAAAGGACGGGAGGCAGATTCGTTAACTGTCTGAATCATGACATAGAAACCGCCAGCCACTAATAAAGCCAATAAAACCGCACGAAATTTCATTGGATGTTCCCCCTTCCTTAACAATATGTTTCTCACTAGTATATGAAAGGGTATGACTGAATAGGCACTCGGCAGACGTTCAGCAGACAGATATTTTGTTTTAGGTCGATATTTCAATATTCGGAATGTATAATAGAGAGACTTCAACGAAAAGGGAGGCAGTTTATTTGAAAGAATATGTGACGCATGCGATTCAAGATGATTATCCGGACGACTTTTCGTGGTGCTATGGCTGCGGCAGCCTGAATGAGAAGGGAAACCATTTCAGGACGGGCTGGGAAGGGGAACACACGGTAACGTATACGCTGCCGCCTGAAAAATATACAGCAATACCCGGCTTCGTGTACGGTGGATTCCTTGCCTCGTTTTTGGATTGCCACGGAACGGGGTCATGTTCGCTGGCCTTACACCGAAAAAATGGTCATGAGCCCGGTGACGGTTCTGTACCGCCGCGATTTGTAACGGCTTCATTGCAAATTACATACAATAAGCCGACTCCGCAAGGGAAACTATTGAAAGCAGTCGGACGGGTGACGGAAATTCATCCGAAAAAGTGGAAAGCAGAAATAGAGATTTTTGCAGAAGATGAATTATGCGCCGCTGGAGAAGTCATTGGCGTAGTGATGCCTGCTACATTCACGAAGTAGAACAGACAACTAGAGAAGGTGTGAATAGATCGTATGAACAAATCTCCGCAAGCCGCCGCAGCAAATCCTGTGTTTCCGATTATGATCGCCATTGCAGTGTGTCATTTATTTAATGACACATTGCAGGCAGTCATTCCGGCGATGTTGCCGATTTTGGAGAAAGAATTTCAATTTAGTTATAAACAATTAGGTTTCATCGTGTTTTCTCTGAATATCGTGGCCTCATTACTGCAGCCCGTTGTCGGATATCTCAGCGACCGCAAACCAAAACCGTTTGCTCTGCCTATTGGCATGACGTTTTCTTTGATCGGAATGGCGGGACTGGCACTGGCTCCAAGCTACTGGCTGATTATTCTGTCCGTAATGCTGCTCGGGCTCGGCTCAGCAGTCTTTCATCCGGAAGGTTCACGTGTGTCATTTTTAGCAGCTGGGGATAAGCGGGGGCTTTCACAATCCATTTATCAAGTCGGAGGAAATACGGGACAGGCACTCGCTCCATTGATCAGTGCTTTTGTGCTCGTGCCTCTCGGTCAAATCGGGGCAGCAGTTTTCGTGCTGGTTGCAGCCGCAGGAATTGCTTTATTAACACGTATCTCTTTCTGGTATAAGAGACAGTTGGACGAAGAAAGACTGGGTAAGCGCAAGAAAGCATTACTGACAACTATGGAAAGCCTGACAAAGAACCAAGTGATGATTGCACTTATACTATTAATGATTATTATTTTTGCCCGTTCATTCTATGTAACGAATATTACAAGCTTCTATATCTTTCATCTGATGGACAATTATGGCATGACGATTCAGCACGGGCAGCTGTATGTCTTTATATTCCTCGCGCTTGGCGCAGTCGGAACATTTTTCGGCGGGCCTATGGCGGACCGGATCGGGCGAAAGAAAGTAATTGTTCTGTCGCTGCTTGTTCCATTGCCGCTCAGTCTTTTGCTGCCTTATGCACCGGTGTGGGCGATTATTGTCTTGCTGATCACTATTGGGTTTTTCATTATGCTCAGCTTTTCGGTCACCGTAATTTATGCGCAGGAACTGGTGCCTTCTAAAATTGGTACGATGGCCGGACTGACAGTAGGACTCGCATTTGGAATGGGTGCAATAGGTGCTGTTGCCATCGGGTCATTAATGGATGTAATCGGTGTATATGAGACGATGATTATCACTTCATTCCTGCCGTTCATTGGTTTGGTGGGCCTGGCTTTGCCGCGTGATCAAAAAATCACTTCAGCTTCGTAACAGCAAAACTGCAGTTGTTTTGCAGGCAAAAGCACGAATGGCGTGAAAAAACCGTATGTTCTTTGACGTATGGAACGTGATCTTCTTCATTTTTTAGCAGATAGAGTAAAATCATTAAGAAAAGCAGGTGTGCGAAATGAAAGTAGTTAATAATATGGCAGAATTAATTGGTGATACGCCGCTCGTGAAAGTGCGGACGCTCGGAGAAGCTGCCGGTGCAGCAGTCTATGTGAAACTGGAGTATTTTAATCCGAGCCGCAGCGTGAAAGACCGTGCGGCATATGAAATGCTTGCGAAAGCTGAACAAACGGGGCTATTGAAGCCTGGCGCAACGATTATCGAGCCGACGTCAGGCAATACAGGCATCGGATTGGCGATGAATGCGGCCGCGAAAGGCTATCCTGCGATATTCGTTATGCCGGACAATTCGACCATCGAGCGCATAAACCTGATGAAGGCTTACGGAGCTAAAGTCGTGCTGACGCCAAGTGCGGAACGTATGCCGGGAGCCATCGCCAAAGCAAATGAAATCGCCGAATCGATCGGCAACAGCTTTATCCCGATGCAATTTGAAAACGAAGCGAATCCGGACAGTCACCGAGAGACAACGGCAGTAGAAATTATTAAAGCGATGGAATCTGCCGGCCGAAAATTAACGGCCTTCGTCTGTACGTCAGGGACAGGCGGCACGGTGACTGGAACCGGCGAATCATTGAAGCAGCACGACCCTGCAATTACTGTTCACGTCGTGGAGCCGGCGGGATCGCCGGTATTATCGGGCGGTAAACCAGGCAAACACAAACTGGTCGGGACAAGCCCAGGTTTTATTCCTCCGGTGTTAAACACGAAAGTGTATGATGAAATTTTCCGTATTGAAGATGAAGACGCCTATAATACGGTCAGACAATTCGCAAGACAAGAAGGGGTCTTACTCGGACCTTCTGGCGGCGCTTCTCTGTTTGCGGCACTGGAAGTAGCTAAGCGTCTGACACCTGAAGATACAGTGGTCTGTATCGCACCTGATTCCGGAGAAAGATATTTATCCGGGGATTTATTTCAATAAGAAATTACAAAAACACTTCTGCTCAGATGCGCAGAAGTGTTTTTGTATATCCAGGAACTGGTGATGCACGGAAAAAAGCTTCAGTAATCAGGTAGATGAAGGGTGTTCTGCGGAGAATGAAATTGATTGAAAAATAAAACGATAAATACTATTGACAAATCCTACGACAATGGTAGATTATATATATACAAAACATATAAAGTTAGTAGGGATTGAAAGTTGCAAGCAAGTAAAGGGAAAATCTTTGCAAGGGGGAATCGGCATGTACTTAACAATTAAAGGGATTGAGAAGAGCTTTCCCCATAAAGAAAAAGGTACGGTCAAAGTATTGGACAATATTGATCTGGAAGTGGAAAAAGGTCAGTTCGTTTCCATCGTGGGTCCGTCAGGCTGCGGCAAGTCCACTATGCTTTATTTGATCGCGGGTCTTGAGAAAGCAGATCAGGGGAAAATTAGTATTAATGGCAAAGAAATTAAAGGCTCAGGTTCCGACCGGGTAGTAGTCTTTCAGGAAGCGGGTCTGTTCCCATGGCTGACAGTACTTGATAACGTTACCTACGGGCTGCTTCTAAAGAAGATGTCAAAGAAGGAAGCGGAAGAAAAAGCGATTGAAATGCTGAAGATGGTCCACTTGGGAAATTATATTAACTCCTATCCGCACCAGCTGTCAGGCGGAATGAAGCAGCGGGTGTCCATTGCACGGGCACTGGTGATGGAGCCCGATATCCTGCTGATGGATGAACCGTTTGCAGCACTGGATGAACAGACGCGTATGGTGCTTCACCGAGAGTTGCTCGATGTTTGGAAGAAAACGAAAGTAACCATTTTCTTCATTACACATAATATCCGTGAAGCCGTGCTGCTTTCACAGAAGATTGTAGTGTTTGCGACACGTCCTGGGAAAATTAAAGCAGTCTTTACATCCAATGACTCAAAAGACGGTGTAGAACCGAATGATGTAACGCTGCAGCTGGAAAAGCAAATATTAGCTGAGCTGCAAGATGAAATAGAAAAAGTGCTGAAGGAGGAGATGGGCGATGACTACAGCTTTAAGACGAATAGTGTTTCTCGGGATACTAGTGGCGATATGGGAAATCACATCTAGAGTATCGGATTTGCCAGAATTCATGTTTCCGAGTTTCACACAAGTCATGGCGACGCTCTTTTCGGGCCTCTTCTCCGGTCAGATTTTGACTGCAATCGGTGCCAGTCTTAGCCGGCTGCTTATCGGCTTCACGATCGCATCCATACTCGGACTGGTACTCGGTTATCTGATTTGGCGTTATAAGCTAGTGGAAGACACACTTGGTTTTCTCGTAACAGCATTACAGTCGATTCCAAGCATCGTTTGGTTTCCGCTTGCGATCATCTGGTTTGGCCTCAATGATTTTGCTATTTTATTTATTGTTACATTAGGGGCTACTTGGACGATGATCGTTAATGCGACAAGCGGATTTAAAAATGTGCCCGTCCTCTATCAGCGGGTAGCGAAATCACTGGGCTCAGGCGGATTTCACTTTTTGCGGACAGTGATTCTGCCGGCATCTGTCCCACAGCTGATTTCGGGACTCCGAATTGCCTGGGCATTTTCCTGGCGGGCACTCATGGCGGGGGAGCTGCTTGGCGCAAGTGTCGGACTCGGTCAGCTTCTTGAAGCAGGACGCGCACTTGGCCAGATGGATCTGGTTATTTCCGTCATGATTATTATCGGTGTCATCGGTACGGTTATGGACAATGTTTTATTTTTACGTTTAGAGCGCAGTGTGGAAAGAAAATGGGGAATTCGGGCGTAATATGCGCTTAGAGAAAAGGGGAAAATATATGAAGAAAAAACTTTTAGGTATATTGCTTTCAGCAGTGGCAGTTGCAGGAATTTTATCCGGATGCGGAAAAAGTGAGGCAGGCAGTGAAGAAAAAAATGAAGTGAAAATCGGGTACTTCCCGAACTTGACACATATCGCTACGATCATTGGGCTGGAGAATAATTATTTCGCTGAAGAATTTGGTGAAGATATCAAGATTACGACTAAGACGGTCAGCAACGGCGGATTATTCATGGAAGCAATGGCATCGAATTCAATTGATATAGGAACAGTAGGACCGGGCCCTATCATCAACTACTACGTAAAAGACCCGAAATACCATATTGTTTCCGGAGCAGTAAACGGCGGCGCTGTGCTAGTGGCAGACGGTGAGAGTGGAGTTAATGAACTGGCGGATCTAGACGGCAAGCGCGTGGCGATTCCCGTAATCGGCAGTACGCAGGATGTCATGCTGCGCAAAGCATTGAAAGACGTCGATCTGAAAGCAAAAACAAACGGCGGAACTGTAGAATTATTCGCGGCAGCTCCGGCGGATACTGCAACACTGTTCATTCAGGATTCAGTTGACGGCGCGGCGACTCAGGAGCCGTGGGGATATATTTTACAAAATCAGGCAAACGGCAAATTGATTCTTGACTGGGAAGACTTTGCGTGGGGGAAGGAATCCACAAATACAGTAGTCGCAACGAGTGAGGCGTTTCTTGGCAATGAGAAATTATTGAACGCGTATTTGGCAGCACATGCCAAGGCAGTTCAGTTCGTTCGTGATGAGCCGGAAAAAGCGCAGGAATTGGTTGTAAAACATATTAAAGATTTGACTGGTAAAGAGCTGAACAGTGACGAACTGGAAGCCGCGTTCAGCCGAATCGAAGTGACGACGGAAGTGAATGAAGACGTCCTGCAGGAAATGGCTGATATCAGTCAGGAAGCCGAATATATTAAGACGAATGAAATTGACGGATTAATTAAATTGGATGCAGTGAAGAAAATTACAGGAAACTAATAGGTAACGGGTGTCCATTGCGGACGCCCGTTTTTTGAATGGACATCGCGCAGTTATTACAGCTAATTTAAATATGCTACTATATAGAGGGAACATAATTTCGCTAATTGAAAGGATGAGTACAGTGCTGGCAGATTTATTGAAAGAATCGAAACGTACAATTGTCTATACAGGAGCAGGCATGTCAACGGAAAGCGGATTGCCCGATTTCCGGTCCGCCAAAACGGGCTTGTGGGAAATGGAAGATCCGGCAAAAGTGGCGAGCGTAACGGCTCTGAATCAGCAGGTCGAACAGTTTTTCCAGTTTTATAAACAGCGCGTCTTAGCCGCAAAAGAAACAGGTCCGCACGCAGGACATGAGCTATTGGCGAAATGGGAAAAGCAAGGCCTGGTAAATGGTATTATTACACAGAATGTAGATGGTTTTCATACATTGGCCGGATCAAAAAATGTGATGGAACTTCATGGCACACTGCGCAGCGTGCATTGTGAAACATGCGGAAACGTCTACGGAAATGAACGGTACGAGCAGGATGAATTTTACTGTGACTGTGGCGGGAAACTGCGTCCGTCTGTCGTGCTGTTCGGCGAGATGCTGCCTGAAGAGGCGTTTATTCAGGCGATATTCGAGAGTGAGAAAGCAGATCTCTTCATCGTGCTCGGATCATCGTTAACAGTATCACCGGCTAACCAATTTCCGCTGATGGCTAAGGAGCAGGGAGCGAAACTTGTCATTATCAATATGGAACCTACTGAAATGGATCATTTTGCAGACTTGGTCATCAATGAACGTAAAATCGGTGAAGTGCTGAAAGAGGCGGATAACGCATTGGGGAGCAAGTAATTCGAGGATAGAAGGATTGGGCGTAAAACAGGAAGATGCTGCATAACTTTCATCTGCTGCGCCCTTCTTTTTGTCTCTAATTTTCTAACAGAGAAAGGGGAATGGATTTGAAATTTTTCCATACAGCTGACTGGCATTTGGGCAAGCTCGTGCAAGGAACCTATATGACAGAAGATCAGCGATATATATTACAGAAATTTATAGAAGATATTAAACAGGAAAAACCGGATGCTGTCATCATCGCAGGTGATTTATATGACCGGGCGATTCCGCCGACTGAAGCGGTAGCTTTATTAAACGATGTCTTGCAGGAAATTGTCATCGATCTGCAAACCCCTGTTATCGCTATTGCAGGAAATCACGACAGCCCGGGCCGCCTTCATTTTGGCAGTACGTTTATGAAAGAACAAGGACTTTACATAACTGGAGAATTATCAGCTGATCTTTCGCCGGTGAAACTGAATGATGAATTTGGCGATGTGTATTTTCATTTGATTCCTTACGCAGATCCGTCTGTGGTCAGTCACTTGCTTAAAGACGACAGTATTTCAAGTCATCAGCAAGCGATGAAACAAATTATTGAGCGTATCACACAGTCAATGGATGAAAATGCGCGGCATGTTTTTGTCGGACATGCATTTATTACTCCGCACGGAGAGAAAGAGGATAATACGAGCGATGCCGAACGGCCGTTATCGATCGGCGGAGCGGAGTATGTCTCTGCTGATCTATTTGAACCGTTTCATTACACGGCACTCGGTCATTTGCATCAGGCACATTTTGTAGGCAATGAAACGATCCGCTACTCAGGCTCTCCATTGAAATATTCTATTTCCGAAGAGAAACATCAAAAAGGCTATGTCATTGTGGAGCTGGATGGAAACGGCAACACAAAAATTGAGAAAAAGCTTCTTACTCCGCTTCATGATGTGCGGACTGTCGAAAGT
The DNA here is from genome assembly GCF_002077155.1 of Sporosarcina sp. P33. Classification (GTDB taxonomy): domain Bacteria; phylum Bacillota; class Bacilli; order Bacillales_A; family Planococcaceae; genus Sporosarcina. The sequence goes on along the minus strand of NZ_CP015027.1, from coordinate 565,309 downwards.
ACGATGGATGAATTATTACTGATGGAAACGAATGATGATTATGTATTTGTGAAGCTTCTCGATACTGTGCCTGTTATTCAGCCGATGGAAAAAATTCGGTCGGTCTTTCCGAATGCCATGCATGTGGAACGTAAATTATTCGTTTCCTCCACTGAAGGGCTCGGCGCAACAGCAGCCGTTGAGAAAAGAGAAGACGACCATGCCATGTTCGCATCATTCTTTAAAGAGCTGCAAGGGGAAGAGGCAGATGAAGAGACAAAAGAATTATTCGCGCAAGTTCTGTGGGATGTCATGAAGGAGGAGGACTGAGCATGAAGCCGATTACACTGACTATGACTGCGTTTGGACCGTATAAAGACAAAGAAACGATTGATTTTCGCGACTTGAAAGATCATCGTTTATTTGTCATCTCTGGAAAAACAGGTGCCGGAAAAACGACGATTTTCGATGGCATTTGTTTTGCGCTCTACGGGCAGGCAAGCGGGGAAGACCGCACCGAAACTAAAGCCTTGCGCAGCCAATTTGCCGATGACGATGTACAGACGACCGTCGAATTGACTTTTGACATCCATAACCGCAGATTCCGCGTTTTGCGTCAGATCCCGTACAGAAAGAAAGGGAATAAATCGGATACCCTCGGGCGCTGTGAACTGTTTGAAGAGAAAGATCAGCAATTCATTCCCGCGGTCGACCGTCAAATAGTCACAGAAGTCAATGAGAAAATCGAACAATTACTGGGGTTTACCCATGCACAATTCAGTCAGATTATGATGTTGCCGCAAGGGGAGTTCCGCAAGTTTCTGACTTCCGATACGGGCAATAAAGAAGCCATTATGCGCAAAATATTCAAAACGGAACCATACCAGAAAATCGTCGATCGCCTGAAAGTGAAAAAAGATAAAGCGAATGCAGAATATCTTCGGGAAAAACAGCTGAGCGATGCAATCCTTCACCAGATTCCTGCTAAATTGCCAGTACGTGATTCATTATTATTCAATGAACTCCAGTCCGAATACCCGAATTATCATCAATTGGTGTTAGGACTTCAGCAAGAATACGAACACCATACCGCACAATCTGCCGAAACACATAAAGAATACACCCGGTTATACGGCGCTCACAATGAAAAGCAACAGGAACTGCACAGCGCCCGATTAATCAATGACCAATTTATCAGGCTGCAGCAGCGCGAGCAGGAACTGCAAGTTTTACTGGCAAAAGAAGCAGAGATGAACAAGCTCGAAATGCAATTGCAGCAAGCAGAACGCGCCGCCCGGTTGGAAGATCTCGAACAGCAGGTACAGTCGAATGAGTCCGAATGGAAAAAGAGAGACAAGAGCTATTCAGAAGCGGTAATCTCTCTTTCGCATGCCGAAAAAGAGCTGAAAGCAGCGAAATTGTCTTTCGATCAGGAACAGGCGAGAGAAGACGAACGCAAAGAAGTGAAAGAAGGATTGCTGAAGCTGCAAAATCTTCTTCCGGCTGTTTCGGGACTGGCAGATCAGCGTCAGAAGCTGGATTCACTGCAGCAAAAAGTAGACCAGCTGGAGAAAGCTCTGGCAGAAAAACTTCATATGTCTCACGTGCAGCAGCAGTCCATCACGGCGCAGAAAAATGAAATGAAAGAATTAGAAACATCACTGGAACAATATGAACAGCTCGTAGATGAATTGGCGAATACTCGAGAGATTACTAAACAACTGAATTCCTATCAGCAGCAATTGACACAACGAAATGAGCTGAAGATTCAATGTGAAGCAGCTAAACAGACAGCTGAAGATGTTGCAGCGTCTTATCAGGCGCTTGAAAACAGATGGATCAGCAATCAGGCGGTCATTCTTGCTGCATCGCTTCATGACGGAGAGTCTTGTCCTGTCTGCGGCAGTAAAGATCACCCTGAAAAAGCGGCAGGCTCAGAAAAAGAACATATTACGAAAGAGCAACTTGATGCAGCCAAACTGGAATTGACGGAAAAAGAACGGATTTACCATACAAAACAAGCAGGAATGCAACAGTTGCAGCGGGATATAGAAGCGGCTGAAGCCGAACTTCGACAGCGGCAAGTGGAACCTGACCGCGATTATCAGAAAGAACTCGCCGCACTGACTGAACAAACGGCGGTCCTCAGAAACAAAAGAGACATGCTGAAACAGAAAAAACAACAGCAAAATCAGGCGGAAGCTGCCATGGAGGAACAGCATGCAGAAATTAAGGAACTTGAACAACGATTAAATGAATTAACAGGCGAGAGAGAGACAAAACAGGCTCTGTATCAGCATGCGCTTTCAACTATTCCGGAAGAGCTGCGTGAACTTTCCGCACTGCAGCAGCAAATCAAGTCAAAACAGTCGTTGAGTGAGCAGCTTGAAAGCACATGGAAAGCCATACAGCAGAAACTGCAGGATTCTTCTACAGAAAAAACGAAATGGGAATTGCGTGAACAGCTGGAAAAGGAATCTCTGGCGGAAATAAAAGAAAAAATGGATCAAAGCCAAGCTTTATTTGCGAAACGATTATCAGAAGAAGGCTTTGTTTCAGAAAAAAGCTATACTCAGGTGAAACTGCCGGCCACGCAGCGCCAGGCAATACAGCATCAATTGCGAGAATATGCACAGACTCTTCATACGCTTAAATCTTCCCTGGAAGAACTGAAGCAATCTGTAAAAGGCAAGGAGCCGGCTGACTTGGCTGTGATAGAGCATCAGGTGGATACTCTAAAAACGCAGTATGAAGAAGCCTTTGCTTCATATAACCAATGCAAAGCCTGGGAACAAGCTGCACAGGGACTGTCTGCCGAATTGGAAACAAGTAAATCACGTGAAGCTGAGCTTGAGAAAACATATGGAAAAATAACTAATCTTTACGATATCATGCGCGGCCAAAATCACTTAAAGATTTCGTTTGAACGCTATATTCAAATTGAGTATTTGGAACGCATTATCCAGGCCGCCAACATTCGGCTGCGGGATCTTTCAAATGGCCAATACGAATTGGTCCGAAGTGATCGCCAGGAAGCCAGAGGCAAACAAAGCGGGCTGGGCATCGATGTCCATGATGCGTATACAGGGCAAACAAGAGACGTCAAGACGTTATCCGGGGGTGAGAAATTCAATGCCTCCTTATGTCTTGCACTCGGCATGGCGGATGTTATTCAAAGTTTCCAGGGCGCAGTCCGGATGGAGACGATGTTTATAGATGAAGGGTTTGGCGCGCTGGATGAAGAAGCGATTCAGAAAGCCATCGACACACTGATAGCACTTCAGCAGTCAGGAAGAATGATCGGTATAATTTCTCATATCGATGAAATGAAAGAAGCGATTCCAGCAACACTGCAAGTGACGAAGCAGAAAGAAGGATACAGTAAAACAAAATTTATTCTGAACTGATTCGATTGACTGCACACATCATCCCGGCAATGTCCTTTCGGCTTGCGGAACAGTAAACGGGATGATGCAGCATGATTGTAAATTGCTGGCCATTTACGTTTGAAGGGTTCTTCGTGAGCCTTTCAAGCGATTTTTTTTGCAGCGCGTTGCCTGTGTACCCTAAAGCTTCATGCGCCTAATTGAGTAGTCAGTAAGTTGGCAATACACGCAAAAGTTAAATGATTTACTGGACTGTTGATTTTCTGAATAGACAGGCGTAATATGAGGGAACGCAATATATTGCATACATAATTGTACTGTTGTTCATGGGAGGATTTCATTCGTATGGAGAAGAAATTATCGTTTTCGTCAAGCCTAGTTATAGGGGTTATGCTATTCGCACTCTTTTTTGGAGCCGGCAATTTAATCTTTCCCGCGGAGCTTGGGCAGCTCGCTGGAGATCAAACGTGGAAAGCGATGCTCGGCTTTTTATTCACCGGAGTAGGATTGCCTTTCTTAGGTATATTGGCCATTGGTTTTTCAGGGAAGAAAGATTTGCAGGACCTGGCAAGCCGTATTCATCCGGTCTATGCCGTGCTGTTCACAGCGACACTTTATTTAACAATCGGACCGTTCTTTGCTGCCCCTCGAACGGGAGCTGTAGCATTTGACATTGGTGTAGCACCTTTCCTGAACGGAATATCCATTGATTTGGCGCGCTTTCTGTTTACACTTGCCTTTTTTGGAATCAGTATGTGGCTGTCATTGAACCCGGCGAAAATTGTGGATCGGGTAGGGAAGTATTTATCACCGCTCATCATAATCATCCTAATTGGCTTAATTGTTATGACAGTCTTTAATCCGATGGGAACGATACAGGCACCCCGCGAACCATACAATGAAATGCCATTCTTCACCGGTTTCTTTGAAGGATATAACACGATGGATGCGCTGGCCTCACTTGTATTTGGAATCATCGTAATTAACGCAATGCATGCAATGGGGATTACAAATAAAAAACAAATTTTGGCTTCTACTGCCAAAACAGGATGTGTGGCAGCCGGATTTTTAGCGATCATTTATCTTGGAATTGCTTATCTGGGTGCAACGTCTGTCGGTTTATTTGGGCAGCTGAATGGAGGAGGTCCTGTTTTAAGTGAAACAGCTTCGTATCTGTTTGGTTCTGCCGGTCTGGTACTGCTGGGCGTTGTCATCATGCTTGCCTGTCTCACAACAGCGATTGGATTGCTGACTGCATGTGCAGAGTATTTTCATGCAATTATTCCGCGGATCAGTTATAAAGTTTTTGTGATTTTCTTTTCTGCGTTCTGCCTGATGGTGGCAAACTTCGGATTGGAGAATATCATTAATTTTTCCTTGCCTGTTCTCGTCCTGCTCTATCCGCTGGCAATGGTATTGATACTGCTGACGTTCGCCGGACCGTTATTCCGGCAATCCAGCATGGTGTACCGGACTGCAACAATGACTGCGTTCGTAATCAGTTTCGTCGAAGCGCTTGTAAAGTTCTATACTTTAGTGGAACGGCAAATGCCAAATTGGCTAATTGCTGCGGATGAATTGTATGAAACTTACATTCCGTATTATTCAGAGGGCATCGGCTGGCTGATACCTGTCTTACTCGTAACAGCGGCAACAGGCTTTGCAGCTGTGCTGTCCAATAAAGGAATGGGAAATACCGGTGTTATTGCTTCTAATAAAAAAGGCTGAAAGATGACTGAAGACGGACTCTGCTGATCAGGAGCCTGTCTTCAGTCATTTCAGCGCACGGATTGATTCTATTATCTGCAGAACGCAAAAGAGACTGGGACATAATATGAAAAAAGCGTAAAGGAGTTTTCCCTTACGCTTTTTTATGTCTATTTTTTAATAAATACTTTGCAAAGCATTTGAGTGGACCGGAGCGGAAAAAGGCCGACTCCTGCGGGATTTAGCGCGAATGTTGAGACCCCGCAGGAGCGCCAGCGACGAGGAGGCTCAAGCGCGCCCCGCGGAAAGCGTGCCTTTTGGGCGCAGGGGAACGGACTTTATTTTTAGTTTTGTCCCAGCCTCTTAACTCATCTAATCAGGAATCTGCTTTCTTAATTGAATGAAATTCCTCAATTGCGCGGAGCCAGTTTTCCCGCATGACACTGGTTACTTCTTCTCCGTTTCGCTGATTCATTAAATCAATAATCTGTTCATGTTCAGCAATCGATTTTTCCGTCAGTATAATAGAGTTATGGAAAAACAATCTGCGCACATGCGCCTGCAAAGAGACGAGCATAGAAGAAATATACTGGTTATCAGCAGTGTCCACTATAATCTGATGGAATTTCTCATCGATCTTCAGCGCTTGGAAATAATCTTCTTTTTCTACTGCCTGCGCAAAGCGTTTATTTGTATCGCGCAGTTTCTTTATGATAGCATCTGTCAAATTCGGGATGGACAATTCTGCCGACAAAGCCTGTAAAGCAGCTAGAGGGGGGAGCAGATCTGAAATGGATTCAGGATTAACTTCCGTTACCTGTGTCGCTTTACCGGGGAACATCTGAACGAATCCTTGTACTTCCAGCAGCTGAAGCGACTCCCGAATTGGTGTGCGGCTCACACCGAGCGCTTCTGCCAGTTCAACATCATTCAATTTTTCGCCCGGCTGCAGAGTTCCATCAATAATCCATTTTTGCAATTGACTAAACGCATTTTCTTTGGCTGTTTTACGAACAGGCTGCGCATGATTTGTTGGTATAGGCAATATATCACACCGTCTTTCTTCTAAAGTTGTTTTTTAGTAAGGCTAATCTCACTGTGCCCGATATACAATATACTACATCTTTTTACTGTTAAATAACAGTGAAATTTGAAACTTACAAAAATAATTGGAAATTACCATCGGGATATTTAGACGTTTCAGAAAATAATGTTGAATTAAATTCAAATAGTTCTTGTAGTTTCCGCGTGTATTTGTTAGATTAATTCTATACATAATTTGCTTTATACCAGTAGATTAAATTTTACAAATCTTCAAAAAAAGGTATTGCAAATTTAGTAAACATTTGTTATTGTTTACATGTGTACTATAACAAAAGACCAACTAAAATCGCTGTAACATATTATCTAGTAAGCTTGATGATGAAAGCGGTTTCAGAGAGAAGGGGGAAATACGAACCAGTTTACTAAAGTAACTTGCTACATAAAAGAGAAAGGGGATTACTAAATGAGCAATCACGGGGCGCGTGGAAAATCCACATTAGATTATGAAAAGATTGTTGAAACTGAAGACTTTAAAGGTCTTGTAAAAAGAAAGAAGACTTTCGCCACACCTTTTGTTGTTTTCTTCTTCGCAGCGTACTTTATTCTTCCTTTATTAACGGGCTACACAAAAGTTTTAGAAAAACCTGCAATTGGTGCAATGACTTGGACTTGGGTCTATGCATTCTCCATGTTCGTAATGGTATGGATCTTCACTTCCATCTACATGAACAAAGCAAGACATTTTGATGTTGAAGTAGACGAAATTATAGAGAAAAACGTTCTTAAATAAGGGGGCAGTGTTCATGAGTTGGATTTCCTACGTTATATTCTTCGCAGTAATCGCGTTGACGCTCTATATTACATACTGGGCGGCGAAACAGACAACTACAGCAAGTGATTTCTATACTGCCGGCGGATCATTAACTGGTTGGCAAAATGGTATGGCCATCGCCGGTGACTATTTATCGGCAGCATCTTTCCTGGGTATCGCCGGTGCGATTTCACTTAACGGTTTCGATGGTTTCTATTATAGTATTGGCTGGTTAACAGCTTATCTGGTTGTATTATTCTTAATTGCTGAACCACTTCGTAACCTTGGTAAATTTACGATGGCAGATATGATCGGTGCCCGATTCGGCGCAAAGAAAGTGCGAGGAGCTGCAGCATTAAATACGATCACTATTGTAATGTTCTACATGCTTGCACAGCTGGTCGGTGCGGGTGCGCTTATTAAATTACTATTCGGTATTGAGTATTGGATCGCAGTTCTAATCGTTGGAACAATGATGTTAATCTATGTTCTATTCGGCGGAATGACTGCAACAAGCTGGGTACAAATTGTTAAAGCTATTCTTTTGATGGCGGGTACAGTTATTATCTCCTTCCTTGTGCTTATGAAGTTCAATTTCAACTTCATTGGTATGTTCGAGACAATGAAAACCGCTACTCCTCATGGTGAAGCGTTCCTTCACTCAGGGGTTGTTTATAAAGACACAATTGGACTAATTTCAGTATTGATTGCCTTAGTTTTGGGTACTGCTGGTCTTCCGCACATCTTAATGCGTTTCTTCACAGTAAAGGATGCGAAAACAGCACGTTCTTCCGTTATCTATTCTGTATGGATTATCGGTATTTTCTATGTATTGACGATCTTCCTTGGATTTGGCGCAGCTAAATTCGTTGGATCAGACGCAATCATTGCAGAAAACGCTGCAGGAAACATGGCGGCACCAATGCTTGCCGGAGTTCTCGGCGGAGATGCACTTGAATCGTTCGTTGCAGCTGTAGCATTCGCTACAATTCTTGCAGTTGTTGCTGGTCTTGTACTTTCTGGTGCATCTGCAATCGCTCACGATATTTACGGACAAATCTTCAAAAATGGTAAGGTAACAGAGAAGGAGCAAGTAAATGCAGCTCGATGGGCTTCTATTGCAATCGGTGTATTCTCTATCCTTCTGGCTCTTGGTTCTGAAAAGCTGAACGTTGCGTTCTTGGTATCACTTGCATTCTGTGTTGCTGCTTCCGCAAACGTACCAACGATTCTGTTAACTATTTACTGGAAGCGTTTCAACACAACAGGTGCTGTTGCATCCATGTTGACAGGTCTAATCGTTGCACTTGTTCTAGTTGCGATCAGCCCATCTGTATTGAATCCGGTTGAAGGGGCTACTCTTATCACTGGAAATCCGATCTTCCCATATTCTAACCCGGCTATTGTTTCTGTGCCAGCAGGTTTCCTTGCTGCATGGATCGGTACAATTGTTAGCTCTAAGCGTCACGAAAAAGACGAAGTCGCTTATGCAGAAGTTCGATTCAAAGCAGAAACTGGTTACAAAGAACTTGATCTGTAATAACTTCTAGAAATTCAACTGATCGCCCCCTCTTCTACAAGCTCGCAGAAGAGGGGGCTATTTTTTTGGAATGTAAAAGTTAACTGAACATATGCAATGAGTACTGCCAGATAGAGTGTCTGAATAATAGTTATATGGATATCGTCACACTTAATTGAAACGGGAGGTTTTGGAATGCTGCAGACAATAAAAGACCGTAAGTTGTATGATAGAGTCCATAAAAATCCGCTGTTTGCCAATACAACAGAAGAGGAATTTGACAGGCTGTTACTCGCTTGTAAACTAAAGGTATACGAAGAAGCAGAGAAATCAAATTACTTCAAAACACCGCAAGAAGGTTTGCTGATCGTATTAGAAGGTTCAGCAGAAGTAATGATTGAAGGACAGGACGGAAGCCCCGTGATGCTTGAAGTAATACAGGAAAATGAAATTATCGGCTTCTCGAATTTTGCTTATTACTTAGGTGAGATGGCAAGGCCGCTCGATAAACATCATATCGATATGGAAGTGGCCAAACATTCCATCTGTCTTCAAGTGCCCTATGATGTAATTAAGCAGCGGATGGACGATCAGGAAGTGCGTGATTATGTTCTGCGTAAGATGTCGCTCCGTCTGGCCAATGTTTATACTTCGCTGGGAGAACAAGTCCGGCTGGCAGATGAGTATGGAGAAAGCGAGCCGTACGTACGGCGGGTTCAAGATTTTATGAGCAGTCCGGTCATCACGATTCATGCGGATGCAGAAGCCCGGGAAATTGCGGAGCTGATGATTAAAAACTCCATCAGTTCTATTATTGTGACGGATCAGGCAGGAAAACTTCTGGGGATCGTGACAGAAAAAGACTTAGTGGAACGGGTAATAGCGGGCGGCGGTTCTCCTGCCGTACTCCGTGCGAAGGACATCATGACAAAGAAACCGCACACTGTGAAAATGACTGATTACTATTACGAAGCGCTGTCGAAATTCTATAAGCATGGAATCAAACATTTACCTGTTGTGAAAGCAGGAAAACCTGTTGGCATTGTGACATTTGCCACGCTTATGACGAAGCGCGACCGTAATTCAATGAATATCCTAAAAACTATTGAAGAAGCGTCATTTGAAAATCTGCCGGTTGTCAAAGAAGCAATATATGATGTGCTGTCAAATTTGATTCAGGACGAAATATCGACCATTCATACGCTGGAGATCATTACGAAGTTCTATGATCGTCTGGCAAAACATTGCGTCATGCTGGCTGTGCAGTCTCTGGAAGACCAGGGAAAAGGTCCGCCGCCCGTCCAGTTTGCCTGGTATCAGATGGGCAGCGGTGCGCGTGGAGAGCAGTTTATGCTGACGGATCAAGATCATTTTCTAGTCTATGAAGACGTTTCAAGGGAAGAAGCCGTGCAAGTGGAGAAGTACTTTGAGCTTCTCGGCAATGAAATAGTGGTTCATCTTGAACAGGCAGGATATACAAGATGCATCGGTTTCATGATGGCCAGCGAGACACAATGGCGGGGCACAATGTCTATCTGGCACGCCCGTCTCCGTCAGTGGGCTCTGCAGTCTACACCTGAACAAATCTTATTAGGCTATAATTTTCTTTCATTCCGGTTCCTTTACGGTGAAACAGCGGTAAATGACCGGTTTATTGAAATGGTACAGCGTCTGCTCGAAAAATCAGCGACATTTATTTACTATATGGCGCAGCAGGAAAAAGAAAAGCCGATTCCGCATTTGCAGCAGAATTTCCTAAATATTTTCCGCGGCCGCAGTAAAGCGGATGTGATTGACATCAAGAAACACGCGCTGTTCCCGCTGCACCACTGCCTGCAAATTTTAGGTGTCAGCAATGGAATTATTAACGCGACACCGCTGGAAATCATTTCAGCGTTGCAGAAAAAGAAAAAGATTACGAAAGACTTCGCGGAAGAAATCCGGCATGCGTATGAAATTTCTTTGAGCATCCGAATTTCCATGTCGTGGGAAAAGCATTTGCGTAATGAAAAAATCTCGACAGAAATTGATTTGCACTCGTTAAGAAGATGGGAATTGAATGAATTGCGCACCACTTTAGATACGGTCCGGGCATTGCAATCACATTTATTATCAAAATTATGAGATATCAACGGCGATAGTCCCTGTACAAAATCCGCGCATAATGTACTATATAAGTAGGGGGCGACATCATGTTTTGGAAAAAGAAAAAATTAACGTATGAACTGCAGCAGTCTCTTCAGCTAAATACACCACTTCAAGAAATGAATTTTACGGTATTTGATACGGAAACGACAGGTTTTGCCATCGGGGCAGATGATCGGATGATAGAAATCGGTGCGGTGCAGGTAGAAGGATTCGAAGTGACAGACCGCGTCTTTCAGACATTCGTCAACCCGTCTAGAGAAATTCCCCCTGTCATCAGCAAGCTGACCAATATACAACAATCACAAGTTGATCAAGCGCCTATGCCTTTGCCGGCCATTGAAGAATATTTTGCCTTTATTGAAAAAAATAAAAGTGCAGGCTGGGTGGGGCACCACGTCAGTTTCGATGAACTGGTCATCAAGAAAGAACTGAGCCGGCAGAAATGCACGTTTCAAAATCCTACTTCATTTGATACGATGCATTTAATCCGTTATTTGGATCCTACGGGTGAACAGCAGGATTTGGAAGACTATGCAAAGCTTTTCGGAACAGAGGTTTTTGAACGTCACCGTGCACTAGGGGATGCTTTAACTACTGCTCATGTCTTCACGGCATTGCTAAAAAAACTCGATCGTCAAGGCGTAAAGACGCTGGCAGACTTACTCCGCATTAAAAATGGCGGGGCACATAAATTCGCTTCCCAGACATAAACCTGCGGGCCGGCCATTCAAAGAAACTGAAATGGCCGGCCTGTTCGTTTGTTGTGATATAGTGGAAATTAGAAGTTGAACAAATTTCAAGGGACGTGAACGAATGAATAAACGTCAGTCGATTTTACTTGCCGTCATTATCCTGGCTGTCATCGTCTATTGCTGGATATTATTTTTTGAGCTGCCGGATAAGACTGGACATAGTGCAGCAGCATACATAGACTTGCTGAAAAATTAGTTCATCTGGAGAGGGAGCGGATATATATGGAGATTGTGATCATTACAGGTGCTTCAAAAGGAATTGGCCGTCAATTGCTTAGTCAATTCAGCGATACAGGCGCTACAGTGTACGGGATGGCGCGGACAAACCCGGAGTCATTACATACGATGTATGAAGTGGATGTTGCTGATTATGGGAAATCTTCCGCGATTTTAGAGGGGATAATCAGTCAGCATAAAGATGAAGCGAACTCTTTCACTTTAATTAATAATGCGGGGATGATTGATCCGATCAGTTTGGCCGGCTCTTTGGATTCTCTGAAAATCGAGCAGGCAATTCAAGTGAACTTAACGGCACCGATTCAATTAATCAATACGTTTATTGATGCTTTAAAAGATTTCAGAGGTACGAAGAAAGTTTTAAATATATCATCGGGTGCTGGCCGCCATGCATATGAAGGATGGAGTATTTATTGCACGACGAAAGCTGGTCTCGACCATTTTTCACGGGTTGTTGCACTAGAGCAGCAAAAGGCAGACTATCCGACAGGCATTGTTTCGATTGCGCCGGGTATTATTGACACCGGCATGCAGGAAACTATCCGTTCGTCTTCTGAAAAACAATTCCCGCATCTGAAGCGATTTATCGCGTACAAGCAGGAAGGCCAATTAAGTTCAGCACAAAAGACCGCAGAAAAATTAGTGCGATTTGTGAAGGAAACAAATTTTCTTGAATCAGAGCCAATTGCCGACATCCGTCAATTTGACTGAAAGGAAAGCCGCAGCCGTATGTAACGTGGCTGCGGCTTGTTTTATTCCCCGGCTTCTACTGTGCGTACCTCTTTGAAATCTTTCATTTTTTCGAGTGCCAGTAAAAATGGAGGGTTTCTTCTTTGATTCAAAAGTTCATAGCGTATGGCATGCACATCTCCCTGATGGAGTGTGGAGACATAGTCGAGCAGTGCATCGCGCTCTTCGCTGCCGCCTTCGTGTCCGTCGTATACAGTAATCGTAATGATTCCCGACTTTTTCAATAATCCAAGCATGGCATGGATTGCCGCAATAGTTGAAGAGGGGGTCGTAATAATACTGAGATCATCACTGTACGGCAAATAGCCTAAGTTGAACATGGCGCCGCTGATTTCACTTTGCACATATTCTCTGACGTTTGCATGACTGTCGTGGATCAAAGTTGCGCGGCCCGCCAGTTCACCGAGATGCCGGTTTGTTGCTTCAAGTGCCTGCTGCTGTATATCAAATGCCACTACATGTCCTGTTTCGCCGACCAATTCGGCCAAAAATAGTGTATCATTGCCGTTTCCTGCCGTCGCATCCACCACAGTGTCGCCCGGCTGCACGCGTTCTGAAATCATCCGTTTCGCCATCGGCAATACACGGTGCAGTAGTATGTCCGCCACGTTATTTCACCTCTTGCAGATGTTTTTTTCCTTGCCAGCTATTGCGCCGCTCGAGTTCCCGGTCAATGCCGTTCAGAACTTCCCACTTGGTGACGCTCCACATCGGTCCAATCAATAAGTCAATCGGACCGTCGCCTGTAATACGGTGCACAATCATTTCAGGCGGGATAATTTCAAGCTGATCCACCACCAGATTAATATAAGCTTCCTTCGTCAGGAATTTGAGCTTGCCTTTTTCATATTGCTTTACCATAGGCGTGCCTTTTAATAAGTGAAGCAAATGTATTTTGATGCCCTGTACATCGAGCTTCGCTACCGCTCGGGCAGTTTCCATCATCATTTCTTCTGTCTCACCGGGCAGTCCGTTGATGATATGGCTGCAAATATTAATATTATGTTTGCGCAGCTTGTCGACGCCTTCTTTATAACATTCGAAATCATGTGCCCGGTTAACGAGTTTGGCTGTAGACTCATGGACGGTCTGCAGGCCGAGTTCCACCCAAAGATAGGTGCGTTCGTTCAGCTCAGCCAAATATTCCACAACGTCATCCGGCAGGCAGTCAGGACGCGTGGCAATTGACAGCGCGACTACGCCTTCCTGTGCCAATGCAGCTTCAAACTTTTCTTTCAGAACAGGGAGGGGGGCATGCGTATTCGTATATGCCTGGAAATATGCCATGTATTTCGCGTCTTTCCATTTGCGCTGGGACCGTTCTTTGATTTCAGCGAATTGGACATCTATCGTATCGACGCGGTCTCCGGCAAAATCGCCTGAACCCGCCACGCTGCAAAACGTGCAGCCGCCATGCGCAACTGTGCCGTCACGGTTCGGGCAGTCAAAGCCAGCGTCTAATGCCACTTTCGCGATTTTACAGCCGAATGTATCCTTTAGATGTCTTGACCATGTATGGTATCGTTTCCCTTCGCTCGGAAACGGAAAATTGATTTCATTCATTATGTACAGCTCCTTTACAAAAGACATTGTACCATGGAATATACAGCGATATCACACCACAAATCGCACGAATTGTTTGCTTTGCGACAAAAAGCAACAGAGGAGGCTTGTAATCAGTCGTTGTTTCGGGTAAACTGAAGAAAATAATGAAGGCTTTGATGAGGAATAGTACTTCTACCGCTACATTTTAGAGAGCAGACGGTCAGTGCAAGTCTGTAATAGCGTCGAACGAACTCGCCTTTGAGCCTGTATTGGTGAATACTTGTAGCTGATACCGTACTCCGCGTTAAGGAATCAAGTTGGACGGCGCAGTCCGTCAATTTGGGTGGTACCGCGGGAAACTATACAGACTCTCGTCCCTTTTCACAGGGACGGGAGTCTTTTTTTATCTGTATGCGCCAATACAAGAAGCTGAATTCGCATGACAATGGAGGAGTTTTTCAAATGAGTTATAAGCACACGCAAATTGAAAAGAAATGGCAACAATATTGGCAGGATCATGGCACGTACAAAATGGTTGATGATCCATCGAAGCCGAAGTTTTATGCATTGGATATGTTCCCGTATCCTTCCGGCGCAGGTCTGCACGTAGGACATCCGCTCGGCTATATCGCGACAGATATTTTAAGTGCGTTCAAACGCAAGCAAGGATACAACGTGCTGCACCCGATGGGATGGGATGCATTTGGATTGCCTGCGGAACAGTATGCGATCGATACAGGGAATGACCCGGCTGAATTCACAGCGAAAAACATCGCAACGTTCAAGCGGCAAATGCAGGACCTTGGATTTTCTTACGACTGGGACCGGGAAATCAACACGACGGACCCTAGTTATTATAAGTGGACACAGTGGATTTTCATTCAATTGTATAAGCGCGGTCTTGCGTATATTGATGAAGTGCCTGTTAACTGGTGTCCGGCACTCGGAACAGTGCTTGCGAATGAAGAAGTAATCGACGGATTGTCCGAGCGCGGAAATCACCCGGTAGAACGCCGTCCGATGCGCCAGTGGGTGCTGCGTATTACGGAATATGCAGACCGTCTGCTGGAAGACTTGGATGACCTTGACTGGCCAGAAAGCCTAAAAGATATGCAGCGAAATTGGATTGGCCGTTCAGAAGGTGCGCAACTGACATTTGACATCGCGGATACGGATCATTCATTCGAAGCATTCACTACACGTCCTGACACGATTTTCGGTGCAACGTATGCGGTATTGGCACCTGAACATAAATTGGTTAGCGAAATTACAACGGATGCTCAGCGTGAAGCGGTTGAAAATTATATTAGCTCAGTGAAATCAAAGAGTGATCTTGAGCGTACAGATTTAGCGAAAGAAAAAACAGGTGTATTCACTGGTGCATATGCCATTAACCCGGCAAGCGGAGAGAAAATGCCGATCTGGATTGCGGATTATGTTTTGGCAACATATGGAACAGGTGCCATCATGGCGGTTCCGGCACATGATGAACGGGACTATGAATTTGCAAAAACATTTGATCTGCCGATTATCGAAGTCGTAGCAGGCGGGAATATTGAAGAGGAAGCCTATGCAGGGGAAGGGGAGCATGTGAATTCGGACTTCCTGAATGGATTAGGCAAAGAAGAAGCGATCACAAAAGCGATCGAATGGTTTGAAGAAAAAGGCACAGGCGAACGCAAAATCACGTATCGTTTGCGTGACTGGTTATTCTCCCGTCAGAGATACTGGGGCGAGCCGATTCCTGTAATTCACTGGGAAGACGGCACAATGACAACTGTCGACGAATCTGAATTGCCGTTGATGCTGCCGGTAACGGATAATATTAAGCCGAGCGGCACGGGTGAATCACCGCTTGCGAATATTACAGAGTGGGTGAATGTTGTCGATCCTGAAACGGGAATGAAAGGACGCCGTGAAACGAATACGATGCCGCAATGGGCGGGAAGCTGCTGGTATTATCTGCGTTATATCGACCCGAAAAATGATGAAATGATCATTGACCCGAAATTGGCCGAGCGCTGGCTGCCGGTAGATATTTACGTAGGCGGTGCAGAGCATGCGGTACTTCACTTATTGTATGCGCGTTTCTGGCACAAAGTATTGTATGACATTGGTGTCGTTCAAACGAAAGAGCCGTTCCAGAAGCTCTTCAATCAGGGAATGATCTTAGGTGAAGGTCATGTGAAAATGTCCAAATCACTCGGAAATGTCATCAACCCGGATGATATCGTTCATTCACACGGTGCAGATACATTGCGTATTTATGAAATGTTCATGGGTCCGCTTGATGCATCGAAAGAATGGTCAACGAACGGGCTGGACGGGTCACGCCGTTTCCTTGACCGCATTTGGCGTTTGCTCGTCAATGAGGATGACACACTGACCGGCAAATTGACTGATGAAACTGGCGGACCGCTTGAGAAAGTGTATAACCAGACTGTTAAAAAAGTTACGGAAGATTTCGAGAGCATGCGCAATAATACCGCCATCTCTCAACTGATGGTATTCATCAATGAATGCTATAAAGCAGAGAAATTGCCGAAAGCGTATATCGAAGGATTCATTTTATTAATTTCACCGGTCACGCCGCACTTGGCAGAAGAACTGTGGTCCAAACTCGGACATACAGAATCGATCGCGTATGCACAGTGGCCGACATTTGATGAATCGAAGCTGTCGGATGATACGGTAGAAGTTGCAGTGCAAATCAACGGAAAAATCCGTGCAAAAATTACTGTACCAAAAGATTCTGCGAAAGAAGAGCTGGAACAGGCGGCTCTGGAAAATGAAGATGTGAAACAGTGGATGGAAGGCAAGGAATTGAAGAAAATCATAGCGATTCCTGGACGCCTGGTAAATATTGTAGCTGGTTAATAACATAACGAATGCCGGTCGAAGACAAAATCCTTCGGCCGGCTTTTTTGTGTGTGAAGCGCAGGAACATCATTCGAGAGGGTAGGCGCTCAATAATTCCTGCAAGTGATCATACTTGTTGGTCAAGCGCTCATACCTGTTGGCCAGGTGATCATACCGTCCCGTCAAGCGCTCATAGCCGACGGCCAAGTGATCATACCAGCCTGTCAAGCGCTCATACCCGATGGCCAAGTGATCATACCGTCCCGTCAAGCGCTCATAGCCGACGGCCAAGTGATCATACCAGCCTGTCAAGCGCTCATACCCGATGGCCAGGTGATCATACCAGCCTGTCGAGCGCTCATACCTGATGGCCAAGCGCTCATACCGTCCCGTCAAGCGCTCATACCTAATAACTCAATTCATCAACCCTGCATTCATTCCTGCAAGACGTCCCGTGACAAGTGCGGCAGTAATATTATAGCCGCCCGTGTAGCCGTGGATATCCAAAATCTCGCCGCAGAAAAACAGTCCGGACTTCTTCCGTGAAGCCATTGTTTTCGGTTCGACTTCTTTCACAGACACACCGCCGCCTGTGACGAATGCTTTCTCGATTGGCTGCGTCCCGGTAATATAGACAGGAAAAGTTTTAAACAGGCTTGCGAGCGTCCGAATGGAATCTCGCCTGATGTCTGCTCCGATTGCCGTTTCATCGATTCCGGCTTGCTTTAGCAGAAACAGCAGCCACCGTTCCGGAACGAGTCCTTTCAATGACGTCTTTACTTGTTTTTTGGACTCCTCTTTTAAAATCTTAGTGATCATTTGCGTGACTTGCTCTTCATGCTGATCAGGCATGGAATCAATTTGCAGTAAGACGGGCTGTCTGCCGTTTTTCATCTGTTCTTTGACGACGAATTGGCTGCACCGCAATATCGCAGGGCCGCTTACACCAAAGTGGGTAAACAGCATATCCATCTGATGTGTGACGAGTGTTTTCCCTTTCTTGTTCAAAACGGATACTTTCACATCGCGCAGTGCGAGACCCTGCAGTTCCTTCGAAGCAATGAAAGGTTCTTTTGACAGCAAAGGAACTTCCGTCGGATACAGCGGTGTGACGGTATGTCCTGCACGTTCCGCCCACGGGTAGCCGTCGCCTGTGCTGCCCGTTTGGGGAACTGCCTTGCCGCCGACCGCCACGACTACTGCATGTGCACGCAGTTCTTCACCGTCATCCAGCCGGACACCCAGAATTTTTTCATCGTCCATCAGCAGTTTTTGTACACGGCTTTCCAAACGGATTTCCACACCGAGTTCATCCAGTTGATTCAAGAGGGCATTGACAACGTCTTTGGATTTATTGGAAACAGGAAACATTCGGCCGTGATCTTCCTCTTTTAATGGGACGCCGAGTCCTTCGAAGTACTGGATGATATCCTGATTGTTGAAAACAGAGAACGGACCGAACAGGAATTTTCCGTTGCCTGGAATATGTTTAATGATTTCTTCTTGGGACAGCCGATTTGTGACGTTACACCGGCCGCCGCCAGAGATAGCTAATTTATTGCCGAGCTTTCGGCCTTTTTCCAGCAGCAAGACACGCTTTTTTTGTTCGGCTGCCGCAATGGAGGCCATTAAGCCTGAAGGTCCGCCGCCGATTACGATTACATCATACATTGTAGAACCACGCTTTCTTCTCATTTTGTCTATCATTATACACCATATACGCCGGGTTGCTTTTTGATTTAGAATTCAGTTAAAGATTGTGCAAAAGCGTGCCGAGGGGTAAACTATACAAGTATCTCTTTAGGAATGGAAGGAATCAATTATGGCATCGAATTTACTGAAAGGCACAGCCATTTTAACGATTGGCTTATTTTTATCGAAGGCACTTGGTCTGCTTTATGTAATACCGTTTTATGCAATTGTCGGTGAAAAAAGTGTCGGACTCTATCAATATGCATACATACCTTATAATTTAGCGCTTGCGGTCGCAGTATCAGGAGCACCGCTAGCTATTTCCAAATTTGTTTCAAAGTACAATGCGCTCGGTGATTATGCGACCGGACGGAAACTGATGAAATCGGGTATGGTGATCATGTCTGCAACAGGCCTGCTGTCATTTCTGGCGTTGTTTTTCCTTGCGAATCCTATTGCGGAGCTTGTCATTAAAGATGAAGAACAGATATTTACTGTACAGGATATTGCGACAGTCATTCGCTGGGTCAGCTTTGCGTTGCTTGCCGTGCCGCTGCTCAGTATCGGACGGGGGTTTCTGCAAGGCTATCAGAAGTTTGAACCGACATCGGTGTCTCAATTAATCGAGCAGATTGTGCGCATCATCGTCGTGCTCGCTGGGGCATTTGTAGTCGTCAATGTGCTCGATCTGTCGCCGAGAATCGCTGTGCAGTTTGCCGTGTTTGCCGCATTTATCGGCGCGCTTGCTGGGTTATGGAGCCTGTATCATTACTGGAAGAAGTATCAGGAGGAATTTGATTATTTATTGTCGAACAGCCCGCCTGCAAGCTCTGTATCGCTGAAGCAAATCTATACAGAAGTATTCGCTTATGTATTGCCGTTTGTGCTGGTGGGAACGATTAATCCAATCTATCAATTCGTCGATATGGTTACGTTCAACGGTGCGATGAAATCTATTGGGCTCGCCAGTGTGTCTGACTTATATTTAACGAAGCTTAATTTTTTAACACATAAAATTGTTATGATTCCTGTAATGGTCGCAACGGGTTTTTCGATGGCGCTCATTTCGATCATTACGAAAGATTATACGATGAAAAATCAAAAAGGCGTCACGCGTTCACTTGATCAGACGTATCAGATTATGTTGTTTCTGACCATTCCGATGGTGATTGGTTTGATTGTGCTCAACAGTGAAGTGTATCAGTTTTTGTATGAGTATGATGTGGCGGGGGCAAGTGTCTTGGCTTCCTATGCACCGGTTGCGATTCTGTTTGCGATGTTCACGGTAACGGCGGCAATTTTGCAGGGAATTGATCATCACAAATGGATCGTATTCACTTCATTGCTTGGGCTGCTGGTGAAAATGCTCATCAATATTCCGCTGATTAAGCTGTTTGAGGTGAATGGTGCGATTGCAGCCACTGCAATTGGCTATTCAGTAGCTGTAGGCATTAACTTATATGTCATCAAGAAAGCGTTGAATTACAAATCCGAAATGGTCATCAGACGCCTGTTCCTGATCCTGGTTTTTAACGCGGTCATGTTCCTGGGAGTTTGGCTGACAAATAAAGGGCTGAATATGGTGCATATCCCGATAGGACGCTGGCAAGCTTTGCTGTATGTTATGATCGGCTCAGTCGTCGGCATGGTGATCTATGGATTCCTGGCTTTCAAATCTGGACTTGCACAACAATTATTCGGAGACCGGCTGACACGTATTATGCAGCGCTTCGGGTTTGGAGGGTAATGAATGAGACTGGATAAATTATTATCAAATACTGGATATGGTTCACGTAAAGAAGTGCGGCAGCTGCTGAAAAAAGGAATGATCCGGGTGAATGGGGCAGTGATAAAAGATCCTGCCCAGCATGTGGATCCTGAACAAGATGCGATTTCATTATTGGGTGAAGAAGTGATCTATCGGGAGTTTATTTATCTGATGATGCATAAGCCGCCCGGCGTGCTGTCTGCAACAGAAGATAACCGGGATCAAACGGTCATCGATTTGCTCGGAAGCGAAGAGCGGCATTTTGAACCGTTTCCGGTAGGCAGACTGGATAAAGATACGGAAGGGTTATTACTGCTGACAAATGACGGCAAGCTCGCGCATAATTTATTGTCGCCTAAAAAAGAAGTGCCAAAGACGTATTATGCAAAGGTGGCCGGCCGTGTGACAAATGAAGACGCAGAAGCTTTTGCACACGGCGTGGTGCTGGACGATGCGTACGAGACGAAACCTGGAATGCTGAACATCTTGCGTTCGGATGAGTTGTCGGAAATTGAACTGACGATAACGGAAGGGAAGTTTCATCAAGTAAAGCGGATGTTTGAAGCAGTAGGCAAAAAAGTAGTGTATTTAAAACGGCTGACGATGGGCCCGCTGACGCTGGATGCGGACCTGGAGCTCGGGGACTATCGGGAGCTGACGGAAGAGGAAGTACAGAAGCTGATAGAAGCGGATTATTCCAAGCAAAAAGGCTGATGCAAAAGCGTCAGCCTTTTTGCTTGTTAAACTTGTATATAGGATGCTGAATCAGGAAGGTAATTTCACTTTCTTGGAAGTCGTCGTCCATTCGCCGCGGACTGAGTTTTTAATCAATTCATTGTACTCGAGAACGTGTAAGTCACGCTGGGCAGTTCGAGGGGAAATGTTAAATTCCTCCGCCACGTCCTCTGTCGTTACTTTTCCGTTATCCCGAATGAACAGATAGACATCTTTGATACGAATTAACATGCGATCGGTAGCTGGGTTCATCTAAGAAACCACTCCTTCATCTTCATATTTTCACTCCAACACTTCAAAAGAAGACTGCTGGTGTATTCTTTGAGACTACCTTTCCTGATTCGCTCCTTATAAAAAGTTATGCCAGAATAGTTAGAAATTGATCCTGACAACAACAGTATAACGTATTTTCGCGTAAATCGCACATATTTTCGCTTATCTATTCCATTTAGTTAGAATAGACAGTTAATAGATTGCTGCATGTTTAGTATATTGATAAATCTGTCTGCCAGTCTCATAAGGTGTAATTGATTTTATTCATCAAACATGTAAAAATAGGAACAGAAGAAACCGGCGGCATGACAGCCTGAGTTTCATAACAGAAGGGGTGGCGGTTGTATGATCTATTTTAAAGACGGGGAATTTCTGAATGAGGATCAAATACAAGTATCAGCGGATGATCGCGGCTATGCATTTGGCGATGGAGTCTATGAAGTAATCAAAGTCTATGACGGTAAATTGTATACAGCAAAGGAACACTTGGAGCGATTAGTGGAAAGTGCTGAAAAGATTCGCATAAACCTTCCTTATACAATGGAAGAGCTGACAGAAATCGTTGAATCGCTTCAGTCAGAAAATCAACTGACACTCGGCCATATTTATTTGCAGGTGACACGGGGAGTCGCACCGCGCGCGCATCAATTTCCTGAAAACAGTGTGCCTGTAGTGATGGGCTATGCTGTAGAGAGTCAGCGCCCGCTGCAAAATCTTGAAATGGGTGCGGCGATGAAATCAGTAGAAGATATGCGCTGGCTTCGCTGTGATATCAAAAGTTTAAATCTGCTCGGAAATGTGCTGGCTAAACAGGATGCAATTGAAGCCGGCTGCCAGGAAGCGCTGTTCGTGCGCGACGGGCTAGTGACAGAAGGCGCGTCATCCAATGTGTTCGGCATTAAAGACGGTGTGCTTCACACTCATCCCGCCAATCATTTCATTCTAAATGGCATAACACGCCGAGTCGTGCTGCAGTTAGCAAACGAGCTGGAAATACCTGTTTTGGAGAAAGAATTTACGCTGGCAGAAGCGCTTGATATGGATGAATTCTTCTTCACTTCGACTAATGCGGAAATAACGCCCGTTGTCATGATGGATCAGCAACCGATTGGCCAAGGAGTTCCTGGTCCGCTGACGAGAAAGCTGCAGTCCGCGTTCAACCGGCAAATTCCTCAGTTAACGGCGGCAGGTCATGCTGAGGAAAGAGAGTCAAATGGCCCAGCTAGTTAAACTGGCGGATTATATTTCCCGCTACGAGAATGATTTAACCCGTTATCCGACGCAGTTTATCCGCTTAAAACGCTATCAATGGAAACGGATTAAAAATCAGTGGGAATATGGGCTGGATCTGTATGCAGAGCAGGCAGTCACTGTATCTGAAGATGTAAAAGGGAATGAAAAATGGTATTCCTCACTATTCGGAAAATGGCGCAGACGCAAAGAAGGGGATCTTGCAGAACAATCGGCCGAAACAGTCGCTGAAACAGACCTTGAGGAACATGATCTGGAATTTCAGGCATCCATTCCAGGACGTCCTTCAAGTAAAGAGCAGCTGAAAAAAGAATATCGCGATCAATTGTTTCAATTTCAATTGAAGTGGGCCAGTTCTACATTGTATGACCGGTCCCGTGTAGATCCAAAATATTATTCGGATTTATTATTGAAGCAATTGACACTGCGTTTGCCGGATAGTTTTCTGTTGTTTTACTACCCGATTGTCAAAGTGAATAAAGCGCCTGTTGAACTGGATATTATCCTGCTGGCACCGACTGCATGCTACTGCATTACCGTGCTCGAAGATGATCGCATGGCGGCTTACATTGGCAGCGGGGAAAGATTTTGGCTGAAGAAGTTCGGAGAAGAAGAAGTGAAAGTGCTCAATCCAACAATTGCGCTCAGCCGGATGGAAAAAGTCCTGTCTTCATTTTTTAAAGCGTCAAAAGTCGAACTGCCCATCAAGAAGCTTATCATTTCACGTAATGGCTATATTGATTATCCGGGTACGCCGTTTGAAATCACGACAATTGACCGCAAAAACTATGAGCAATGGCTCGAGAAATTAAGCAGCAATCCAAGTCCTATGAAGCATACGCAATTTAAAGCGGCACAGGCAATTTTAGATCATGCGCAAACGACGGCAATGAGCCGCCTGTTTGAAGCAGAAGAAACAGCAGAAGAATAACAGATTAGATATTACTGAAAAAGAGAGAGTGTACTGATTATGCGTTTACGAAATAAGCCATGGGCAAAGGATTTCATGGCAGAACACCCGGACGTGCTGATTTTAGATCCGGAAAGCAAGAAGCATCACTGGTCGGAAGAGTTCGATAACGATGCACCGATACATATTGAAGTCGGTACGGGCAAAGGACAGTTTATCATTGGGATGGCATTAGCAAACCCTTCTATTAATTATATTGGAATTGAACATTTTGATAATGTCATCGTATCCGCGCTAGAGAAAGCAATCGAGGCGGAAAAACCATCCAATCTTCGGCTGCTGCGGATGAATGGAGAAGAACTGGACTCGATTTTTACAGAGTCAGAGATTGACCGGGTGTATTTAAACTTTTCCGACCCATGGCCAAAAACACGCCATGAAAAGCGCCGTCTTACGCATGCAAATTTCTTGGCGAAATATGAAAAGGTTTTAAAAGAACACGGAGAAATTCATTTCAAGACAGATAATCGTTCGCTCTTTGAATATTCACTTGTCTCCATGACCGATTACGGCATGAAATTACTTTCCGTCTCCTTAGATTTACATGCGAATATGCCAGAAGATAATATACTGACAGAGTATGAGGAGAAATTTTCGAGTAAAGGCCAGCCGATTTACCGTTTGGAAGCACAATATCAAAGCTGACTGTGAGCAGAAAGACAGATGCCGGACGTTGTTCTTTTCCGCTGGGACTGTATGGATCAGTGGAAAAGTATAACGTCAGTTACGGCAAATATTTAGGATTGCAGGGAGGAATTAATTTGGATCAATTAACTTTTCATGACATGAAACTCACGTGGCTGGACGGCGGCGTAAACTATCTGGACGGCGGTGCCATGTTCGGCGTCGTGCCAAAAGCATTGTGGTCAAGACGCTATGAAGCAGATGAGAACAATTTAATTGAACTGCGGACAGACCCTATACTGATTCAATATCAAAATAAGAATTATTTAATTGATTCAGGTATCGGAAAAGGAAAGCTGGACGAGAAGAAAAAGCGCAATCTTGGTGTCAGAGCAGAGACGCGTGTGGAGGAAAGTCTGGCGGAGCTTGGTTTAACGCCGGCGGATATCGATGCAGTGTTAATGACTCACTTGCACAATGACCATGCAGCAGGTTTGACGCAGTGGGAAGGCGATCAGCTCATTTCGGTATTTAAGAATGCAGTCATCTATACATCTAAAGTAGAGTGGGATGAGATGCGGGAGCCGAATATCCGTTCACGCAATACGTATTGGCCGGAAAACTGGGAGCCGATTCAGGATCAGGTGGAAACGTTTGAAGGGGAGTTTGAAGTAGTTCCGGGTATTACGATGCTTCATACCGGCGGCCATAGTGACGGCCACAGTGTGATTAAGCTGGAGCAAGGCGGCGAGACGCTGATTCATATGGCGGACATCATGCCGACGCATGCGCATTCAAATCCGCTATGGGTGCTTGCGTACGATGACTATCCAATGGATTCTATTTACGCAAAAGAGCGCTTGATGAAGGAAGCGCTTCCAAATAATTATGGGTTTATTTTCTATCATGACGCGGTGTATCGTATGGCGAAGTTCAGCGAAGACGGGAAGTCAATTGTGGACAGCCTGCCGCGTACTCGGTAAGGGAAGGTACAGCGCTTTATCCGCTGACTAAATGAATGCGCTTTCGGGGCGGCTGGTGTTGGGGATTAGAGTTAGTGAGTGACCATTGTTAGGAACTGTGCCGCAGTGAGTACAATGCCGTTCAGGCTTTGGTGATGGGACGTGGCTCGACTGGTTGTTGGAGTTTGAAGTGGGAGAGGGTCAGCTTTTAGGACCCGCGCCGGCACGTGGGGGATTGCCTTTCGTCATGAGCCAGCTGGCGAAGGGCGCGCCAGTTGTCTCATGACTTCGGCCGACCCCGCAGTTGTGCCTGCGCTGCTGAGTGGAAGCAATCCGGGTTGTGTTTTATAGGAGAAGAAGTTCAGTGACACGTTGCCGACTGGGGTATGCCTTAGCAAAAGACGTGTCATTTTTTGCTATCCCCTAACTGAACGGAGGCGCCTTCCAAGCGGTCGGCGAAGTGATGAGACAGCCAGGCGATCTTCCTGTCTGGCTCATTGCGTAGCCATCCGCAAGCACCGCAGTGAGTTCAATGCCGTTCTGGCATTGGTGATGGGACGTTGCTCGACTGGTTGTTGGAGTTTGAAGTGGGAGAGGGTCAGCTTTTAGGACCCGCGCCGGCACGTGGGGGATTGCCTTTCGTCATGAGCCAGCTGGCGAAGTGCGTGCCAGTTGTCTCATGACTTCGGCCGACCTCGCAGTTGTGCCTGCGCTGCTTAGTGGAGGCAATCCAGGTTGTGGTTTATAGGAGAAGAAGTTCAGTGACACGTTGCCGACTGGGGTATGCCTTAGCAAAAGACGTGTCATTTTTTGCTTTCCCCTAACTGAACGGAGGCGCCTTCCAAGCGGTCGGCGAAGTGATGAGACAGCCAGGCGATCTTCCTGTCTGGCTCATTGCGTAGCCATCCGCAAGCACCGCAGTGAGTTTAATGCCGTTCTGGCTCTGGTTTTGCGGCGTTGCTCGACTAGGTGTTGGGGATTAGAGTTAGCAAGTGCCAGCTCTTTGGACCCGCGCCGGCACGTGGGGGATTGCCTTACGTCATGAGCCAGCTGGCGAAGTCCGTGCCAGTTGTCTCATGACTTCGGCCGACCCCGCAGTTGTGCCTGCGCTGCAGAGTGGGAGCAATCCCAGTACTCTTTTAAAAGAGAAGAAGTGCAGTGACTGGTTGTCGATTGGCGTGTGCTTTGGCAAGAGAAGTGTCATTTTTCGCTTTTCCCTAACTAAACGGAGGCGCCTTACAAGCGGTAGGCGAAGTGATGAGACAGCCAGGTGCTCTTCCTGTCTGGCTCATCGCGTAGCCATCCGCAAGCGCCGCAGTGGGTTCAAAGCCGTTTCGCGTCTCTTTTCACAAAGGCGTCAGACTATGTAATGCAGTCGTGATGCTAAAGAGCAAAATCCGTCTGCACAGCACTTGCCCGTCACTTTTCAAAAATCAGTAGCCAAAGTGATTTCCGCTTACTGAACGAAGGCGCCTTCCAAGCGGTGGGCGAAGTGATGAGACAGCCAGGCGATCTTCCTGTCCGGCTCATTGCGTAGCCATCCGCAAGCGCCGCAGTGAGTTCAATGCCGTGTCGCTTCCCTTATTACCATGACGTCACCCTGCATAAACCAGTTATCCTGCAGAAGAGCTGCACAAAAAAAGGCTGTCGCAAGAAGTTGGTTCACTTCTTGCGACAGCCCATTTTTATTGGGTTTGTATAGGATTACTGACGAACTAATTCTACGACAGTGCCGGTTTTCGCGTCAGCTGCGAACTCGTATTGCTCGAGCTTGCCGTCTTTCATTCGTGAAACGCCACCGCGGTAAACGTCCATTGTAATCACGTGATTTGTGTAAGGTTCAGGCTTCATAACAATCCAAGAACCATCGATGGGACCTTCTTCTTTGAATGCGTCTTTTACTTTTTTCAGTACGTTGTCAGCAGGTACTTCTTCATTATAACGGTTAAATGCCTCATTCACTACTACGCCTGCAGCAACTCCAGTTAATATTCCGGCTAAAAATTCTTTTACTCTCATGGCTAATTGCAGCCTCCTTCGCAAATCGTTTCTTATAGTGTAACATAGTTTAAAAGAGCATGGCGATTCAAAAGCCTTTCTCGAATGCCCCATTTATTCAGTATGGCACTTAGGGTAAAGCAGATTCCTGACCTAATTAGTTTTCATCTGTTTGGGATGTGGATATAATACGAATAGACAGTATAAGAAGTGAGGGATTCAGATGAAAAAAGAGACATTGGATTTATTTCGTACATTGACTGAACTTCCGGGCGCACCGGGTAATGAGTACCGCGTCCGGGCTTTTATGCGTGAACAGCTGGCACAAAATGCGGATGAAATTGTTCAGGACGGTCTGGGCGGCGTCTTTGGCGTTCGCCGGGGTAAAGAAGACCAGCCTACGATCATGGTTGCCGGCCATATGGATGAAGTCGGCTTCATGGTAACAGGCATTACGGATAACGGGATGCTTCGTTTTCAGCCTTTAGGCGGCTGGTGGAACCAAGTCTTGCTTGCACAGCGGGTGCAGATTATCACAGAAGATGCAGATATTCCAGGTGTCATCGGATCGATTCCGCCGCACTTGCTGAGCGAAGCCGAACGCAGCAAGCCGATGGACATTAAAAATATGCTCATTGATGTGGGTGCAGACGATAAAGCAGATGCAGAAAGTTTTGGAATTCGTCCGGGACAGCAGATTCTTCCGATATGTCCGTTCACGCCGATGGCAAATCCGAAAAAGATTATGGCCAAAGCATGGGATAATCGATATGGCTGCGGCCTTGCCGTCGAACTCCTTAAAGAAGTGAAGAATGAAACATTGCCGAATACATTATATTCAGGTGCCACTGTTATGGAAGAAGTCGGTTTGCGCGGTGCACAGACAGCGGCGCGCATGATTGATCCGGATTTATTCTTCGCACTTGACGCCAGTCCAGCTAATGACGCAAGCGGCAATAAGCAAGAATTCGGTCAGTTAGGTCAAGGAACATTATTGCGAATTATGGACCGTTCCATGGTGACTCACCGCGGAATGCGTGAATTTATTCTGGATACGGCGGAAACGCATAACATTCCCTATCAATACTTTGTTTCCCAGGGCGGTACGGATGCAGGGCAAGTGCATATTGCGAATAACGGCGTGCCAAGTGCCGTCATCGGTATTTGTTCACGCTACATCCATACTGCGGCTTCGATCATCCACACAGATGATTATGCAGCAGCGAAGGAATTAATTACACAATTAGTAAAAGCATGCGATAAAACAACCGTAGAAACCATTAAACAGAACTGCTGACAAGTTCCAAGTGAGGAGGTATGCTGAATGAAATTTGTTCTCGGCTCAAAAAATCAGGCGAAGAAGCGTGCTGCCGTGCGGGTTATTGAACACTGCATGGAAAATAGTACAATTTCATCAGCTTCCGTTCCTTCGGGCGTCAGTGACCAGCCGATGAGCGATGCGGAAACAAGGCGGGGCGCGATCAACCGTGCAATGGCAGCGGCACAGGGAACGTACGGCATCGGCTTGGAAGGCGGCGTCCACATGCTGGAAGGTGTCATGTATTTGTGCAACTGGGGTGCGCTTGCCACACCTGAAGGCGAAGTATATACAGCGGCAGGCGCTCAAATTCCGCTGCCGGAAGAACTGGCGGATGAAATACGAAACGGCAAGGAATTGGGAGATGCCGTTGACCGCTATTTTAATAAGAAACAAATTCGCATGTCTGAAGGGGCTATGGGCATGCTGACAGCACAGCTTGTGCCAAGAGATGCGTTATTTGAACACATTATGCGGCTATTGATCGGTCAGCTCTTATATCGCCTCCGCTCCACGGCTGCTGATTGCAATAGCGGCAGTATGCGATTAGAATAGGACTGATAGAAAATTGAACGAAGTAGAGAAGGGGGGAACCTGGATGTTGCGAAGTGGAAAGGTTTTCTTACTGCTGCTGCTGGCTGTCGTACTGGCCGGATGTAGTCAGAAAGTGGAAGTTCGAACCGATGATGCGTTTGTTTCAGCGAAAAAGGTATTTGAATTGAATGCCGAAAAAACGAATCAGACGGTAGGCGATATTGAATTCTATAAACCGCCGACGATGCGGATGGATAAAGAATCAACTTCACAGAAAATAGTCTTAACAAAAAGAAATGACTCCTTTTACGTAACAGTCAATCCGAACGAGAAGAAAAACAGCCACGTTTACTATGACGTGCTGCTGACTGACGAACCGGATCACCTGATTGGTGCAAAGACATTCTCTAAAGATGAAGCATTCGGTTTTGTGGCTGTCGTTCAAAAAGGTGAAAAGTTAGTGGAATTGATTGCCAGCGTGGGCGGTGCAAAAGTGGAAACAGTGACGAATGAAGAAAACACCAGCGCCTATTTGAAGAAGATGATGGAGATTGCCCGTTCCGTCCAGCATGACGATAAGTGATCGAAGATTTTGAGCACGGAAGGAGAGGGACGACAATGAAAGCAAAAGATTTGGTGGAAGAACTGAAGAAACGCTTGCCTAAAGAGAAATTTGAGTGGCAGTTTGACCGGAAAGCAGACAAGTTGCGGATTGTACACCATACTCTTCATAAAGGAATCGACATTTCGCTGCCTGAGATTTTATCAAAGTATGAGCAAAAAAAAGAACGCGCGATTGATGAAGTGGTCTACACGGTTTTAGAAACGTTTAATGCGATGGAGAAGGAACAGGAAGTAGGATTCGCGGGTGAAAGTACGATTTATCCGGTCATTCGTTCCACGTCATTCCCGGTTAAAAGTTCTGCAGGACAACCGTTCCTTACGAAGGATCATACGGCAGAAACGAGGATTTTCTATGCACTCGACTTGGGAAGCACATACCGCCTGATTGATGAAGGTATGTTGGCTGATATGAAGATGACTGAGCAAGAAGTGCAGGAAGTCGCCATGTTTACGGTGAAATCCTTGCCGACTGCTTATAAACAGGATGTAGTATCTGATAACATTTTTTACTTCATCAATAATAATGACGGCTACGATGCAAGCAGAATATTGAATCAGCCGTTTCTGAAGGAAATGGAGCAAAAAATTGAAGGACATATGGTGGTGTCGGTTCCTCATCAGGACGTATTAATCATTGGGGATATTCGTAATGATACCGGCTATGACGTCATTGCACAAATTGCTATGCAGTTTTTCACGACAGGTGCTGTGCCTGTTACGTCGCTGTCTTTCATTTACGAAGACGGCAAGCTTGAACCCATATTTATTATGGCAAAAAACAGAGTGGCTAGAAGGGAAAAGAAAAAATGAATATATTTTATAATCCAGAAGGTGTCGGCGATGTTCTGTTCGTACAGCTTACAACAGAAAAACCGGCTTCCATTACATCTGAAAGAAAAAATGATGTGGCATTGATTAACGATGAAAAAACGGGGAAAACGGTGGCATTCAATTTGTTTGAGGCTTCCCGCTATGTCTCTGCAGATGCAAAAGGCCAGGTAGAATTAACAGAAGAACTTGGTGAGCAGCTGCAAAAAGCGCTGAGCGAAAATGGTGTTGAACTGGAATTGGACTTAGATTTCACTCCTAAATTTGTAGTAGGATATGTAACAGAGAAAGAAAAACATCCAAATGCTGATAAATTAAACATTTGTCAGGTGGACGTGGGAGAAGAAACACTTCAAATCGTCTGCGGCGCGCCGAACGTAGAGGCCGGACAGAAAGTTGTCGTTGCGAAAGTAGGCGCTGTCATGCCTTCAGGAATGATTATTCGTGATGCAGAACTTCGCGGAGTGGCATCATCCGGAATGATTTGTTCAGCGAAAGAACTTGATCTCAAAGATGCTCCTGATGCCAAAGGAATTCTCGTACTCGAAGATGATAGAAAAACAGGAGAAGCTTTTGAAGCGTAACTGGTAAAGATACCCATTGAAATCAGCTTTTGCTGCAAGCTTCGACAAGCTTGTGGCAAAAGCTTTTTTATTTTCATGTTACAAAGGTTACAATTCGTCAAAATCTGCGTAAAACGCGCAGAACTGTTTGATTTCCGGATAGGTAACCTGTTAAAATGAAATGATTGATATGAAAAGAGTGATATATTTGAGCTGGCTACGGAATATGAAAAGACGCCTTCAGCAAATGGAAGAAGGCCATAAAAAGTCAAACGTACTATTTGAACAATCAAACATTGAAAATACAAATGAAAATCTTGAAGAAAACCACGATGAGAATAAAAAATCTAACTTTAGATTTCCAATAGTTTCTGACCATGAAATATACGGATGGGAGCCTGCTGCCGACCGTGATGAATATACAAAAGAGTATTTACAAAATGACGCGGCGGCGGAAGAGTATGAAATTATCCCTCTCCACCAAAATGAACTTTGGCCGGGTAAATATGAGCGGAGCGGCAAAATCTATCGCGCAGAAACGAAACGTGAAATTGCCAGAATTATACCGCCAACCGACAACCCGCTGCCTTTACCGTTTTCCGGTCAACCAAGACGGCGTCCTGAAACTGTGGAACCTGAGCAAATTCAGCCGCAAAGAACGCCGCGGCCGCAGGAAGAAACAGTAAAACAAGAAAAGCCGAAGAAAATGAAAAGACCTTTTACGCCAACGCATGTGCCGTCGCCTGTTTACGGTCTGAAGAATAGTTCGCCGATCAGTGAGGCTATGCAGGCAGTCATAGATAAGAAGAATGCCGAGGATAAAGAATCGCACGATAGGCTTGAAGCGCAAGTGGCCCAACTATCGAAATATGAAACTTCTATGCAGCAGCCGAAGAAAAAGCCGATATTTGCTAGTTCAACAGAAAAGAGTCTATCAGAGCAGAAAAGTGCAAGTGACTCTGTTCCCGCTGCAAACGAACCGGTTGCGCAAAAGCCTGTTGAAATTGCGGAAGCAGAAGCAGCATCACGGCAGAAAGACCTGGAAATAGAAGCAGCTGAAAAACCGAAAGCTATTCAGCCTGAAATAGCAGAACCTAAGGCAGAAGAGCCTGCAGCAGAACCGGCAGCGGCGACTGAAGAACCAACTCCGATCGAAGCAACGGAACAGCTGCAGGAAGCAGTAACGGAATCAGCAGCAGAACACCCGCAATCCGAATTCCTGGAAACAGAAGAACCGCTGATTGAAGAAGATGAAAGAATTACTGTGACAGCAGAAGCAGACCAAACAGAACAAACACAAGAATTACAATCAGAAACACAAGAGTCGCTATCAGAAACAGACATAGAAACAGAAAATGATCACATCAATGAAGAAACCGAACAAAAAAAGAAAGAGAAAGTAGTGCCGTTTAATGTTTTGATGCTTAAATCTGACAAAGAGAAGTTAGCGGCAAGGGTAGAACAGCTGATAGCAGAGAATGCCGCAAAAAAACAGCGGGAAGAAGAGAAATCCCCAGAAACAGAAACTGCAGCTGCAGAGCAAACTATAATAGAAGAACCGGAAACTATCGCAGTTGAACCTGCTGTATCTGCAACAGCGACTGCACCGGCAGAAGCTGAAACAAGCGCTGCAGAAACCAAAGCCATCGCAGAAGAACCGGAAGAAGAGGTGCTTGAAGAACTGCCGCCGACTTACGGTTTTCCGACAGTGGATTATTTGGCGCCGCCCGAAGAAGAAGTAATCGACGAGGAATGGCTTGCATCGCAGTCCGCTGCGCTCGTTGAAACTTTATCTCACTTCTCCGTCCAGGCAACAGTCGTTGCAGCTGTGCAAGGGCCTGCTGTAACTATGTTTGAACTGACTGTGGAGCAAGGAACGAAAGTGAGTAAGATCCGTAATCTGACGGATGATTTAAAACTGTCACTGGCGGCTAGGGATATCCGGATTCAAGCGCCCATCCCGGGGACAAGAATGATTGGAATCGAAATTCCAAACCGTAAGACGCGTGCGGTGCGTATATCAGAAGTCATTGAAAGCGAACCTTTCAAAAGTTCACGTTCCCCTTTAGAAGCTGTGCTGGGCCTCAGCCTGACAGGGGAGCCGCAAACAATAGATCTGCGGAAGATGCCGCATGGAATGATTGCTGGTGCCACAGGCTCCGGTAAATCAGTGTGTATTAATTCATTGCTGATCAGTTTGCTCTATAAAGCTTCCTATCATGACTTAAAACTATTATTGATTGACCCGAAAATGGTGGAATTGGCACCTTACAATGGCATTCCGCATTTATTGAGTCCGGTTATCACCGATGTGAAAGCAGCAACTGCTGCACTGAAATGGGCAGTGAACGAAATGGAGCGGCGCTATGAGCTGTTCGCACATTCCGGTGTCCGTAATATTGAGCGCTACAATGAAATGGTCATGGAATCACGACGTTTCTCTTTAAAAATGCCATATATTCTTGTCGTAATTGACGAATTAGCTGATTTGATGATGATGGCGCCTGCTGATGTAGAAGTGTCGATCAGCCGGATTACGCAAAAAGCAAGAGCTTGCGGTATTCATTTAATTATCGCCACTCAGCGGCCTTCCGTCGATGTCATCACGGGTACGATTAAAGCGAATATTCCGACACGTATTGCATTTGCAGTCTCATCTCAAGTAGATTCGAGAACGATATTGGATACGGTAGGTGCGGATCGTCTGCTTGGTAAAGGCGACATGCTCTATTTGGGCAACGGTCAGTCAGCGCCTGTGCGTCTTCAGGGGACATTTGTCACGGATGATGAAATCGAGCGTATAATAGAACATGTTCGCAGCGAAGCAGAACCGGACTATTTATTCGGGCAGGATGACTTGCTGGCAGCAGCTGTTCAAGAAGAGGAAACGGATCCGTTATTTGAGCAGGCCTGCAGTTTTGTGATTGAGCAGGGGAGTGCCTCAACCTCTTCATTACAGCGCCATTTCAGCATAGGCTATAACCGGGCGGCAAAACTAATTGACCGTATGGAAGCAAACCAATTCATTTCCGAGCAGCGGGGAAGCAGACCGAGGGATGTCTTTTTAACTGAGCAGGCTTTTGAAAGCTTTATGAAATAAAAAATACCTGGTTAGCACGTAAAACTTTTTTTCAACACGTGGTATACTATGACAAGAAATAATCTTCCAGGCTATTATTAGACAGCTGGAGATAAAAAGAGGGATGAAAGAATTCCCGGGAGGTTTCAATATGACATTGTTTCACTTTACAGGCATAAAAGGTTCAGGAATGAGTGCCCTTGCCCAGTTACTGCACGATTCATCTTATGCCGTTCAAGGTTCGGACGTGGAAAAATACTTTTTTACAGAAGATCCTTTACATGAAAGAAATATAAAAGTACTTCCATTTGATGAAAACAATATTCAGCCCGGCATGAAAGTGATTGCAGGGAACGCATTTAAAGATGATCATCCTGAATTACTGAAAGCGGAAGAACTTGGATTGGAAGTCATTCGATATCATGACTTTCTTGGCTCGTATATGGAACAGTTTACGTCCATCGGTGTTACCGGAACACATGGCAAGACTTCCACGACAGGTCTGCTTTCGCACGTCCTGGGAGGCTTCGCGCCCACTTCATATTTGATTGGGGACGGAACAGGCAAAGGTGTCGAGAATACCGAGTGTTTTGTATTTGAAGCCTGCGAATACAAACGCCATTTTTTAGCCTATCATCCGGACTACGCGATCATGACAAATATTGATTTTGACCATCCCGATTACTTTACAAGTCTGGATGATATTTTGGACGCATTCGGGCAGATGGCGAACCAGGTGAAGAAAGCGCTGATTGCTTGCGGAGATGACGAAAATCTTCAGAAGCTTCAAAGTCAGGTTCCTATCGTTTATTATGGAATGGACCCTTCCAATGACTTTTATGCGGCAAACATTGAAAAGGATCAAAACGGCTGTTCATTTGACGTCTTTATCCGAAATGAATTTTATCACCGCTTTACGATTACATTAACAGGCGATCACGCTATTAAAAACGCATTGGCAGTCATTACACTCTGTCACTATGAAAATATTCCGGCAGAAATCGTCAATGAACGTTTTGCATCATTTTCGGGCGTCAAAAGACGTTTTTCCATAACGGAAGCAGAAGGCCGGATAATTGTAGACGATTATGCTCATCACCCGACGGAGATTCGTGCAACGCTTGATTCGGCCCGCCAAAAATATCCGGACCGGGAAGTGGTTGCGGTATTCCAGCCGCATACGTTCAGCAGGACAGCTGCGATGCTGGACCAATTTGCCGAAAGCCTTTCAGAAGCAGATTACGTGTATTTATGTGATATTTTTGGGTCGGCAAGGGAAACAGAAGGAAATTTAACGATTCAAGATCTGATTGCTAAAATCCCGAATTCCCGCCATCTAACGTTAGACGATATGTCAGACTTGGCCGCCCATCAGAATCCAGTGATCCTGTTCATGGGTGCCGGAGATATTCAGCAGTATCTCAAACAATTTACACATGCCATAACAAAAGAAGAAACAGCCTAATCATATGAGAAGGCTGTTTTCTCATTTTTATAAGAAGTAAATGGAATTTGTAAAAGGATTTCACTCGGTTATGTCGAAAAGGAGTGTAAGACGAAAAGTTTAGAAGCCCCCGAATAGGGGTAAAGTTTTCGTAAGAATATGCTCTAGGAGGATTACATCGGTGATCAATTTACTTTACATTGCCGCAGTGGTGGCGGCAATAGCATTTCTTATTCTTTGTGTCAGTCTCGCCATGACGCTGGGGTCGTTAAAAACCTCATTGCAAAGCGTCACGCATACGGTTGATGACTTAACAAAGCAATTAGAAGGAGTGACCACGGAAACGACACAGCTCCTTCAAAAAACAAATCAGCTGGCCGAGGATCTGCAAGGAAAAGCGGATAAGCTGAACACTGTGGTGGATGCGGTGAAGGGTGTAGGCGAATCAGTGAATTCTCTTAATCAATCAGTCCATAGAGTTTCCAATTCTGTGACTGCCCAAGCCGAGCAGCACAGTGACAAAATTGCGCAAGTATTACAATGGGGAACCGTTGCAGTTGGTCTGTACGATCAAGTGAAGGAACGGCAACCTGTGAAGTCCCAAGGATGGACGGTATACAAAGCGCGCTCCTAGTACAGGCATTTTCCTTTGAAATATACCAAAATAGTAAACTCACAGGAGGAAGAAAAAATGACAGAAAACAAACCAAACTATAACGAAAATCAAGGTAACTATGCAAATACTTACGGACAGCCGCAATATCCTGCAAATTACACATACCGCTCCACTAACGATTTATATGACGAAGACAGCAGCGGTACAGGCAGCTTTATCGCCGGAGCAATCATCGGCGGCGTAATCGGTGCAGCTACAGCATTATTCCTGGCGCCGAAAACAGGCCGTGAAATGCGCGAAGATTTAACAATCCAAGCTTCGCAATTAAAAGATAAAAGTATTGAATTGAGCGCGACAGCGAAAGACAAAGCAGTAGAACTGTCAAGCACGGCAAAAGACAAAGCATCTGAATTCTCAAGTGCGGCGAAAGACAAAACATCGGACTTTACAGAGACAGCGAAAGAAAAGACGGCAGCTTTCACATCAGCAGCGAAAGACAAAACAGCCGGATTCTCCCAGACGCTTCAGGAGCAGTCAGGCCAGCTGGTGGACAAAGTGAAGTCTGCAGCTTCTAAAACAAGCATTCCTATGGATGACGGAACAGCTTCATCTGAAGGAGAAGAAGCAACAGAATATAAAAGCGCAAATGAAAACAACGCGGAATCCGGCGATCTGACTAAAGCATCAGAAGCATCCGCTAAAAAAGAAGTTCAAAACGCGAAATCAGAAAAGCCATCTGCTAACAGCAATAACAACAAAGCTCCTAAAGCGGATGCAAACACTGCTAAAAAAGAAGATAAGCAGACTAAAGGAAATAACACCGCATCAAATAAAGTCAGCTCTAAGTAATACGTAAAGCCTTCCGGTTTCGGAAGGCTTTTTGTATATACGTGTAAAAAACGACACTGTGCCTACGGACACAGTGTCGTTTTTTAATCAAATTGTATTTCCAGTCTGTCTCCGCCGAAAATAGGTTCGTTGAAACGGATCGATTCGCCATTACGGAGCAGCCGATATGCAGCGGCGGATTGAGAAGGCAAAGAAAAATCAGTGAATGAAAAAACATCGCTGAAAATAATAGGAGTCCCCGCCAGCGATTTGAATTCCACCTGATCATCCGGGTGCACGCAATAATCGGGAGTTGCCGACTGACCATTTACGTATACTGCTGTCCGCTGTTTCTTAATAACTACCGGCTTTCCGTTAAAGGTAACGTCTGCACGTGATTCACACACGATATTTAAATCATTCGCAATCTCTCTCAATGAAAAAGGTGCTGGCTGCTCTGTTTCAATCACATCGCCTTCTTGTATGTGATAATCTTCGGCAGGCTTCTCACCGTTCACGGTATAGACTGCCGTCCGTGTTTTTAGGCGGTGAGTAACACCGTCCCACACGACAGAAAACGGATCTGCCGCAGGAGCCGCACATGACGCCAGTACCGTATGAATACTCCCCGCTGGATTGACTGTCAGCTCGTCACGGTCCGCCACCGGTGCATCGATTGCGGCGGGCAGTCCATTGAGCAGAATTTCATCCGTAACAGCTGCCGGACGTCCGTTCAGCTGAAATGTGACCGGTTTCGGTTCATCCAGCAAGTCTCCAACAGAAGCGGAAGCATCTGCTCCGTCTTTGCCGAATACCAGCTCGATGACGTCATGATCATGAATGAAGTCTTTCGTGCCGGCTTCTTTGCCGTTTTGCAAGATGGTTGTCGATGTGCCGTGTCCGCCGGGAATCGTCTGCCACTGTCCGTTTACTTTTACGGTCAGCGCAAGCCCGGGTCTGCCGTACAACTGTCGTGCGGAAACACGCGCCGCAAGCAATGCATCCCCTACTGTAAGTTCTTTCAGCTCAAACAGCCGGATAGTTTGGCCGTTGACTGTCAATGAAATATAGTGAATCGGTGCCCGCTGTGCAGCAATCGCAATTCCAATCGGCGTCACCAGTGCGGGAGAAGGCGCGATATGGTCAGCCAGAGAGACACCCGACAGCGCGTCGAGGCTGCGGATAGCCACACGGTTTTCCGGAAGCTCTAACCGCAGACTGACTTCTTTTGTCAGTGTAGGGGTCAGCCCGCCTCCTCCTACGATCATCACAGCCTGTGGAGGGGCATCATGATTGAGCCGCATGATTTCATCCGCAATCGATGCTGCCAGCCGCTTAACGGAAGGGCTGATGACTCCGATGACTTCTTCTGCGGATACTTCCTGTTCAAAGCCTAAAATATCCTGAACCGTCAAGCTATCATTCGCTGCGATTTGGCGTTTCATCTGTTCGGCGGGAGGGAAGTCAAGCAGGTAATGTGTGCTCAGGGCTTCCGTTATTTCATCCCCGGCCACAGGAACCATTCCGTAGGCCGTCACCGTATTTTCACTGACGATGGCGATATCTGATGTTCCTGCACCTATATCCACCAATGCGATATTTAATCTTCTCATGGAAGGAGGGACGAGGACGTTAATCGCCGCAATCGGTTCTAATGTTAAGGCATCCATTTCAAGAGCTGCACGCTTTAACGCCGCGAGTAATGATTCTACGACAACACGCGGCAAAAATGTGGCGATGACTTCCACGGTCGCCTGTTTGCCTGTCTGATCGATTAAGCTGCCGATCTTTTCACCGTGCAGTTTATAATGCAGAACAGAATAGCCCACACAATAATAGTGGTCTTCCTCTTCAGATTGATTAGCGGAAAGCAGCTTTTCCTGGGCATTTTGTACAGCGGACAACTCCAGCCGGTTAATGTCTTCTTTGGAAATCAATGTCCGCTCTGAAATATCCACCGTCACAGAACCTTCCGATGTTTTGAGTGAACGTCCGGCCGCTGCGACACTTACACGCTGCAGGGGACCGTGCGTCTGTTCCATTTCATCTTTGATTTCCTGAATAATAGACGCCACGCTTACAATATTATGTATCTGTCCGTCAATCATTGAGCGTTCTTTATGTTCTTTTGAAATCAGGTCCACGATGTGAAAGGAATCATCTTGCTCTTCCAGCACAATCCCCACAACCGAACGGGTTCCGATATCAAGAGCGAATAACTTTGTAACCAGGATTTTCAACCTCTTTTCCGATATTTTCTATGTGAAAATAGTGAATATGTATTAAATTCGGTGAAATTGCGTGACTTTTCAAGAAGTATTCATTATACTTGGTCTAATATATAAAAATGTAACATAGATTCCGGTGTTAGAAAAGGAAGATATGTGCGGGGAGGAGACAGAATTATGAGCAATCAAGATTTAGGTGAGTTGAGAGGTCGTATTGATCATTTGAACTTAGATATTCTTAAATTGATCAATGAACGTACAGGCATCATCCAAGAAATTGGAAAGTTAAAAGAAAAGCAAGGTGTAAATAGATATGATCCAATCCGCGAACGGGAGATGCTGAATGTCTTAAAGAACGCAAACAATGGTCCTTTACCAGACGGTATCCTGGAACAAGTGTTTAAATCTATTTTCATGTCTGCGCTTGAAGTGCAGCAGGACGAGCAGAAGAATGCATTGCTCGTATCCCGCACGAAAAAAGCTGAAGACACGATTGTCGATATAAATGGACATAAGATTGGAGACGGAAATCCATCTTTCGTTTTCGGTCCTTGCGCAGTAGAATCTTACGAGCAAGTATTGGCTGTAGCAAAATCGATCAAAGCAAAAGGATTAACGATGATCCGCGGAGGAGCATACAAGCCGCGTACATCTCCATATGATTTCCAGGGCCTTGGACTGGAAGGACTGAAAATTCTAAAACGGGTTGCAGATGAAACTGGACTTTCCATTGTCACAGAGATCATTACACCAGCACATTTGGAAGAAGCGCTTGAGTACATCGACGTGATCCAGATTGGTGCACGTAATATGCAGAACTTTGAATTGCTGAAGGAAGCGGGAATGGTGAATAAGCCTGTGCTTCTAAAGCGTGGAATGTCTGCAACGATTTCTGAGTTTGTCAATGCAGCTGAATATATTATTTCAAAAGGCAATACGGAGATCATGCTGTGTGAACGAGGAATCCGTACGTATGAGACGGCTACACGCAATACACTAGACATCTCTGCTGTTCCTATTTTGAAGCAGGAAACACACTTGCCGGTATTCGTGGATGTTACACACTCCACTGGCCGTAAAGATTTGTTGCTTCCGACCGCAAAAGCTGCAATTGCAGTTGGGGCGGACGGTGTCATGGCGGAAGTTCATCCGGATCCAGCTGTTGCGTTGTCGGATTCAGCACAGCAAATGGATATCAAGCAGTTTGACCAGTTCTACGAAGAAATTACACGCTTCATGAACACACACCAAACGATCTAATCATCCGGCACCGATCCTTTATTATGAGGGGTCGGTGTTTTTCTGTATTGAAAGACGGATTTCTACATAGAAACACTCCAATAATAGACAAGAACACGGTATACTAGTAAAGAATAAGGATAGGGGGAGCAAAAATGGCGATCACGATTTACGATGTAGCAAGAGAAGCGAACGTATCGATGGCAACGGTTTCACGAGTAGTGAACGGTAATCAAAATGTGAAGCCCGCGACTCGAAAAAAAGTATTGGATTGTATTGAACGTTTAGGATACAGACCGAACGCCGTCGCTCGGGGACTTGCCAGTAAACGTACTACAACAATAGGTGTTATCGTACCGGATATGTCCAAGAGCTACTATGCAGAGCTGTCCAGAGGCATTGCGGACGTAGCCACGATGTATGAGTACAACATTATCATCTCCAATTCAGATAAAAGTACATCGCGTGAAGTGGAATTACTTGAAGATCATCTCGGGAAGCAGGTAGACGGCCTGATCTTTATGAGTGACTCCATTTCACCAGAAGTGCGGACTGAAATGAAAACGGCAAACGTTCCGATTGTGCTGGCGGGCACACTGGATTTCGAAAGCAATTTGCCTTCTGTTAATATTGATCACGAACAGGCGGCCTATGAAGCAACGAAGAAATTGATCGATAACGGCCATACGCGGATAGCGTTTGTATCGGGGCCGTTTACACGGGATATAAACCGCGTGTGCAAACGTGTCGGCTACATCCGGGCATTGGAAGAAGCAGGCCTGTCGATTGATGAGTCTTTAATTATTGAGACTGACAATACGTATGATGATGCTTATGAGAGCTGGAATACACTGCGCAGCCTGCCAAACACTCCAACTGCTGTTATGACGAGCAGTGATGAAGTGGCGGTAGGCATTATGAACGGCGTGCGCGATCAAAACTTCAGAATCCCTGAAGATTTGGAGATCATTTGTTTCCAGCACTCCATCCTTGCGCGCATCGTGCGTCCGCAGCTGACGGCTGTGGTGGTGCCTTTATATGACTTGGGTGCAGTATCGATGCGGTTACTGACGAAGCTCATCAATGAAGAAGAGGTAGAAGAAACAGAAGTCGTCTTGCCGTATTATCTGGAAGATCGGCAGTCGGTAAAATAAAAAAACAACTTATCTGAGTGATAAGCTGCTGATACTGAAGACATTTCCCAAACCGGGAACTGTCTTCAGTTTTTTTATAGTACTGCTCTATGGCAGAGTAATCTATCAATTTTGTAAAATGCAAGACTGCCTTCCCGTCAGCCTTTTCGAATGACGTGAAGTGCTCTGGTCAGCATCTGTTCATTCTTTTCATTGATATCGCTTTTACGCGGCACGGGCTCGTACAAGTCAGCCGGGTCTTGCCAAGTCTCGATCAGTGTGACGGGGGACTCAGGCTGATATTTATCGAGCCATGCCTGAGGAAGCCGCCCGGTTGGCACGGGAATGGATTTCATCGTCAGCCAGAGAAGAGACCAGGCTCGTGGGACGACACGCCAGATGTCATAACCCCCGCCGCCTATCGCTATCCATTTACCGTCACAATATTCGTCAGCGATTTCTTTAGCCAGCTTCGGAATCTCTTCATAAATCTTCATTGTGCTGTACAGATGAGTGAGCGGATCTAAATAGTGTGCGTCTGCGCCGTTTTGGGTCAAAATGACATCTGGTTTGAAATATTCCGCCACTTCCCGCAATGCGGTACGGTAAATATGCAGGAAGGATTCGTCTTCTGTAAAAGCATCGATCGGGAAGTTGAAAGAAGTGCCGTAGCCTTTGCCGTTGCCCCGTTCCGTCACATTTCCTGTACCAGGGAATAAGTAGCGCCCCGTTTCATGAATCGAAAATGTGCAGACATCAGGATCATCGTAAAATGTCCATTGCACACCGTCGCCATGATGTGCATCGGTATCCACATACAGCACGCGCGCCCCATATTTCTTCTGTAAGTATTTAATAGCGACCGAACTGTCGTTGTAAATACAAAAACCTGAAGCTTTACCCTGGAATCCGTGGTGTAATCCGCCGCCAAGATTTAACGCATATCTGGAACGGCCTTCCATCACTTCGTCGATCGCGGTCAGTGTTCCGCCAACGAGCAATGCGCTGGCATCATGCATACCGGTAAAGAATGGTGTATCTTCCGTACCAATTCCATAAATACTTCCAATATTTTCACTTACTTCACCTTTGCTTGCCTTTTTCACGATTTCAATATATTTCGCATCGTGCGCCAGCAGCAGTTCTTCGTCAGTCGCTGTTCTCGGCGTGACAATCTCGTCGGGATCGATTGTATGTAATTCGTTCAATAAATCCATTGTCAAAATGATGCGTTTCTGGTTGAAAGGGTGGGTATCCGAGAATTCGTAGTTCAGCTGGTCCGGTGAAAAGATAAAACTGGCTTGTTTTTTCATACGCCCATCTCCGGCTGGCCTGGCCAAAGAACCTCAAACCCTTGTGCTTTTAGGTCGTCGATAATCGGCAGGGGATTCATTCGTTTAACCCGGAACGCCAGAATTTTGTATTCTTCACTATCTTGATAAGGGTAAACGAGTACACTGAGCACATTGCTGTTATGGTCATGGAATACTTTGGATACTTCATACAGAATGCCCGGTTTGTTTGGCACTCGGATTTGGAGATGGGAGCTTGGCTGATTGGCACCGGTCAATTCAATATAATTATAAAGCAGATCGGTTTTTGTCAATATGCCGACGAGCTGATAATTGGAAACAATGGGCAGGCAACCGATTTCATATGTATAGAACATCAGCGCGGCTTCTTCTACAAAGTCCCGCGGATGTCCGATTAATAAATCGGTTTTCATAATTTTATCAAGCGGTGTTTCATATAGTGCAGGTTCGAGCCTCTCTGAAATGCTTGAAGGAGAAGCTTCTTTGACATCGCGGTCTGTGACAAGTCCTTTTAATTGCCCGTCTTCTACAATAGGGATGTGCCGAATGCGTTTTTCCTTCATCAATTGTACGGCATCTGCAATCGTGTCAGTGGAATTAAGTGTAATGACATCTGTTTTCATAATATCTTGTACGAGCATGGCCATTCCTCACTTTCAGTAATTTACACGGTTTTTGAAGCGAACACGATCAAACTGTTGAACAGATTCCTGGTCAACTCGTTTGCCGATTCTCGCCATTAAACAATTGGCAGGGTGAGACGATATTTCCGGGTCATCAGTAGAGAAAAATTCCATGCCGCCAGCACGCATCATTTTCTCCATCACTTTGCGATACTCCCATACAGTTAAGCCGGTCCCTTTTAAATCCCAGTGCCAATAATACTCGGTCGTAATAATAATATAATCTTCCATCGCATCATCGAGCATCGATAATTCCAATAAAGACTTTCCAATGCGTGCTCCGCGATACTCAGCAGCGACTTCGACCGCGCCCAATTCTATTAAATTCGGCAGGTCTGCTTCATACCAGCGTTCCAGCGGATCTGGATAGAGAAATGTCACGTATCCGACGATCAAATTTCCGATTCTCGCCACGTTGATGCGGCCTTCCGGGAACGAAGCGATTTTTACTAACGCCTCCTGCTGCTGTTTAGGAGGACGAAACGCCTTCAGTCCTTCATGAAAATCGAATGAAGCCAGCCGCTCGGATGTTACGGGGCCTTCAATGACCAATTCGCCTTCAGCGTGCGGAAACGTCCTCGAAAAGTAAGTCTTTTTATGTTCCAAGCAGTTCACCCTTTCCTAATAAATCTACCCTAAGTTTGATTGCGTAATCGTTGTATGTGCTGTTTGTACTGTTCTTATTTCAGTATACATTTTCTGAGGATGAAAAGTATAATATTTCGGTAAAATCACTGAATTGTCGGTAATTCATGGAAAGTAAGTGGAAAAAGTGTGTGGGAGTCATATGTGAAGGGTGGGTTTGATCGGTTGTGGAGGGATATAGAGCGGTGAGGCGTTGGGTTTAATCGGTTGCGGGTTGATATAGAGCGGTGGAGCGTAGGGTATGATCGGTTGCGGGAGGGTATAGAGCGGGGGGCGTTGAGTATGATCAGTTGCGGGAGGGTATAGAGCGGTTGGGCGTTGAGTATGATCGGTCGCGGGTTGATATAGAGCGGTGGGGCGTAGGGTTTGATCGGTTGCGGGTTGATATAGAGCGGTAGGGCGTAGGGTTTGATCGGTTGCGGGTTGATATAGAGCGGTAGGGCGTTGAGTATGATCGGTTGCGGATGCAGATTGAGCGGCTGGACATCGGATATGTTCGGCTGCAACATATAAAACAGTCGCACATCCGCCTTGCATAGGCAAAAAAACCGGATTACAATGCTGCATTGTAATCCGGTTTTGCAGTTATTCTTTTTCTGCAGGAGCTGTGTCCGGTTTTGTTTCCGGCTTCGCTTCTGGCTTTGTTTCTGGTTTGGCTTCCGGTTTTGTCTCTGGTTTCGCATCCGGCTTTGTTTCCGGTTTCGCCTCAGATTCTTTGTCCGGTGTTGCATCCGGTTTCGATTCAGGAGACTGGCCTGAATTTGTTTCCGGTTTCGGCTGTGGTGCAGGTGCCGAATTTGTTACGGTATT
Organism: Sporosarcina sp. P33; assembly: GCF_002077155.1. Classification (GTDB taxonomy): domain Bacteria; phylum Bacillota; class Bacilli; order Bacillales_A; family Planococcaceae; genus Sporosarcina. The sequence continues at coordinate 520,414 of NZ_CP015027.1, read as the reverse complement.
GGAAGCACCTGATAACAGGCCGGTAATGTCTACTGCGCGTACATAGTACGAACCGTATCCGACATTATACGAACGGGATGCTCCGTCACGGACAGTACCGATTCGGACACCGTTCTGATAGATGTAATAACCAATTACATCGTTGGAAGAAGATGGAGTCCATGTAAGAACGGAACCATTAAGTCCTGATGAAACTGCTGCTGGCGCCACATTGTCTGCAGGGAATGCTGATCCTGCCACGACGCTGTTTGAATATCCGCCGCGTCCTGCAAGTAATTTAGAAGCGTCTCCGCCTAAACGTCCAAGCATCCGTTTACCATATTCAGCAGTCACGCCGACTCCGCCCGATGTAACAAACTCACGCGGTGTAGACGCCAAAGCCTGATACATTCTGCCATTCACTCGAACTGCTGCGGATGAAACGATGCTGTCATCCACTTTTGTCGGTACCATTACTTTCGAGTTGAATAAATCCGACCGGACCAATCCTGCCGATGCACACGCCTTGGAAGGAGCCAGCCCCGAGATGGAACAGAAAGAACGGGTAACGACACCGTTAGGGCGCTTAAATGTATCTCGCGCTTTAATAGTATCCGGAATTACAGTGTTTGCTGTATTCATCAATTGACCGAACAATCTCGCTGTCCGTTCTGAAGGATGCATTTGACCGCTGCCATATCCATTATATAACGGTGTTTTTTGATTTTTATACCCCATCCATACACCGAGCGATACGTTCGGATTATAGCCGACGAGCCAAGCGTCACCGTAATGCTGGGAGGTACCGGTCTTCGCAGCTAAATCCGGGCGGAAATTCATTAATCCCGGCAATCTTGCAGCTGTACCGTTTCCTCTTAAAACATCCCGCATCATATCGGTGATGATATATGACGTTTCTGGACTGAACACTTCCACCGGTTTGGCTTTATGTTCATATACAATATTGCCTTTCATGTCTTCAATTCGTTCAATCATATACGATTCGATAAACTGTCCGCCGTTGGCAAATGTAGCAAACGCATTCGTATTTTCTTCCACTGTTACACCGTACTTTAAACCGCCGAGTGATGCAGCAGGGATTTGCGCATCTTCATCAGTAACCTTAGAAAAATTCATTTTCTTCAAAAACTCAATAGGTTTGCGGTCAAAGATTTGATTGTACAGTCTGCCGGTAGACAAGTTTTGTGAACGCGCCAATGATTCTCGGGCTGACAGGACTCCAAGCTCACGGTCGAAATAGTTACCTGGTTTCCATCCATGCCAATTATATTTCACATCGACCAGCGGGCTTCCCGCGCCGATTACACCGTATTCAATAGCCGGTGCATAAACCAGCAAAGGTTTAATGGAAGAACCATTTTGGCGGAAAGCTTGTGTTGAGTGATTCAGTGCTTCGATTTCGTAATCGCGGCCTCCGATGAATGAGAGTACTTTTCCAGTATGGTTCTCGATCATCGTTGCGCCGACTTGAACAGGATTTTGTGTTGTAATCGTTTTACCTGATTCTTCGTCCACTGTTTCGGAAGTATACGTAAATCCATAGTGCCGGAAATTTTTTGCGACTTCGTTCATTTTATCGTATAGATCTTTGTCAATCGTAGAGAAAATCCGATAGCCGTCTGTACGCATTGAACGGTCCGCCATGATTTCGTACTTTTCCTTTACTTTGGAATCTTCTTCGAAACGTTCTGCACTGATACCGTCTTTTTCAGCAAGAACTTCTGCTAAAATTTCAATTGTCCGATTTTGAATTTCTTGTGTGACATACGGATAGCGTTCGGTCGCCCTTCTGGAAGGCTGTCTGAAGTCTTTCGTCACATCATACGCAAGTGCTTCCTGATATTCCGCTTCCGAAATATAGCCTGCATCGCGCATACGGAATAAAACGGTTTTCATGCGGTTAACCCCGTACATCAATTTTTCCCGTTCTTTAATTCCCTGATTCTTACTGTAAAACGGTGTGTACGTGTAAGGGGCCTGTGGAATACCCGCGATGTACGCGGCTTGCGGCAAGGTCAAATCGATTGCCTTAATACCGAAAATCCCGCGGGCAGCTGTCTCGATTCCAGCGATATTTTGTCCCATGACATCCCGGCCGTATGGAATAATGTTTAAGTAGGCCTCTAAAATTTCATCTTTTGTCATGAAGTGCTCCAAGCGCATCGCAAGCAGAATTTCTTTTGCTTTTCGCTCGTAGGATACTTCATTCGTCAGGATCTGGTTTTTGACTAACTGCTGTGTCAGTGTGGAACCGCCTGTCTGACTGTCGGAGTTGGTAACGTCCTGGAAAACTCCCCGGAATATTGCTTTCGGTACGATGCCTTTATGTTCTTCGAAGTATTCATCTTCTGTAGCAAGCACTGCATCGATAGCATATTGGGATACTTTATCCAGAGTGATTTGCCGGCGTTCGATATCCGAGTTGATTTTTCCTAAATAGACATTTTTCGCAAAAAACATTTCAGAAGTCTCTTCGTAATTAAATATCTGGTCGCGAAGCTCTTCTTTTGAACGCAGCGGCTCTTTCGCGACAAGGGAAGCGAAGTAACCTGCTCCGACTGAACCTGCAAATACCACGCCGATTACAGCAAAGATAATGAGTATGACGAACAAGTTCCAGAGAACGCCGGTGCCAATGCGAAGTTTTTTGGCCCATGGTTCTTTTTTCGCCTGTTCAAACTTATCTTCCAGTTGTTTAATTCTATTATTCTTTTCGCTATTCAATATTATTCTCCCCCCAAAATCTTACTTATTATATCACAGATTCAACCGAAGTTATGCAATAAATCTTGACTTTCATTGGAAGTTCGGTAAAATTGAACTCATACGAAATTACATGTTGAAAAAACCGGAGTAGTGATAGCGAGTTCCGTCTTAGAGAGACAGCGGTTGGTGGAAGCTGTTCGGTGCGCTATGCATGAATTACAGTTTTGGAGTGTACGTGTTGCGCTACGTTACCAGCGCCTCAAAGCCGGAGAGTATATCTCTCAAGCCGGGTGGTACCGCGTTATTAATTAATCAACTAACGTCCCTGCATGATCATCATAGATCGTGTGGGGACTTTTTGCGTTGATTTTAGGAGGAAACGAACAATGTCGAATGAATTAATGGATGATTTACGCTGGAGAGGATTGCTGTACCAGCAGACAAATGAAGAAGGGCTGGAGAAGCTCCTGACAGAGGAGAAGATTTCTTTATACTGCGGAGTGGACCCGACTGCAGACAGTATGCATATCGGCCACATCGTGCCGTTATTGACACTCCGCCGCTTCCAAATGCATGGACATCGGCCGATTTTATTGATCGGCGGAGCAACAGGAATGATCGGGGATCCGTCAGGGCGCTCTGAAGAACGTCAGTTGCAGACGACGGATCAAGTGGCGGACAATGTGCGCGGCATTAAAAAACAGCTGGAAATGATTTTCGATTTCCAATCAGAAAATGGTGCGAAGCTCGTAAACAATAACGACTGGATCGGTTCGATGACGTTAATCGAATTTTTGCGTGACTACGGGAAATTATTAAGCGTCAATTATATGCTCGCAAAAGATAACGTTGCGTCCCGCTTGGATCAGGGGATCTCATTCACGGAATTCTCGTATATGCTCATGCAGGGTGCTGACTTCAACCATTTATATGATCACCATAACTGCCGTGTGCAAATTGGCGGATCAGATCAGTGGGGGAATATTACGACGGGTCTGGAAGTCATTCGCAAGATGCATGACGAAGAAGTAAAGGCATACGGATTCACAATTCCGCTAGTTACAAAAGCGGACGGCACGAAGTTCGGTAAATCCGCAGGGGGTGCTGTATGGCTCGACGCGGAAAAAACTTCGCCATACGAATTCTACCAGTTCTGGATCAATGCTGCAGACGCAGATGTTGTGAAATATTTGAAAATCTTCACATTCCTCAGCCGTGAGGAAATTGAAGCGCTAGAGATATCAGTTTTGGAAGAGCCGCATTTGCGTAAAGCACAGAAGACGCTGGCGGAAGAAATGACACGTCTCGTTCACGGCCAAGAGTCACTTGATCAGGCATTGCGTATTTCTGCCGCATTATTCAGCGGTGATTTAAAAGCGCTGACTGCGGCTGAAATGAAAGATGCATTTAAAGATGTACCGACTGTGGAGATGGAAAAAGAAGACATGAACATCGTTGATTTCATCATGCAGGCGGGTGTATCGCCTTCAAAACGCCAGGCGCGTGAAGATGTGACGAACGGCGCGATTTCGTTTAACGGGGAGCGCATCACGGATACGGCGTTTACGGTAGGGGCAGAGCAGCGTTTGGAAGATGCCTTTACAATTGTCAGACGCGGCAAGAAAAAGTACAGCATGGTGAAGTTTGTTTAATGGACAATGATTTTTCCGGGCATCCGCGATCAATGAAACCCGGGAAGCGATTAATAATCGCGGCAGGCGCTCATAGTCGTGCGGTGTCCGCTCATAAATTTTCGCAAGCGCTCTATGCTGCCTGATCACCGCTCATAGACAGGTGACATGCGATCATAAGAATGTCTGCTCTGCTTGCCATAACAGAGTTTGCACAAAATAAAACACCGCACGCGTTAGGATTTCTAACGTTTGCGGTGTAATTTATTTTAACAGCATGTGTATTTATTGAGTCAGCATTTTTTTGATCATTCGAATGTCCGTATCGTGGTCAGTTACCAGGCGCTGGGTTACGTATATTTTATCTATTTTCTGTGTATTGAGTGAAACCTGTTCGGATAATGCATCGATTTTCTTATCTGTAACAATAGAGCGTGCAATAAGTTCAGAAATAGCTTGTTTCATAGTTCGTTGTTCTTCTTTAAGAGTAGGTACGTCTTCTTTAAGAGTAAATATGTCTTCTTTTAGAGAAGACACCAGACTGTAGACAAACTCCGGAAATTTGGGGTTTGCCTACAGTCTTTTTTCTTTTACAATAGAGTAAACGCCAGGAAAAGTTGATTTCCGCTGCGGATGGACGCTTTCCGCGGGCACGGCCTCAGCCGCTTCCCTCGCTACGCTCAGTCCAGGGTCTTCGGCTCGTGCTGTTCCCGCAGGAGTCGCCATCCTCCGCTCCAATCAACTGGATACCTGTTGAACATTTATTTGAGGTGATGGACATGATGACGAAGAACCAGATTAATGAACGCGAACAGTTGGAGATGCTCACGATTGAGCAGTTGGTGCCGCAAGATCATTTAGTGCGGAAACTGGACGCGACAATCGACTTTTCGTTTATCTATCCACTCGTCGAGGATTTGTATTCACCCATCGGTCGTCCCAGTATCGATCCTGTGGTCTTAATCAAGATGACATTCATCCAATATACCTTCGGCATCCGCTCCATGCGGCAGACCATTAAAGAAATCGAAACGAACGTGGCATACCGCTGGTTCCTTGGCTTTGGTTTTCATACCGAAGTTCCCCATTTCTCCACGTTCGGAAAAAACTATATTCGCCGATTCGCAGAGACGGATTTGTTTGAACAGATTTTCTACCGGGTCTTGAAAGAAGTAGCTGATAGAGGGTTATTGAGCCCCGACCACGTCTTCATCGATTCTACTCACGTAAAGGCAAGCGCAAATAAGCGGAAGTTCCAAAAGAAAGTCGTTCGGAAAGAGACCAAAGCGTATGAAAAGAAACTGCAGGAAGAATTGAATATCGACCGCGTGGAAAATGGGAAGAAGCCATTTCCGCCGGAGAAGTTTGAGAAGGAAGAGTACAAGGAGATCAAGGAATCCACGACGGACCCGGAAAGCGGCTACTATGTAAAAGATGAACGGACCAAGCAATTCGCTTATTCCTTCCATGCAGCTACAGACGAGAAAGGATTTGTGCTGGCAAACATCGTGACGCCAGGTAATATCCACGATAGTCAGCTGCTTGAGCCATTGGTAGAAAAAATTATTGATCAAGTCGGAAGACCGGTTGCCGTTGCTGCCGACGCTGCCTACAAGACACCAGCTATCGCGAATTACCTGTTGGAAAATCAGATGCTTCCCGTTCTTCCGTACAAGCGGCCAATGACGAAGAAAGAGTTCTTCAAGAAAAGTGAGTACGTCTATGATGAATACCATGATTGCTATCTCTGTCCGGAAGGGCAGATCTTGAACTACCGCACCACCACGAAAGAAGGGTATCGACAGTATGCCTCTGAACCTGCCATCTGTGCAGCCTGCCCGGTCATCGACCAGTGTACGCACAGTCAGAATCGTCAGAAGATGATCCAGCGACACATCTGGCAAGACCACTTGGATATAGCGGAAGATTTAAGGCATCATCATGAAATCAAAGAAATCTACGGCAAGCGTAAAGAAACGATCGAGCGTGTATTTGCGGATGCCAAAGAAAAGCATGGCATGCGATGGACTACCCAACGAGGGTTGAAAAAATTGTCCATGCAGGCGATGCTAACTTTTGCTGCCATGAATTTGAAGAAGTTGGCCAATTGGACATGGAATACGCCAATCACGGCGTAGACCAGAGGAGTATCCGAGCCCAAATCGGGATTATTTCTCTGATTTTAGTGCCAAAATGGAAAAAGGGTTGGAAATCGTGACGATTTCCAACCCTTTTGTCTACAGTCTGATGTCTTCTTTTAGAGAAGACACACCCTCTTTTACCGAAGATAAATCTTGTTCCATGTTTGTCATCTTGTCAGCTATTAGCTGAAGAAGTTCCCGATCTGTCATGTCATACCTCCTTGGAATTTTTTATATGTGTTTTTCAATAGTTGTATGGGAAAGTATTATTTCTTTTGGTTTATCTAATTATAACAGCTTTAAAATATTTTGTACAGAACGTACTTTCTCGTTTTTAATTATTCGTCCGCCTGTCTACCTTTCCCCCTTTCCTTCTATATAGAGGAAAAAGGGGTTTTTCCTATGACTTATTATCTATCCAAATACGCAAAATGCAGAACGAAAGAAGAACTGGACGCTGCGGCGCGCCGTCACGGGGACATTCATTTTAAAGCGATGAATAAAACAGATCGCGCGGTGCTCGACATGATCCGCTGTTACTCAGTAAAGTATTTGGCGGCCCACTTAAAGCATGAAACGATAGAAAAGAAAGTAGGTGTGTCGAATTCCACGGTGAGACGTTCGCTGCGAAAGCTGGAGAAGCTGCAGATAATAGAGCGAATTGCATTTATTCGTCCGGTGATGAATGGACTGGGGGCAAATATTTATAGTATTTTGCCTGTCGCTGACCAGTCGGAAATGAACAGTCCGGAGAAGTCGGATGCACGCTGTAATAAAGGGGTTTATGACGAGTTTGCCGCTGGCGAATCTTCTTTCTTTAAAACTAAAAAAACTGCCAAAAAAATAAAGACGTCTCATCTTGCAGATGAAAAGTTGTCTTCCTCATTGTTCAGCCGTATGAAGAATTTGCTTGCGTTAACAGGAGATGCGTCTAAAGCGAGGGAGCTGTTTATCATTCATCGTTCACTGTCGGGCCGGATGCTGCGTTTTGACATTCATCGGGGGAAGGAACTGCTGTTTGAAGAACTGGCGTATCGTGCGGCGAAGATCAGTGTGATGGCAACGAAGACGAAGAACATTCGTAATGTGGCGGGCTATTATAGCGGCGTGCTGCGTCAATTACTATCCGATGCGTTATTCAAGGAGATTCATGAGGAATACTCGGTGCCGGTGGAGGAGTTGTACCGTCTGACGCATTGAAGTACATGCAGAAGGCTTTTATTCAATCAAAGGCTGACAGTTGAATGCACTTTTTCGCTGTGCAATGATTACTGTTGACGTAACTAAAATGTCAGGGGGCTGCTATGTTTAGGAAACACAAACTGCTGAGAGCTGATTACGAAAAACTGCAGACAATGTATGCGGAAGCCGAAAGTGAACTGCTGCGCTTGCGTGAAATGGAAAAAGAACACCAATTTATTGACCGGATTTTAACGAAAGATCAAATTACAGGAGTTGTTTTTAACCGTAAAGGCATCAAACAATATATCTGCCTGAGAACGTATGATGCTTCCATAGACATCATGCTGAGAAGTATTCATTCCAGACCCCCGCATCCCAGGCTGTATGCAAAGATTCAGGAAGACTACAGTACTGGACGGCAGTATGGTGAACTGATTGATATTTTTGCTGAAGGGGAGAACGCAGGGAACGGCACGGCGTAATTGCAGTCGCTGTTCAGCTATTTAAATCAGCTGGGTATTTCTGAGGTGAGGGGAATGCTGTCAAGTGCAGACAAGGACAGTTTCGATAAACTGGAATATTTTTATAAGAAAAATGGGTTTGATGTTATGTTTAATGAAGATCGGACAAGCGGCAGAATCCTATTAAATTTATGATAGTGTTTCGTCCGATTGTTTGTATGAAGAGTTTGACCGGCAATAGGGAGGGAAAATAAAAAACCGGCCGAGATAAATATCTCAGCCGGCATGGTTGCCTTGTTATTAACGAGAGTAGAATTCAACGATAAGTGCTTCGTTGATTTCAGCAGCTAATTCGCCGCGCTCAGGAAGGCGTACGAATGTGCCTTTTTTCGTTTCCTTATCGAAAGTAACGAAATCTGGAACAAAGTTGTTTACTTCAAGTGCTTCTTCAACAGCAGATAGGTTTTGGGATTTCTCACGAAGAGAGATTTCAGAACCAGGCTTTACTGCGAATGAAGGGATGTCTACGCGCTTGCCGTCAACTAGGATGTGACCGTGGTTGACTAACTGACGAGCTGCACGGCGAGTGCGTGCAAGACCCATGCGGTATACAACGTTATCCAAGCGAGCTTCAAGAAGGATCATGAAGTTTTCACCGTGAATACCTTGCATTTTACCAGCTTTGTTGAAAAGAGTGCGGAATTGACGTTCGTTCACTCCGTACATAAAGCGAAGTTTTTGTTTTTCCTGTAATTGCATTCCGTATTCGGAAAGTTTTTTACGTTGGTTTGGACCGTGCTGGCCAGGTGCGTAAGGACGCTTTTCAATTTCTTTACCTGTACCTGTTAATGAAATGCCTAAACGGCGTGACAGTTTCCATGATGGACCTGTATATCGAGCCATGAGAGACTCCTCCTCTGTTGGTTTTATTTTGTTGTAAAATAAGACCAGATATGTTCAATCCATCTGCCATTCTATAATCTTGCAACTTCGCCCCTGCAGCCTCGAGGTTACGTGTTGCACCTTTGATCAAAGGAATAGACTGGACAAAATAGAACACATAACTGCTGCAACTATTTTACACAAAGCCTAGCATACCAATTTATCGCTTGCGGGTCAAGCGTTTCATATAAATGTAAGAGGGAATATATTGTACTTTCGTTTTTTTCATAATCGATGTACACTGAAATTGAGAAGGTTAAAGCGCTTTCATCCAATTTCGAATAAAGTAGAAGAAGAGGGAGGAATCAATATGCAGAAGAATAACAACTGGCATAAAGAGACGGCAGTGATTCACGAAGGATATAACAGTAAAGAACATCAGGGAAGTCTGGCTGTGCCGCTGTATCAAACGTCAACGTATGTATTTGATTCGGCTGAGCAGGGAGAACGGCGTTTTGCGGGAGAAGAGACAGGTAATATTTATTCGCGTTTAGGGAATCCGACGGTTGCTGTGCTTGAAGAGCGCATTGCCGCAATGGAAGAAGGTGCTGCAGGTCTTGCTTTTGCATCCGGCATGGCAGCTGTCAGTGCGGTGCTTGTTCATCTGACGAAAGCGAATGATCATATCATTTGCTCCCGCGGCATCTACGGCTGCACGTTCGGCCTGCTGAAAATTTTGGAAGAGAAATATCAGATCACGCATGATTTGATCCCCATGAAAACAGAAGAGGAAATCGAAAAAGCCGTGAAGCCGGAAACGACATGTATATATATAGAAACTCCAATCAATCCGACGATGGAGCTTGTTGATCTGGAGGCTGTAGTGAATGTGGCGAAGCGGCATAATCTGAAGGTGGTGGTGGACAATACATTCTGTTCACCGTATATTCAAACTCCGTTGACATTTGGCGTGGATTACGTGCTTCACAGTGCGACGAAATATATTAATGGCCACGGAGATGTTATTGCCGGACTGCTGGTCGGCCGTGATGCGGAAGAGATGGCGAAACTTCGCGGTACGGTGCAAAAAGACTTTGGCGGTGTAATTTCACCATTTGACGCGTGGCTGCTATTGCGCGGAATGAAGACATTGCCGGTTCGAATGGATCGACATTCTGCCAATGCCAAAATTCTTTTTGATTATTTGCAGAAGCATCCGAAAGTGGATGAAGTATTTTATCCGTTTGATGAACAGCACCCGCAGTATGAAATTGCGAAAAAGCAAATGACAACAGGCGGCGGATTAATTTCCTTTACGATTAAAGGAGGAAAAGAAGATGCGCAGAACTTACTGAATCATTTATCGCTGATTAAGCTGGCGGTCAGTCTCGGAGATGCGGAAACGCTGATGCAGCATCCAGCGACTATGACACATTCTGCCGTGCCGAAAGAGGATCGGGAAAAGATGGGCGTGTCAGACACGTTACTGCGTTTGTCGGTCGGACTGGAACATATGGATGATATAATGGCGGATTTGGATCAGGCATTTCAAGCTGTATGAATTGAAAAAAGCGGGCGTCCCGGATTTCGGGAGCCCGCTTTTTATATAGGATAATAAATGTTACGTTTGACAACAATTATATGTGCTGATTTATATAGCATGTAGATTCTGATTGGACCTAATTTGCCGCGGTCATTGTTCTACTGGTTGTTTCCCTTAAGCAACGCAAACCCTGCCTACTTTTGCGTCCTTGCGACCCTGTAGTCGCGCCAGTGATGAATAAGTGTTCCGAATAAACATCTGCAGAACGCCATTGTTAATTTCAGATCTGTTATCAATCCCAATCAATAACTATACTAGTTTTTTTAAGAAAAGTCAAGTGCTTTTTCCATCACTGAAAAACGGTTGGTTTATAAGCAACCGGACAGGGAACAGGTAAAATATGGCCTGCCTAACACGCAGGGAAAATATTTATTGGAGGGATTAGGATGAATGTAGAGATTGTAAACGAATTTCCTCATGACTTTCTGATGGAGCAGGCAGAGATATGTATCTCCATCTATCAGCCGACCCACCGTTACCGACCTGAAAATCAGCAAGATCCGATACGATTTAAAAATTTATTACAAAAAGCGCAAGAAAAATTATCTGAGAAACTGTCAGCAGCAGAAATGAAAAATCTGCTGACTCCGCTTGAGAAACTGCAAAGTGAACGTCCTTTCTGGGCGCACGCAGGAGACGGGCTCGCATTATTCGCTACAAAAGACCGCATCATCGTGTACCGGCTGCAGCGTTCGGTGCCTGAGCTGGTAATAGTATCAGACAGTTTTCATATAAAACCGCTTATTCGTGTATTTCAATCTGCAGACCGCTATCATTTACTCGGTGTGAATCGGCAGAAGTTCAAACTGTTTGAAGGAAACCGCTATGGGGTGGAAGAAGTGGAGATTCCCGAAGAATTAGCGAAAACAAAAGCAGAGGCTATTGGCGACCAAGTAACCGAGTCTTATTTGGGGACAGGCAACTCAGGCGGTGCTGCCGGAACAGCCATGATGCATGGCCACGGCGCAAAGAAAGATGAAATTGATATCGACATCGAGCGGTATTTCAGATATGTGGACCGGACGATAGCGGAAAATTACTCTAAGCCGACAGGACTCCCGTTATATTTAGTCACACTTGCTGAATACCAGACACAGTTTAAAGAGTTGAGTCATAATCCGCATCTGCAGGATAAAGGGATTACATCTGATTTTGAAGCGCTCACTCTGGAGCAGCTGCGGGAAATGGCGTGGCAATGCATAGAGCCTGTGTACTTGCAGAAAACAAAAGATCTGGTGGAGAACTTTGAAAATGCCAAGGCGAGTGATCAAGGTTCTGAAAAGATTGAAGAAATTGTACAGGCTGCGAGCGAAGACCGTATTAAACGGCTCGTATTGGAAGACGGTTATTTGTATCCGGGTACAATTAATTTAGATACAGGAGCGATACAAGCAGAAAACCTGGAAGATGCCGCAGTAGATGACGTGCTGGATGATTTAGCGGAAGCCGTCTTTAAAACAGGCGGAGAAGTAGTCGTACTTCCAAAAGAACGTATGCCTGTTGAAACAGGTGCAGCAGCAATTTTCAGGTGGTAAAAGAAACCGGTCAAGTTTCCGCTTGGCCGGTTTTTTCTTTGATTAATTTTCTTCTGATAATAATTCTTTCACGACTGTCAGTGCGTTTTGTACACGGGGAAAACCGGCATATGGAATGAGCTGCATCATGCTCTCGATGATCTCCGTTTTCGTCAAGCCCACAGTCAATGCGCGGGAGACGTGCGTGCGGATCTGTGCAGTCGCACCTTGTGTGACAAGTGAAGAGAGTGTTACCAATTGACGTTGTTTGCTGTCGAGTCCCGGTCTGGAATAAATCTCACCGTACGCAAATTCAACGATATACTTCCTCAGGTCAGGCGCCAGTTCTTTTAAAGCATCTGCCGTCATCATTCGTTCTGCCTCTTCTTCGCTGACGTATTCTCTAATCTTCTTCAAACCGGCTTCCAATCGTTCTGCTGACATAAAAACCCCTCCAAATACTCTGTTGCTGCACTATGAAAAGTATAGCATATTTTGAATATTATGCAGATTTTCACCCGGTAAATCAGATACTTTCTACCAGTTTAAAAAGATGCAATGATTCAAAAGGTGTAAAAGTCCTGCGAAACGTTTAGAGAACGTAAAGAGTAGGTATAGTTGAGTAGAACGAAAAACAAATAGTTGGAGGTTATGACAAATGGAAAAGTTTTTCTTAGAGAATGCGGTGCAAGCGAAAAAGAAAGTAGAGGAATTAGTAACGCAAGGATACACGCATGATGACATTTATATCTTTGCTCACAGTGAAGATCGAGAAGATAAAATTGCGGATGCTCTTGATTCCGAACAAGTCGGCATGAGCGAGCAAGGTTTCCTCAACGCGATGAAGAACATGTTCACATCCCGCGGAGATAAACTGCGCTCGCAAATGCAGGCAGTGGGTATGACAGAAGCGGAAGCTGAAGAAGGCGAAAGTGAATTGGATAAAGGCAGACTCTTACTCGTTGCCAAACGATAAGATATGCAAGAAAGCCGGTGAAGGAATCCTTCACCGGCTTTTTCTATTCGTTTGCCGCCGCGTCATAATATGCATCCACCGGTATGAACAGGCCGACTTTGCCATGTGTTTCTTCATCCAATGTGGCGAATACGATGCCAATGACTTTCCCGCGTTCATTAATCACAGGACTGCCGCTGTTTCCTCTGTACACAGGCGCTTTAATCATCACGACAGGGCGATCCCAATCGGATAACTGTATGTAGTCAATTATATTCCCTTTATTGGCGATTCCCGAAAAACTGAGGGGGTTTCCAATGAATGTAATAGGTTCGCGGTCATAGAATGTCGTCTCTTCTGCTAAAGATAAGAACGGGAGGCCGGTTCCATCGACTTTGAGCACCGCAAGATCAATTTCCGGGAACACTTCCGTGACATCAGCAGTGAACCGATCTCCTTCGGGGAAAGAGACGATCATCGTGTCATGACCTTCCACGACATGATAGTTAGTCAGAATCGTTCCTTCTGCATCAATTGAAAAACCGGTGCCTTTACTGTTTTCTGTTGCGACGACTACAACTGCTTCTTTGTATGTTGCAATGGCTGGATTCTGCGACAGTTCTGAAGACGCTTTTAAAAATTCCAGCGCAGGAATCGAATAAATTTGAAAGACGATAGCAAACGTACTGACCATTAATGTAGTTGCCATTGTCCAGAATACCCACTTAGGAAAAGGGCGATACGTGCGGCGGACGTTTTTTTCGGCAGCCGCTTTGTCTAACGCTTCACGCTGCGCTTCCAAGACAAGGTCCTGTAACTCGTCGTCATCCAAGTCTTCCTGAAACGGTTCTTTTCTATCCACTGTACCCACCTCTTTCTCGTACATAGTTTACCAGATAATCCATGCAAATGATCTCCGTGAAAAACATGCGCAGTTGTCAGAAAGTATAGACTATTTCAGTAAAGAAACAATTTAATGTGGTATAATAGTAATGAAGATAAAGAACTATTCGGATAGAGGTGGAACTATGACCCGATCTATTACAATCCAGGCAGAAACTGTTGAGAAGGCGATAGAGGAGGCGCTTTTTATCCTTCAATTGACGCTGGATGAAGTTCATGTGCATGTAAAACGCCCCGCCCGTACATCCATTTTTGGTTTGCGGAAAGTATTAGCTGAAGTAACGGTAAGCCGTCTGGAACAAACGAAAGAAACTATAGAAAAACAGGTGCAAGAAACCCCGGCCGGTGTCAGAATTCATAATGGGCAGCTGGAAGCCCGTTTTGGGACACAGTCATATCCCATCATCGTTCCGTCAGCGGGAGTGGAATTGCGGGTTAACAGTGAAGAGAGCAGACAGCGCACCATTATTCTGCCTTCAGATATAATCGAATGTACAGCGATTCATGAAGATATCGCTGCACAGTATCTAGTGAATCTGAGCAAAGATCTGATGACAGCCGCCGCTAAAGTGACGCCCGGAAAACGAATAACCCGCAGGCTTTTGGATTCCTCCTGGAAACGGGTGCTGGATATACAGGCAACAGAAGATATTGAAGTTTATAATCAGCTGACAACAGAGGATATCTTAGAAGAACTGGACGGTTTGGGTATCGTTGCCGGCATCAAAATGAGCGGCATTATTCAGGCGGTGAATACGCTGGAAATGGCGGAGATCGTCATTGCAGAAGGTATGGCTCCTATTGCAAGTCAGGATGCCCGCTTAGACATTCATTTGAAAAGTAAAAAAGAACATGCGGAAGACCATGAGCGCGTGGACTTCCGGGAACACAATTTCATCCCTACAGTAAAAGCGGGCCAATTAATCGCCACTTATATTCCTGCGGTTCAGGGGAAGAATGGGTTGAATTTGCTGGGAAAAGAATATAAAGTAAAACCGCCAAAAGAAGTGATTGTTCGGCCTGGTCCAAGCGTCGACAGTGTTCTGCATAAGCTGTATGCTAAAATTGACGGCAGGCCTGTAATCGAATGGCGCGGGAAAGTAGTGAAAGTCAGCGTCAACCGTGAATACCGTCATGCGGCAGACGTAAATCTGGAAAGCGGAAACATTCATTTTGAAGGGGACGTATGGATTGGAGGCAGTGTTCATCCATCCATGTTCATTGCTGCTTCCGGTGAAATTACAGTGATGAAAAATTGTACGAAAGCTTCCATTCGAGGGACGAAATCTGTATATATTAAAGGGAGTATTTTCTCTTCGACAGTTACAGTAGGTATTCAAGAGAAAATTATTACAATGATGGTGAATGATTTAGAAGAAATTCTGAAGTACTTGCGTAATATCGAATTGGCACTCAGACAAATTTTCGCCTTACGCGGTGAAGTTCCTGAAGAGGTCCCGCCGTTTACTTTGAAACAGGCCATTCAATTATTGCTGGAACAAAAATATAGTGAATTCACTGAGAAAAATAAGCATTTTATCCAATTGGTGAAAAACCATACGAGACGACTGGACAAAGAATGGCTGGCACTCGCTGATTGGCTGTATCAGTTATTTATTGATCCGCAGAGAGAAGAGCAGACAACGATCCTTTC
Organism: Sporosarcina sp. P33; assembly: GCF_002077155.1. Lineage (GTDB taxonomy): Bacteria > Bacillota > Bacilli > Bacillales_A > Planococcaceae > Sporosarcina. The sequence goes on along the minus strand of NZ_CP015027.1, from coordinate 504,782 downwards.
TTTGCGTACGCTGATTCAGGAGGCGGATGAGCTGCTGCAATTGTACAGCGAAGAAATCAGTCCGGAGTCCGTGCTGCAGGCGTCATTTGCGCTGAACAGTATTCTGTACAGTAACGGCAATATCCAAATCCGCTCAAAAGGTGTCTACAATTGTTCCATTACAGCGCTTCATGATATTACAATAAAAGGCGTGTGCCGGGGCGGGGAAGTCATTGCCGGAAGATATATTGAGCTGGACGAAACCGGGTCAGCTGCCGGAGTAAAAACGCATATCCAGACAAGTGAAAAAGGAGTCATCCGAATTGCCAGAGCGCATCCCGGAACGGTACTTCAGATTGGTTCACACTCTCATGAATTCTTCCAAACCCGGCAGCAAGTTACAGCCAGACTGAATGAACATGGCGCACTGGAGATTACACAGCTGTGATTTTCGCAGAAAATGTTGAATGAACAATGAATTTCATAAAAATTATTTCATAGAATATAGCAGAATATGATAAAAAGTTCGTTGTTTTTTAAAAAAGATGTGAATACAAGACGAAAATGCTTTAAACATGTTACGATATACTATAATATCTAAAGTAGTCACTTTATGCGCGAAGTGTGGGATAGGGGGATCATAGTGAGATGATATACGTCATCATTCCATTAATTATCGTCATTATTTTGACGGTAGTGGCATTTCTGGCTAGGCGAAAGCATATAACGGAAATCAGTGAAATGGAACAAGAAAAATTACAAATTCAAAACCAGCCAATATTTGAAGAAATGACGAAAGTTAAGCAGCTCAATATGACCGGTGAGACAGAAGAGATGTTCGAGAGATGGCGCAACGCTTGGACTGAAGTAGTGGATGACCGGCTTCATACTGTAGATTTGCTTTTACTGGATGCTGAAGGACAAGTCGATCGTTTCCGTTTTAAGAAAGCTGCCGGAACTGAAAGACAAATCCGCGAAATATTGATGGAATGTGAAAAAGAGATGCAAACGATCTTGAAGGAACTGAACGAATTGATTGGCAGTGAAGAACGAAATCGATTCGAGATAGAAACGGTGAAAGAACACCACCGTGCCGCGCGCAAAAAGATCTTAGCTCATCAATATGCATTCGGACCTGCTGTAGAACCATTGGAAAAAGAGTGGGAATCGTTCATTCCAAGATTTGAGGAATACGACGCACTGATTGAAAATGGGAATTACTTGCAAGCACGTGAAATCGTCATTGTCTTAGGGGCAAAAGAAGAACGCTTTTCATTCCTGCTGGACGAGATTCCTGCATTGCTGACAGAACTGCAGACGAAAATTCCTGCAGCACTGCGTGAATTGCGCAAAGGAATCATCGAAATGGAAGGTCAGGAGTATTATTTAGGACACCTGAAAATGCCTTCGAGATTCGATAAGATTGAGCAGCGGGTAGCAGACCTTCGCCAGCTGCTGGCACGTCTGGACGTAGAAGAAGTGGCAGCGGAAGTGAACGAAATTCATGATGAAATCGAATCATTCTACGATGTGCTGGAAGAAGAAGTAAGTTCCCGCCATTATGTGGATGAGCATCTGGATCAAATGCTGGATCTGTTTGAAGAACTTCAATATTCGATTCCGGATACGATTGAAGAAGTGAAATTCGTGCAGCAGAGCTACCGCCTGGACGACAACGAAGTGATTATTCCGCAAATGGCATTGCAGAAACTTAACGCACTGGCAAAGCGAATTGAAATATTCATTGAGCGCCAAGATGCGAAAAACCTTGCATATTCTGCTCAGCAGATTGAACTGCAGGAACTCGTGGAAGAGTTGGATGCAATTGCTGAAGCGCATAATAAATTCAGCAATCGCATCAAGAATCTTCGCATCGATGAAAATCTTGTGCGTTCCCGCATTGTGACGCTTGCACAGCAGCTTCAAATTGCGGACCGTAATCTGCACCGCGCCAATATTCCCGGAATACCGGACGATATGGAAGTGCAGCTGGAAGAAGCAGACGAGCAAATTTTCATCGTCAAGCAAAGTTTGGAAGAAGTGCCGCTTAATATGGCATTGGTTGAATCATATGTTCAAAAAGCAGATGTGGTTGTCAATGATGTATGTGCGAAAGCAGAAGACATGATTGAAAATGCTTTGCTTGTCGAACGGATCATCCAATACGGCAACCGGTATCGCGCGTCTCATCCGCATGTACATGAAAAATTATTGCAGGCGGAAGAATCTTTCATGCAGTTCCGCTATTTACGTGCATTAGAAGAAGCAGGTACTGCAGTAGAAGAAGTAGAACCGGGTGCCATGAAAAAAATTCAAGGAATGCTTCATCAGAAAGCATAACTATATTCCGACAAAGCCACCGGTTTTCCGGTGGCTTTGTTTCTTTCATTCTCATGGAAAAGAGAGGATTCACATATGTATTTTGATCACAGCGCCACAACAAAGCCAGACGAACGGGTTCTTCAGACCTTTATGGACGCTTCCGTTTCTTATTTCGCGAACCCGGCTTCATTACATATGGAAGGAAAACGTACGGAAAAATTATTGGAACGTGCACGCGCTCAAATTCTTGCGGCAATTGGACTGGATTTGACGGAAGGGATATTCACGTCTGGAGGAACGGAAGCGAATAATCTTGCGATACTGGGCTTTGTATACGCCAATCAGCATAAAGGACGCCATCTGATCACGAGCAGTATCGAACATCCATCAGTGCTGCGCGTATTTCAGCAGCTGGAACAGCAGCATTTCACAGTTGACTACTTGCCTGCAGACGAAGAAGGAAAGGTGTCGCCAGCTGATGTAAAGGCTGCATTAAGACGTGACACGATACTTGTCAGCATTATGCATGTCAATAATGAAATCGGAACGGTTCAGCCGATCGAACAGTTCGCACAAATCATTCATTCATCCTCACGGGCAATGTTTCATTCGGACTGTGTGCAGAGTTTTGGTAAGCTGCTGCCCGGTAATTTTTCGGACGGGCCTGATCTTGTCACGTTATCAGCCCATAAAATTTATGGCATAAAGAACAGCGGCTTTTTAGCTTATCGGCAAAATATCCGGCTGCAGCCGATAGTGTTCGGCGGCGGGCAGGAACAGGAACTGCGCAGCGGCACAGTATCCGTACCTCATGCGGCATCGCTTGCAAAAGCTGCACGTCTGATCGCGGAAGAAGCGGATATGCAGCAGTTCAGCCAATGGCGAACGGATCTGATTCAATTCTTTTCGACTTTCGAGGAATGTAGAGTATTGGCTCCGCAGGCAGGTGCACCCTACATCCTGTCGGTTGCATTTGCGCACATTACCGGAGAAGTCGCGATCAATTTCCTGCAGGAACGCGGTATTATTGTGTCGACATCCAGCGCTTGTTCTTCAAAAAATTCGAGTGTCAGTCATGTGATTGAAGCCATACAGGTTCCGGCCGATTATGCAAAAGGTGTAATCCGGATCAGTTTCGGCAAAGATCAGACAACAGAAGAAATTGAACAATTGAAAGAAGCGGTTCGTCAATTAATCGGACTGCTGAGAAAAGGAGTGGGAAAATGAACTGGAATACTATTTTGATCCGATATGGTGAAATGTCGTTAAAAGGAAAAAATAAAAGTAAATTTGTCCGCAAACTGAAAGAGAATATAAAAGCTGCATTGTCTGAACTGACTACATTGACGATGCGTGCAGAACGGGACCGAATGTTTATTTATACAGAAAAACCGGAGGAGCTGGAACGGGCAATTGAGATCCTGCCGAACGTTTTCGGCATTCAGTCGTTCAGCCCGATAGCGATTTGCGAGCCGACACTTGAAGCGATTAAAGAAACATCGCTAAAGGTGATGGGCAAGACGGAAACAGCCGGTAAAACATTTAAAGTGGATGTCAAGCGTACGGATAAACGTTTTCCGCTCAACACAGGTGAAATACAGCAGGAGCTCGGCGGACATGTCCTGCGCTCATTCCCTGAGTTAATTGTACAAATGAAAAAACCTGAGATTTTACTGTATATTGAAATTCAGCAATCAGCAGCCTATATTTCATCACATGTCTATAAAGGAGCCGGCGGGATGCCGGTCGGTTCTAACGGTCATTCACTGCTGCTGCTGTCGGGAGGAATTGACAGTCCGGTGGCAGGTTATCTGATGATGAAACGCGGTGTGTCATTTGATGCCATTCACTTCGCGAGCCCGCCGTTCACAAGCGATTTAGCAAAGCAAAAAGTAGAAGACATCATAAGACAGCTGAATACATTCGGCGCGGATATCCGTTTGCATGTTATTCCGTTTACTGATTTGCAGCAGACAATTGTTAAGCAAGTGCCCAGCAATTTATCGATGACTACGACCAGACGAATGATGATGAAAGTGGCGGATCAGGTGCGTAAAGACACCCATTCACTCGGTTTGATTACTGGGGAGAGTCTGGGTCAGGTAGCAAGCCAGACGCTGGAAAGCTTGACTGCGATCAATGAAGTCACTGCTACACCAATTCTGCGTCCGCTCATCGCGATGGACAAACTGGATATCATCCGGATTGCTGAAAAAATCGGAACGTATGACATATCCATTCGGCCGTACGACGATTGCTGCACGGTATTTACACCTCCAAGCAATAAAACAAAACCGCAAATCGATAAAGTCGTCTATTACGAAAGCTTCCAGGAGTTCGATGATATGGTGGCACAAGCCGCAAATCAGCGCATCACCACCATTCCAAGCAGACAGACGGAAGAAGATTTCGACGGCCTGCTGTAAGAAGAAATTTCCTGTCACCTTCCTTGCATGATATTTTGAGAAGTGGCCATTCTAATGTCACAAGGAGGTGAACGACATGCCAAACAACAACAGCGGCAACTCAAACCAATTGTTAGTTCCAGGAGTACAGCAGGCGCTAAACCAAATGAAAGAAGAAATTGCTTCTGAATTTGGAGTACAACTTGGACCAGACTCCACATCGCGTGCCAACGGATCCGTCGGCGGAGAAATCACAAAGCGATTAGTGCGTCAGGCTCAATCTCAAATGAATGGTTACACAAAGTAAGTAAAATGTAAGACATGGGATGCCTTCAGAAGCTGAAAAACTTCTGAAAGCATCCTTTTTGATTTGAAAAAGCTGCAAAATGCATACAGATTCTTGTCTCTATCCGCTTTTTTAATGCGCGAGACAGTTCGGTGTAGTCTGTGAAAAGCACGTTATCGTATACGTTTTTAAACAGTATATTGGAAAAAAGTATATAAAGTTTTGAATTATTGTCTTTCTATTTGTATACTTATACTATTACGAAAAAGGGGGAATGAATATGAACCGTGAAGACCTGCTTGCGCCGGCTCGCTATAATATTGTTTCGGAGTTCGAAAAATATGCTACGGGTGATGGCAGACAAGCAATAATTTATGTAAATGAGCAAAATCAAAAACAAGAGGTAACATACGATGAACTCATCCGGGCGGCGAACCGAACAGCCAACGTGCTGACAGAGAACGGCCTGAAACAAGGTGATGTAGTATTAGTGATGGTACCGCGCATGATTGAAGCATATGTTACATATATCGGCGCGCTAAAAGCAGGACTTGTTGTAATCCCTAGTTCAGAAATGCTGCGTTCCTCCGATATTGAATACCGAATCGAGCATAGTAATGCAAAAGCAATTATTGCATACGATGCATTCACCGATCAGCTGGAACACGTAGACAATATAGATAAAGTGAATATCTATATTATCGGTGAGGCAAAAGAAGGCGAAATTTCTTTGACAGAACAAGAAAAAAACGCGCCTTCTGAATTTGCGGCCCGTGATACTGCCAGTGACGATACTGCGTTTTTATCGTATACGTCGGGTACAACAGGCAAACCAAAAGGTGTTGTGCATACACATGGATGGGGATACGCACACTTACGTACCGCTGCGCCGAACTGGCTGGGCATTGCGGAACGTGACATTGTCTGGGCTACAGCAGCTCCCGGCTGGCAAAAATGGATTTGGTCACCGTTTTTATCCGTTCTCGGAAGCGGCGCGACAGGATTTGTCTACAGCGGCAAGTTTGATGTAGATAAATACTTACACTTCTTGGATGAATATCAAATCAACGTTCTATGCTGTACTCCGACTGAATATCGTTTTATGGCCAAAGCGGAAAACTTGAATAACTTCTCACTGGCTTCTGTTAAAAGTGCAGTATCTGCCGGCGAACCGTTAAACCGGGAAGTCATTGATATTTTCGAGAAACAGTTTTCACTCACTGTGCGCGACGGCTACGGACAGACAGAAAATACCCTGCTGGTCGGCACGATGATTGGAATGACACCGCGTCCAGGCTCTATGGGGAAGCCGACGCCCGGCAATATTGTGGAAGTGATTACCGATGAAGGAACAGTAGCGGGGGTTGATGAAGTAGGCGATATTGCAGTCCACAAATCAACACCGGCACTTTTTAAAGAGTACTTAAATGACTCTGAACGGACGAAGATGCAATTTAGAGGCGATTATTATATTACAGGCGACCGTGCGAAAAAAGATGCGGAAGGCTATTTTTGGTTTGAAGGACGAGGCGATGATATCATCATCAGCTCGGGTTACACAATTGGGCCTTTCGAAGTGGAAGATGCGCTGATCAAACATCCGGCAGTCCGTGAATGTGCGGTTGTGGCGAGTCCTGATCCAGAACGCGGAAATGTTGTGAAAGCGTTTGTTGTATTGCGTGACGAGGCGGCAGACTCTACTGAAAAAATGGTGAAAGACTTGCAGGATCACGTCAAACAATTGACGGCACCTTATAAATATCCGCGGAAGATTGAGTTTTTACAAGAGTTGCCGAAGACTTCTTCCGGAAAGATTATGCGTGTTGAATTGCGTAAAAAAGAACAAAATCAGTAATTTGATAGATTGGCTGCAATGAAAAAAGGACTGCCAAAAGTCGTTTTTATCCGACGATTGGATAGTCCTTTTAGCTTTTAATCAAAAAAACGTGCGCTGAACTTTTTCGAAGAATGAGTTGTCTGAAAGCTTGGCTGTACGGATGACTTTCTTGCTCAGCATCGCTTCCACCTTTTCAACTTGTTTAATGCCAAGCGCTTCGTTGTCGGCAGCGATCGACGGGAATTCATTGCCTTCCTGCTGAATGCTGAGAGTCAATTGACGCTGATTGCTTAAAATAAAGGAAGCGCCAAGTGTGCGGTAACGGTTATTGTTTACAGATGCGAGCTCAGTCACCTGGAAACTTTGAAGCAGCGGGTCAATCACCGCGCCTTTTACGGACTTATTGTACGCCGTGCTGCCTGTAGGCGTCGAAATGATCATGCCGTCACCTAAAAAGGTTTCGAATAGCAAATCGTCGATGTAAATATCCATGACGAATGTGCGGATGATCGTGGAGCGGATACTGAATTCATTCAGACAATAAAAAGGTTTATGCCCGTTAATTTTCACTTCCAGTAAAGGGTAATGACGTTCTTTAATAGTTGATTGCCGTAATGTTTGTATCAGCGGGCGAATATCATCATATTGGAAATCGCAATATACGCCGTGCGGACCTTTTATAGAAAGTCCCAGGTAAATGCAGTCCTGACGGAAATCAGTCTTGCGCACTGCCTGAAGGAAAGTTCCGTCACTGCCGATACTGATAACAACATTTGCTTCTGTATGATTGTCTGTCAGTACAAAACCTTCCTTTTGCAGCTGTTTTCCAACAAAACTTTTTTTATGGACGGTATCTTCGTCCAGCCGGCTAAACAGAAATATCACGTATTCCGAAGTCATTTGAATCGTCTCCTTTTTCAGTTAATAGACCAAGTGTAGCATGAATGAAACATTAGGACGATGAGGAACGTACAGTAATATGTGGACAAAGGAGGAAATTATTTATGAATGCAAAAAGATGGATTGCCGTTGCTGTTGCGGCGACATTGATTATTGTGTCCGTTGGGATCAATATGATGTCATGGGTCTTTACGAGAGACTGGAACAGTTTCGTCAATGAAATCAATGTAATGGAAAAGCAGGTGCAGGAAACAATCGTGGAGGAAGGAAGTTCCAGTGAACGCATCGCGGTATTAACGGTGGATGGCGTTATTCAGGACACAGGTGAAGCGTCTATATTCAGCGGAGCGGAGTACAATCACCGCCAATTTATGACGCAATTGAATGAATTGGCAAATGACGACACCGTGAAAGGGATTGTACTTTCAGTGAATTCCCCAGGCGGCGGTGTGCTGGAATCTTCCGATATCTATGATGCGCTGACAGAAATTCAGTCAGCGAAAAAAATTCCGGTGTATGCGGCGATGGGCGGCATGGCGGCTTCAGGAGGCTATTATATTTCCGCTCCGGCAGACAAGATATATGTTCATCCTGAAACATTAACCGGTTCAATTGGAGTCATCATGCAGTCTGTCAATTATGGAAAACTGGCGGAAAAATACGGAGTCGATTTCCCGACGATTAAATCAGGTCCATATAAAGATATGATGAGTCCTACACGGGAAATGAAATCTGAAGAACGTGCCATGCTGCAAGAAATGATTGATGACTCGTATCAGCGTTTCGTCGACATTATTGTAGAAGGGCGCGGCATGAAAGAAGCAGCGGTGCGCAAAGTAGCCGATGGGCGCGTCATGAATGGCCGTCAAGCAATTGAAGCAGGGCTTGCTGATGATTATGGAAAGCTGCCCCTTGTCATTTCTCAAATGAAAGAAGACTATCATTTGGAGAAAGCGGAAGTGTTTGAGTATGGAACACCTACAAATTTAACCGCATTGCTTTCCATGAAAGCCCATGATGTATTCAGTGGAGATGCAGAGTCACAAATCATGAAAAAGCTGCTGACTGATAATCACGCGCCGCGCATGATGTATTTATATGGTGAGTAAGGAGGAGGACATGAACATGATGAACGAACTGCCGGATACAGATCAAACAGTGCAGATGGAACAGAGACTCATACCTAAATACGCTGGATTCTGGATCAGACTATGGGCATTTTTACTTGATATGCTAGTTATTTCGGCGATAAGCGGCATCTTTGTCAAGCCGGTGTTTCGCGTGCTCGATATAGCCATTACCAAGCCATCCGCCTTTTTATTCAGCCCGTATAAAGTGACGGCACTTGTTTTACTGCTGCTGTATTTTATGTTGATGACGAAGTTTGCGGGGCAGACGATAGGAAAGATGGTCATGGGAATCCGTGTCATGACAGCGGACGGACGCAAGCCAGGCTGGAGCGCTATTCTGTTCAGAGAAGGCTTCGGACGTTTTATTTCACAAATGTTATGGATTCCTTATTTGCTCGTTTTGTTCCTGCCGAAAAAGATGGCGCTTCATGACTTGTTTGCGGATACAGTCGTTGTTCATGAACGCACATTTGAAAGAGTGGAAGTTCAGAAGATGATACATCCTGAACAACATCAGTTGCAAGAAGACCCTACCGTTTAGTACACTATCGTAAAAGGAGTGGTTAGTTATGGTACAAGTCACATTCAAAAATAATCCGATTCATCTTCTGGGCTCAGAAGTAAAAGTAGGTGATCAGGCACCGGATTTTACAGTGCTTGCGAATGATTTGAATCCTGTCACATTAGATGATTCGAAAGGCAAAGTACGCTTGATCAGTGTAGTGCCTTCTGTCGACACGGGTGTATGCTCTATTCAAACGAAGCGCTTTAACGATGAAGCGAATTCCCTTGGCAATGATGTGGAAGTCATGACGGTTTCATGCGACCTTCCTTTTGCTCAAGCGCGCTGGAAGGAAGAAGAAAAGGTAGAAAATGTACACCTTTATTCTGATCACCGCGACCTGTCATTCGGAAAAGCATTCGGTACGGCAATTGAAGAATTGCGTTTATTGACTCGTTCAATCTTTGTAGTTGACCGCGATGATAACGTAACGTATGTAGAGTATGTCAGTGAAGCAACTGATCATCCGGATTACGATGCAGCCATCAAAGCAGTTAAAGAATTGATGTAAACAACGAACCCACCTGGACGATAGGTGGGTTTCTTATTGGGGGAATAACGAATGAACAATACAGAAAAAATATTTGCGTATTATGACCAGCATGCTGAATCAACGGATGGTCTGTATTTGGATGCCGTATTGGAAGCGAGTGAAAAATGGCTTGATCATCCGTCCGCGGTTGAATTGCAGAATCCCGAAAAAGAAGAAATCCGAAAAGGTATTCAGCTGGCTCTGCTTAAAGGAATGAAACAATCAGCCCAGGCCCATCATCAGATGACTCCAGACACGATTGGTTTTCTGATCGGCTATGTAATTAATAAATTACTCGATGGCAAACAGCCGGTTACGTTTTTGGATCCTGCCGCCGGAACAGGAAATCTCTTATTTACAGTTCTTAATCAATACAAAGGAGCCGCATCTGCAAGTGCGGTGGAAATCGATGATGTATTAATTCAAATTGCAGCAGCGACTGCCAATTTGCTGGAGCTTCCGGTGTCTTTCTATTTGCAGGATGCACTCCGCCCGCTGCCGATTGATTTGGTCGATGCGGTAGTCAGTGATATTCCGGTCGGGTATTATCCTGACGATGAAGTTGCTATGGAGTATGAGCTCATGCCGGCGGAAGGCCATGCGTTTTCCCATTACTTGTATATCGAGCAGTCCATGCGCTATGTGAAGCCGGGCGGTTACGGATTATTTATCGTCCCGTCAAGGCTGCTGAGCGCGGAAGGTGCAGAACCAATTCTGAACTTTGTTAAAGACCATAAGCTGTTAAGAGGTTTGCTGGAATTGCCTGAATCCCTGTTTTCTGATCAGCGTTTCGCAAAAAGTATTTTACTGCTACAGCAGCCGCCACATGAACAATTTATTATGCCGGATGTACTGCTTGCTAAAATTCCGGAGCTCGGAAATGCCGCGGCAATGCAGAGGTTCTTCAGTAAATTGAATGACTGGATGGAAGCGGAAGGGGAGTGACTGAGTCGTCGCTCTTCCTTCTTTTTTTTCTTGTCAAAAATTAATCACAGATCAGCGGCATGATTTTCATGAATTCAATTGCTTTTAAAATTGTTAGATACTATAATAACTTCAAACGTTATACGACGTAATCATAGTAAGGGGTGGGTATTTTTGCCGAAAATTTTGTCGATAAATGCCGGAAGTTCTTCTTTGAAGTTCCAATTGATCGAAATGACGACAGAAAAAGAGATTACCAAGGGGTTATTTGAGAGAATCGGTCTAGAGAATTCCGTTTTCTCCATGGCAACAGATGAAAAGAAAATCGAAAAAGTTTTGGATATTGCGAATCACTCTGCAGCCGTCACTATGCTGCTGGAGCAATTGCTCAGTGAAGGGGTTGTTTCATCCTATGATGAGATTGACGGGCTTGGTCACCGCGTAGTTCATGGGGGAGAACTATATAGTGACTCCGTTTTGATCACGGATGAAGTAATTGGAAAATTGGAAGAGATTTCAAGATTCGCACCGCTGCATAATCCGGCAAATATTGTCGGAATCAAAGCATTTAAGAAAGCATTGCCAAATACACCGGCAGTTGCAATTTTCGATACAGCGTTCCATCAGACTATGCCTGAAAAGTCGTTTTTATATGCACTGCCATACGAATATTACGAAAATTATGGCATCCGTAAATACGGTTTCCATGGCACAAGCCATAAATACGTAACAGAGCGTGCTGCCAAAATTTTGAACAGACCGCTTGAAGATACACGGCTAATTTCTTGCCACCTCGGCAACGGCGCAAGTATTGCAGCTGTTAAAGGCGGCAAGTCAGTAGACACGTCAATGGGCTTCACACCGTTGGCGGGCGTCATTATGGGTACTCGATCAGGGAATATCGACCCGGCGCTAATTCCGTACATAATGGAATGTACAGAACAGTCAGCTGAAGAAGTAGTCAATGTATTGAATAAAAAATCAGGGCTGCTCGGCCTTTGCGGATTCTCCAGTGATTTGCGTGATATCACGGAAGCTGCAGAGCAAGGAAACGAACGCGCACAATTAGCGCTTGATGTCTTCACTGACCGTATTCACCAGCATATCGGACAATATGCTGCAGGAATGGGCGGTGTCGACGCGATTATCTTTACAGCTGGAATCGGTGAGAATAGCGCAATTGTGCGGGAGAAGGTTATGAACGGCCTGGAATTTATGGGTGTTTACTTCGATCCAAGCCTTAACAATATCCGCGGCGAAGAAGCGTATATCAGCTTCCCGCATTCACCGGTAAAAGTACTAATTATCCCGACAAACGAAGAAATCATGTTAGCACGCGATACCGTTCGAATTGCAGGTATACCTGTAGAATCGCTGGAAGTCGCAGCAGAATAACCGTATGTCCCGCTTGTCAGAACTTCTGACGGGCGGGACATATTTAATGAATGCGTAAATTGTATTGATACGGCACGTGCGGCTTCATAACGGATCGACAGACTGCGGCTGCATGAGTGCACACGAAAAAACTGTCGCAGAAAATCGTTAGCCACGATTTTCTGGACAGCCTTTGAAAACTATCAGTCCTGAAGGTGTTCAGGTGTGCGTACGACGAGTACATCGCATTTCGCGGAGCGAACGATATTCTCGGAAACACTTCCAATCAAGAAGCGTTCTACACGGTTCAGACCTGTAGCACCACAGATAATTAAATCTGCCTTGAGCTTTTTCGCAATATCCCGCGGGATCAATGTTTTAGGGGAACCATATTCCACATGGACCTGAACATTTGTAATGCCTGCCTGTGCAGCTTCTGAGCTGTAGTCCTGCAGCAGTTCTTCAGCATATTTTTGCGCACGCTCTGCAATGGAACGGTCGTAAGCTTCCACCGCTGCGTAAGAACGCGTATCAATAATATTGATCAAGTGAAGAGTTGCGTCGTTACGATCTGCAATTGCAATCGCTTTTTTGAAAGCCCATTTTGCCTCATCTGAACCATCCACAGCTACGATGATATTTTTGTACGTAAGTGCCATAGTACCACTCCATCCTTAAAGTTAAATTGATTCTACACTGTACATATTCTTCATAGTTGAAGAGAATCCTTCTTTTTTGTCGAAATTATTTTATAAAATTGTATAAACAAAAAACATTTATGAAACATAGAAAAAAAGAGGTAAAATCTTTTATATTCTGATAAGATTAAATTGTCATTAATCGACAAAAAGAAGATCGACGTGAAACGAACTTTCATTTTAGGAGGATTTTGCATGCGTATAGGTGTTCCAAAAGAAATTAAAAACAATGAAAACCGAGTGGCAATAGCCCCTGCAAGTGTATTGACATTAAAAAATGCCGGACATGAAGTATTAATTGAAACAGGTGCGGGTATAGGGTCAAGTTTCAAGGACGAGGAGTATGCGGAAGCAGGTGCGACGATTGTCAATACTGCCGCTGAAGCATGGGGAGCAGAGATGGTTCTGAAAGTAAAAGAGCCGGACGCTTCAGAATATCAGTATTTCCGTGAAGGGCTCATCTTATTTGCGTATTTACATTTAGCGCCGGAACTGAAACTGACACAAGCGCTGCTTGAAAATAAAGTGACTGCAATCGCTTATGAAACCGTTCAACTGCCAAGCGGCGGATTGCCTTTATTGGCGCCGATGAGCGAAGTTGCAGGCCGTATGGCAACACAGATCGGTGCACAGTACTTGGAAAAGACAAGAGGCGGAAAAGGCATTTTGCTTGCCGGAGTACCTGGCGTATCCCGCGGAAAAATCACAATTATCGGCGGCGGCCAGGCAGGCACGAACGCAGCGCGCGTTGCCATCGGAATCGGCGCACATGTAACTATTTTGGATTTGTCAGTAGAACGTGTGCGTCAGCTTGATGAGATTTTCGGGGAACACATTCAAACACTGGTATCGAACCCGTATAATATTGCACACGCAGTAAAAGATGCAGACCTGGTCATCGGCTGTGTGCTGATTCCAGGTGCAAAAGCGCCGACACTTGTAACGGAAGAAATGGTTAAATCGATGAGCCCGGGCTCTGTACTGATCGACATCGCAATTGACCAGGGCGGAATTTTCGAAACATCCGACCGCGTCACAACGCATGATGACCCGACCTATACAAAACATGGCATCATCCATTACGCAGTCGCCAATATGCCGGGGGCAGTTCCACAGACATCCACTATGGCACTGACCAACGTAACTATTCCTTACGCACTTCAAATTGCCAATAAAGGCGTCAAAAAAGCATGTATGGACAATGAAGCACTGCGAAAAGGAATAAACACACTGGCCGGACACATCACCTATCAGGCAGTGGCAGAAGCGCAGGAATTAGAACATGTTCAAGTAGAAAAAGCATTGGAAACGATCTGATTTTCCATAAGAAAAGACCGCTGCACTCAGCAGCGGCCACAGACTGAAGATGACCCTTGCAGGGATTCGTCTTCAGTCTTTTTCTTTTAACGTACAGCGAGACGGCAGGATCGCCCATTGTGCTTATCCGATAACTTTCAGATCTTTAGGGAACTTTGTCAGCACTTCGACTCCGTCTTCCGTCACATACAAATCATCTTCGATACGCACACCGGTAATTGACGGGTCATAAATGCCCGGTTCAATCGTGAACACCATACCTTTTTCAAGAGGCATATCATTTGTACCTGTTAATGAAGGATATTCATGAACGGAAATACCGAGACCGTGTCCGATTCGGTGCGGGAAGAGCTCACCGTAACCTGCTTCTTCAATGACAGAACGAGCCGCAAGATCAACCTCTTTTGCCAGTGTGCCGGGACGCACCACGTCAATTGCCGCCTGCTGGGCTTTTTTGACTGTCTCATAGATCTTACGCTTTTCTTCAGACGGTTCGCCGAATGACACTGTCCGCGTTATATCCGAACAATATCCTTTATATACAACGCCAAGATCGAATAAAATGAAATCGCCTTTCTCTATTTTTCGTTCACCCGGAATGCCGTGGGGCGAGGCAGTTTTTGTGCCTGAAACAATAATTGTGTCAAATGACATTTTCTCTGCGCCTTTTTGTTTCACTGCGGTCTCTACCGCCTGCACGATTTCCAGCTCCGTTTTGCCTTCTGCGATTTCATTGCAGCCGACTTCGATGGCATAGTCCGCCAATTCTGCCGCTTTACGCAGATGTTCCAATTCAATTTCATTTTTAACTAATCTGCAGCTTGCGAGTTTCTCATCCAAGTTCGCAAATTGCAAGGAAGGGAAGCGCGACTGTAAAATTTCAAAACGATCTACTGTCAGATGCTGTTTTTCAATTGCCAGCAATAAGAACGAAGAAATTCTTTCAGTAATCGCCTGTTCTAAAAATGCAAAGGCGTTGTCTGTGTCTTTATAGCCGATAATATCATAATTCCAGCCAATTGCTTTTACATCAGCGACTTCCATCGCGGGACAAATAATAAACGGGTCCTTTTCTTTGAAAACCACTACGCCAAGCAATCTTTCGTGCGGATCACTGCGGAAATCTGTCAGATAAAATATATTATCGGGATTCGTAATAAGTGCTGCGTCGATAGAATGTTCAACTAAGAAATCCTGTACTTTTTGAATGTTCGCCAAAATATAGCCTCCTCTGTTTTGGTTAGTATAACAAAAAAGAGGGTTTTATGCTGCAATGGAGAAGGTATAGGTATAGAGAGAGTTATTAACTATAGGAGTGTGATCGTTTTGAAAATCTCGTACCATGGCCATTCGGTCGTAAAAATTGTAACAAAAGGGAAAACTATATTAATTGATCCGTTTATTACGGGCAATAAACTGACCGATCTGAAGGCAGCTGATGAAAAACCTGACGTCATCTTGCTTACGCATGGCCATAATGACCATGTCGGCGATACGATGGACATTGCAAAAAGAGAAGATATCCTGGTCGTAGCGCCCAATGAATTAGCCGTATACCTTGGATTCCAGGGGGTAAAAACACACGGTATGAATATCGGCGGGGCAAATGAATTTGATTTTGGAACAGTGAAATATACACAAGCCTTCCATAGTTCATCGTATACTACAGAAGATAATGAAATTATTTATACCGGCATGCCGGCAGGACTGCTGCTGACCATTGAAGACAAAGTCATCTATCATGCCGGAGATACATCGCTGTTCAGTGATATGAAATTATACGGAGAAGCCGGAATAGACGTGGCATTCCTTCCAATCGGGGACAATTTCACAATGGGGCCTGAAGATGCGGCAAAAGCAGTGGAACTTCTGAACCCGAAGCTGACTGTCCCTGTTCACTTTAATACGTTCCCTCCGATTGAGCTCGATCCGCAGAACTTCAAGTCGCTCGTGACGAATCACGAAGTGAAAATTATGGAGCCTGGTGAATCAATCGAGCTGTAAAAGACGGAAACAAATAATTACGGTTCAAGACGCATAGTTATCGTCTTGGACCGTTTTTTTAATGAAATTATGGTATGATTAGCAAAAAGCAGAAACCTAACAGAAGGTTAAGGAAAAGGTGAAATCATGTCAACTAAACACGAACAGATTTTGCGTTATATTGAAAGCTTAGCAGTTGGAGAAAAAATCTCTGTACGTCAAGTTGCGAAAGCATTGGAAGTCAGTGACGGCACTGCATACCGCGCAATAAAAGAGGCGGAAAATCAGAAACTTGTCAATACTATCGAACGGGTAGGAACGATCCGGATTGAAAAAAAGAAAAAAGAAAACATTGAGCGCCTGACATTTGCTGAAGTGATCAATATTGTCGATGGTGTCGTGCTGGGCGGCCGCGACGGCTTACATAAAACATTAACGAAATTTGTAGTGGGCGCCATGCAGCTGGACGATATGATCCGATATATCGACGCAGGCAGTTTATTGATTGTAGGAAATCGGCTGAAAGCGCATGAAATCGCTATTAAGGCCGGGGCAGCTGTCCTGGTTACAGGCGGCTTTGATGCGACTGATGAAGTGAAGCAGCTGGCGGATGAAATGAATTTGCCGGTCATCTCCACAAGTTATGACACGTTTACCGTGGCAACGATGCTGAACCGGGCTATTTATGATCAGCTGATCGAGAAAGAAATTTTATTGGTGGAAGATATCCTCACGCCGATTGCCCGCACAGTGACATTATCGCCAGAGGATTCGGTGGATCAGTTCTTTGAAGTGAATCACCAAACATCGCACTCAGCCTATCCCGTCGTAAAATCAGACGGAACGCTTGTAGGAATTATTACATCCCGTGACGTGGTCAGTAAGCCTGATGTCAATATTATCGGGAAAGTCATGACAACCCATCCGATTACGGTGAACGGTAAAATGAGTGTGGCTTCTGCGGGGCACAGTATGATTTGGGAAGGTATCGATTTGATGCCTGTTGTCGATGATGCGGGTATTCTTGAAGGAATTATCAGCCGTCAGGACGTTTTAAAAGCACTGCAAATGACCCAGCGTCAGCCGCAGCAAGGTGAAACAATCGATGACATCGTCAAAAATCAAATGAAAGCAATTACTAATTCACCGGATAAAATCGAGTTTTCCGTTGTTCCGCAAATGACCAATCAATTTGGCTCACTATCCTATGGAGCGATGCTGACAATCTTAACAGAAGCGGGCAGCCGCGCGATCAAACTCCAAAAACGCGGAGAAAGTGTTCCCGAGAACGTAACGATTTATTTCATTAAACAAGTGCAGCTGGGTGCAACGGTGACCGTAGAACCGAAAATCATTCACTTAAGCCGCCGCTTCATCAAACTGGAAATCGAGCTGACATCCAATGACGGCATTGTGGCCAAAGCAATGGGGACGTTCCAGCTTTTTGAAAAATAAAAAACTGACATCAATTGACGTCAGTTTTGTTTAATGCACGTTCTTCTTCTACGAACTGCTTATAGTGTTTCTGGGCGTTAAAATTAAAGATCGCCACATAGCCGCCGAATAAAATAAAAATAGCCGACACGATATATGTCAGGACGCCGTCAAAGAGCAGCAATTGATTGATGCCGAAAAAAATCAATAAGGCACCAAGTGAAGTTCCTGCCATGCTTGCATACATCTTTTTACGGATGGGAAACATATGGCTTGTCCGGAATTGGCGTGTTTTAAAAACAAAATAAAAAACGCCGGAAGCGACGATACCAAAAACAAAAAGAAAATTAACCGTCTCCATCAAAAAGCCTCCATTACATAAAAATAACCTGGCGCCTGCGCGCTGCGGTTCATACTACATTGTATCGGCTTTTTATCGGAAATGCGAATACTTGGACAGAAACTTGGGGGGAAACACATGAAACGACAAATCATTGACACAATTGAACAATATGAAAAAATTATTATTCACCGGCATGTCAGACCGGATCCGGATGCATACGGTTCACAGATGGGACTGAAGGCATTAATTCAGAAAAACTATCCCGCAAAACAAGTGCTGGCAGCAGGCACACATGATGAACTGCTCGGCTACTTGGGGGAGCCTGACACTGTGACGGAAGCCGATTACGAAGGGGCGCTGGTCATTGTCACTGATACAGCAAACACAGATCGGATCGACGGGCCTTTTTATGACCGCGGCGCATTTTTATTGAAAATTGATCATCACCCAAATGAAGACCCGTATGGCGATGAACGCTGGGTGAATACAGATGCGAGTTCCTGTTCTGAAATGATCTATACCATCTTTGAAGAAGGGCAGGCAGTATACGGCTGGGAAATGTCTCCTGAAGCTGCCCGTTTCTTATTTGCAGGAATTGTAGGTGATACAGGCCGGTTTATGTTCCAAAGTACGACAGAGAAAACATTCGAAGTTGCGAGTTCATTAATCAAACAACCGTTTGACCGTACAAAATTATTTGCGGGAATGTATGAAGTCGACCGAAAAATTCTGCATCTGCAAGGGTATATCTATCAGAACTTTACAATAGATGAACACGGTGCGGCCTATATTAAATTAACGAAAGATATCCTGAAAGAGTTTGATGTGACAGTTTCCGAAACCTCTCAGCTGGTTGGATCGCTTGGGGATGTGAAAGGAATCTGTGCATGGATCATCTTTATCGAAGAAGATGATCAAATCCGTGTCCGTCTGCGCTCGAAAGGCCCTGTCATCAATACATTGGCCATGCAGCACAACGGCGGCGGCCACCCTCTTGCTTCAGGTGCTTCCGCATATTCATGGACAGAAGTGGACGAAATTATTGTCAAACTGCAGGAAATTTGCAGAAACTATTAAGCAGAGCTGAGGGATTGAAATGAACCTGATGTATCCGCAAATTATAACCGGCGCAGATCTATTGCGAGGGATTGTAAAGTTAGATGAACTGGCTCCTCTTTTGCAGAAAAGAGGGGCTGCTTCTGCCGCAATCG
The DNA here is from genome assembly GCF_002077155.1 of Sporosarcina sp. P33. GTDB lineage: Bacteria > Bacillota > Bacilli > Bacillales_A > Planococcaceae > Sporosarcina. Next base: position 485,545 of record NZ_CP015027.1, on the reverse strand, counting down.
TCAACAGTAAATTATATGGCGTCCGGTCTTTCAGTAAAATGGCCACGAAATACGGCATACGCCCTGTGATCGGCCTGTCTGTCATGCTGAATGCAGATGATACAGAAGTGCTTCTGTATGTGTATGCGCGAAACCAGACAGGCTTTTCTAATTTAATGAAAATGAGCAGTGCGATTTCGACGCGTGAAGATGAGACGCTGCCGCTTACTTGGCTGCAGGCCTACAGGGAAGGGTGCTTTATCATCTGCGCGATGACCGATGCATCTTGGGCAAATGCACGAAACGTGGAAGTGCTGCAGCAAATCGCTGAAGGGCGCTCGGATTCGTCTGCATTTATCGGAATCAGCCGGCCAGCAGGAAGCGCCCATGCGGAGGAAGAACATCTTATCAGACTGAGTGAGGAAAGCGGGCTGCCTATTGCTGCTTGCCATGAAACACGTTTTCTTCATCCGGAAGATTTTCAGGCGTATGAAGTGGCCACGGCCATTCGTAAAGGATATAAACTGAACGACCCGCAAAAACCTCCCAATCGCTATCGCCAGGCTTATTTGCCTGAGCGGGAAGAGTTCATGAATTGGTTTTCTGACCGTCCTGAATGGCTGAAAACTACAGAAGCTATGATGAATGCGTGCAATGTAAGCATTCAGAAGGAAGACTTTTTGCTGCCGGCATTTCCCGTGAAAGACGGCCAGACATCTGACTCCTTGCTAAAAGAGCATTGCCGATTGGGTCTGCAGCAGCGCTTTCACGTATTGCCTGCAGCATACGAAGAACGTCTGCGGTACGAATTATCAATTATCAGTCAGATGGGCTTCACTGATTACTTTTTAATAGTAGAAGATTATGTGCGCTATGCAAAATCCGAGCGCATTTTAGTCGGTCCCGGACGGGGGTCTTCTGCCGGATCACTCGTTGCATATGCGCTTGGCATTACGGAAGTCGATCCGATTGTCTACGGATTGCTGTTTGAACGGTTCCTGAATCCCGAACGGGTGACGATGCCCGATATCGATATCGATTTCGCGGATCACCGCAGAACAGAAGTCGTAAATTATGTGGCGGATACATACGGCAAACAATATGCCGCGCAGATTATTACTTTCGGTACGCTGTCAACGAAAGCCGTTGCGCGCAACGTCGCCAGAGTGCTTGATTTCACCCCGGAAGAAGTCCGCTTCATGTCAAACGAATTAAACAGCAGCCGTTCATTCAAAGAGAATATCATTCAATCGAAAAAACTCCGTGACTGGATTGACGTGGATCCGCGCAGAGCTGTCTGGCAGATGGCAGCGGAACGTCTGGAGGATTTACCGAGAAACGCTTCCACACACGCAGCGGGCGTCGTGCTTGCAGCAAAACCGCTCGTTCATTATGTGCCGCTGCAGATAGGTACCGAAGAAGTGTTCTTGACGCAATGGGCTATGAAAGACGTGGAAGAAGCCGGATTATTGAAAATGGACTTTTTAGGACTGCGCAATTTAACGCTGCTCGACAGAATCCGTTCCATGATTCAATACAATAAGAAGCAAGTCATTGATTTTGAACGTATTCCGCTGGACGATGCGTTGACTTATGAAATATTCAAGGCAGGCGACACGACCGGCATATTCCAGTTTGAATCACCGGGAATGCGGCGTGCGCTGAAAACTATCCGGCCTGATAACTTTAAGGATGTCTACTCGGTCAATGCTTTGTACAGACCGGGTCCTATGGAATTCATTCCGCTGTACAGCCGCCGTAAAAACGGACAGGAGCCGATCCGCTATGACATACCTGAACTGGAGCCGATTTTGGCGGAAACGTACGGCATCATCATCTATCAGGAGCAGATCATGAAAATTGCCGTAGAAATTTCAGGCTTTACACTGGCGGAAGCAGATCTTCTCCGGCGGGCGATCAGCAAGAAGAATCAGCAAGTGCTGGAGAAAGAACGGCAGCACTTTATTGCCGGAGCCATAAAAAAAGGATTCGACCGCATCAAAGCGAATAATGTGTATAACTTAATTGTCAAATTTGCTGATTATGGATTTCCGAAGAGCCACGCAGTAGCGTATTCTCTGATTTCCTACCGTCTCGCATATTTTAAAGCGAACGAACCTACGTACTTTTATGCGGCCTATTTATCATCTCTGACAGGCAGCAAGGAAAAGATGATGGAAGTGATCCGTGAAGTAAAAGGGAGAGGGATACGCATTCTGCCGCCTTCTGTGACGAAAAGCCGTTATTCACATACAGTGGAAGGCGATGCAATCCGTCTCGGGCTGGGCGCGATCAAAGGAATCACTCTTGCGTTTTACCGGCATCTGGCAGATTCACGTGAAAAGGGCGGCTGGCAATCCATGTTTGACATGGCCGTCGCGCTTGGGGCAGATCATTTCACTGAGAAATCGATAATCCCGCTAATTAAAGCAGGTGCGCTGGATGACTTTGGTGAAAAGCGTTCTGTCCTTCTCGCATCCATAGATGCCGCTCATTCCCATGCGCTTTTTATAGGTGATGATGCATTAAGTGATCAGTTTCATTTTAATTCGCAGCCGAAATATACACCGGGCGGAGAGATGGATCAGATGACCAGGCTCAGTTTTGAACATGATATGTTAGGATTTTATCTGTCGGAACATCCTATTGAGCAGCTTAAGCGCAAGGCAGCAGATCGGATCCCGCCAATTTCCTCGCTGTTTACTTTACGGAAAGGCACAAAAGTTCAGTGCATGGGCATGATACTGTCTATTAAAAGAATCCGAACAAAAAAAGGGGAAGCAATGGCATTCCTGACATTGCAGGACGAAACAGAAGAAATATCCTGTACGGTCTTTCCGAAACAATTTGCGCAAACCAGCGTCCATTTACAAGAACAGGCATTTGTTCGAGTTTCGGGAAGCATCGATTACCGCAATCAATCGGTACAGCTTATCGTTGATCAGCTGCAGCCGGCAGTCCGTATAGAAGAATAAAAAATAAAATACTACATTATTGTATAAAATTCTATGGCTTCTGATGGCGCATAGCGCGCCATTAGAAACCAAACTCCACTTTTCGACAAGCGAGCGTTCAGTCGGGAGGAAAAATGACGAAAAATAAACACTTGTATTTTCAAGATATTGCTTTACGTAGTGCTCTCTTTTTTGTATGCTAGTATGCAGGTGGTCAGACCACTCTGTTGATGGAACGAAAAAGGAGTTCTCCTCATGCAAAATTCACAATCATCATCCAAGCGTTTTTTGGATATTATCGGAGAGCTGCAATCACTGATCAGCGAGCAAAAAATCGAATATGGCGATAAGCTGCCATCTGAACGTCATTTGGCGGAAAAACTTCAAGTGAGCAGAACGGCAGTCCGTGAAGCGTTGCGCAGTATGGAACTGCTCGGTCTGATTGAAACGAGAAGAGGCGAAGGCACGTTTTTATCCGATTTTAAAAAACATCAGTTAGTGGAAGTTCTCTCGGCATTTATCATGCAGCAGGCAAGATCCATCCAGGATGTAGTTGAAACCCGGATGATTCACGAGCGTGCGGCGATTACAGCAGTCACCAAAAATGAAGAACTGCGCATGTTGCCTGTTTGGAGAGGTATGCAAAGTAAATTAAACGAAGAAGAAGCGATGTTTTTGCGTGAAGATATGGTCCGCGAAACGATTGTCGCAACTGAAAATCGGCTCTCACTGAAAATTTGGTTTTTATTGAAGCAATACAGCGGAGTTTCTTTCGATGTGGCCATTACTGATCCAGATGAAATAATGACTGTCCGTGAATTGCTGGGTGAAATGATGGCTGGTAATACAGAGCAAGCCTTGGCTTGTTATGAACAATGGATGAACCAAGTTGAGGGAGAAAGAAGGGAAACGGAATGAGTATCAGAGAATTATTTAAAAAGAAACCAAAAGAAGACCAACATACAATGCCGTCTGCAAAAAGTAAGGCGGATGTGCCCGAAGGAATTATGACAAAATGTCCGGAGTGCAAGCATGTCATCCTGACGAAAGAATTATTGAAGAACGGCAAAGTCTGTCCTTCTTGTCAGCACCATTACAAAATGACTGCACAGGAACGGATCGATCATCTGTTTGATGAGGGCAGTTTCGAATCGATGGACAATCATCTGAAAACAGAGAACCCGTTAAATTTCCCTTCCTATACAGAAAAGGTAGAGGCTGATGCGGAAGCAACAGGGCTGAATGAAGCGGTGCTGACAGGTGTCGGGAAAATTCAGGGCCAGAAAGCAGCCGTTGCCGTTATGGATGCGCATTTCAGAATGGGCTCCATGGGTTCAGTCGTTGGTGAAAAGATTACGAGAGCAGTAGAAAAAGCAACAGAATTAGGGATTCCGATGCTGATATTTTCAGCAAGCGGCGGTGCGCGGATGCAGGAAGGTGTCATCAGCTTGATGCAGATGGCGAAGGTGAGTGTAGCACTTGAACGGCACGCGAGCCAAGGGTTATTGTATATTTCCATCATGACGTATCCGACGACCGGCGGTGTATCAGCCAGCTTTGCATCGGTAGGAGACATTAACCTGGCTGAACCAAAAGCGCTGATCGGTTTTGCGGGACGCCGTGTCATTGAGCAAACTGTGCGTGAAAAGCTGCCGGATGATTTCCAGACAGCTGAATTTTTGCTGAATAATGGTCAATTAGACGCAATTGTTCATCGGAATGACATGCCAGGTGTTATGTATAAAATCCTGAAACTTCACGCAGGAAAGGAGACGGAACTTGTATGAGTAAAACACTCGCTTTTGAAGAACCTATTGTAAAGCTGCGTGAAAAAATTAATGAGCTGGAAGAATATACAGCCATGAATGATGTCGATCTTTCCTCAGAGATTGTGAATCTGAAAAGCAGATTGGCAAATTTAGAAAAAGATATCTATGAAAGCATGGAGCCATGGGATCGCGTCCAAGTCGCCCGGCACCCTGCAAGACCGACAACCAATGATTATATTTCCCGTCTCTTTGAAGATTTTATCGAATTTCACGGAGACCGTAATTTTGCTGATGATGAAGCGATTATTGGCGGTATTGCTTCTTTTGAAGAGACTCCGATTACCATTATTGGCCATCAGCGCGGGAAAGATACAAAAGAAAATGTCAAAAGAAACTTTGGCATGCCGCATCCTGAAGGATACCGAAAAGCACTGCGTCTGATGAAACAGGCCGAGAAATTCAACCGGCCGATTATCTGCTTCATCGATACGAAAGGCGCATATCCGGGGAAAGCTGCCGAACAACGCGGACAGAGTGAAGCTATTGCACGCAATCTGGTCGAAATGGCCGGCTTGAAAGTGCCTGTCATCTCCATTGTGATTGGGGAAGGCGGAAGCGGGGGAGCATTGGCACTTGGGGTAGCTAACCATATCCATATGCTTGAAAACTCCACATACTCCGTAATATCTCCGGAAGGGGCGGCTTCCATCTTGTGGAAAGACGCGTCGCTTGCCAAGCAGGCAGCGGAAGCAATGAAAATTACGGCGCCAGATTTAAAAGAAATGAACATTATCGATGAAGTGATCCCGGAAGTTCTTGGCGGCGCTCACCGTGATGCCGCTAAGCAGGCAAACGAGATGCGTGAAACGGTGCGAAGATCACTCAATGAATTATGTAAGTTGTCACCGGAAGAATTAATTGATAACCGATATAAGAAATTCCGAGCAATCGGTGTATTTTCGGAATAAAAGATGCGGGCGACCGCATCTTTTGCTCGTACATAACAGTAACTGCAAAAGGAAGTGATGAACATGAAAAGAATTGCAGTCTTAACAAGCGGCGGCGATGCGCCAGGGATGAATGCGGCAATCCGTTCCGTTGTCAGAAAAGCGATTTTTGAAGGCCTGGAAGTTTCCGGCGTGTTTAATGGGTATCAGGGACTGATTGACGGAAAGATTGAACAATTCCAGCTGGGATCGGTAGGAGACATTATTCAGCGCGGCGGGACGATATTGAGATCAGCGAGATGTCCGGAATTTATGACAGAAGAAGGCCGTCAAAAAGCGATGAAACAAATCACCTTACACGGAATTGAAGGAATTGTCATCATCGGCGGTGACGGTTCATTCCGCGGGGCGTATGAATTGGTCAAAATGGGAATCCCATGTGCGTGTGTGCCTGCTACTATTGATAATGACATCAATGGCACAGAATTCACGATTGGTTTTGACACAGCATTGAATACGGTTGTGGAAGCCATCGATAAAATCCGGGACACCGCGACATCGCACGAACGTTCATTCATCATTGAAGTTATGGGGCGTGATGCGGGAGATCTAGCGTTATGGGCAGGTCTTGGCGGCGGTGCGGAATCGATATTGCTGCCTGAAAAACCATTTGATGCAGAGTCAATCGTCAGCCGAATTAAACGCAGTACGAGCCGGGGGAAGAAACACAGTATTATTGTGCTGGCTGAAGGGATGATGTCTGCTTCTGAGCTCGCGGATATTTTGAAAAAGGAAGCGGGCGTGGAAACACGGGTATCCATTTTAGGACATATACAAAGGGGCGGCTCTCCATCTGCACGTGACCGGGTTATAGCCAGTCAATACGGTGCAAGAGCTGTTGAATCACTTTTGTCAGGAAAGAAAAGTGCTGCTGTTGGTATGAGAAATCATAAAGTGGTAGACTATAACTTAGAAGAGGTATTTATGAAACGAGAAAAGTTGGACTTGTCATTATTAGATTTGGCGGAAACATTATCCATCTAATTAGTCAGAGTCTACATGACGCAGAGGAGCGATAAGTAGTGAGAAAGACAAAAATAGTGTGTACAATCGGGCCGGCAAGTGAATCGTATGAGGCATTGCTGAAACTGATTGACGCGGGGATGAACGTTGCACGTCTGAACTTCTCCCACGGCACCCAAGAAGAGCACAGAGTACGTATTGAACGAATCCGCAAAGCGGCCGCTGAAAAAGGAAAGTTGGTCGGAATTCTGCTCGACACGAAGGGTCCTGAAATACGGACGCATAAAATGGAAGACGGGCAGATCGAGTTAACGAGAGGACAGGCAGTGGACATTTCGATGAAGGAAGTTCTTGGGACAAGCCAAGTCTTTTCCGTTACGTATGAGAAGCTAATCAATGACGTCGAACGCGGTTCATTCGTGCTTCTTGACGATGGCCTGATTGAACTGGAAGTGACGGGTAAAGATAACGAAAAAGGCTTAATTCATACAAAAGTAATCAACGCAGGCCCTTTAAAAGACAATAAAGGCGTCAACGTGCCGAATGTTTCTGTGCAGCTGCCGGGAATTACGGATAAGGACAAAGAAGATATTCTGTTCGGTATTGAACAGGGCGTCGATTTTATCGCTGCTTCATTTGTGCGCCGTGCAAGTGATGTCATTCAAATCCGCGAATTACTCGAAAAGAATAATGGCGGTCACATCCATATCGTGCCGAAGATTGAAAACCAGGAAGGTGTCGATAATCTGGATGAAATCCTTCAATTATCTGACGGTCTGATGGTTGCGCGCGGGGACTTGGGTGTTGAAATTCCTGCAGAAGAAGTTCCGCTGGTGCAAAAAACGATGATCCGCAAATGTAACCAATTCGGTAAGCCTGTTATTACAGCGACTCAGATGCTGGATTCTATGCAAAGAAACCCGCGCCCGACACGTGCGGAGTCAAGTGATGTTGCCAATGCGATTTTAGACGGTTCTGACGCGGTCATGCTTTCAGGCGAGACAGCTGCCGGATTATACCCGGTGGAATCAGTGAACGTTATGTGTAAAATTGCGTTGTCCACCGAAGAATCAATGGACTTCCACTCTGTTGTTTCCAGAAGAACGAGAGAAAAAGAAGGTAATTTGACAGAGGCAATTGGACAAGCCGCTGCTTATACCGCTTTGAATTTGAATGTCAAGGCTATTTTGGCGCCAACTGAAAGCGGACAGACAGCTACTATGATCGCTAAATACCGTCCGGGTGTTCCGATCATTGCGGTGACACGTTCAGAAATGATCTCTAATAAGCTGACACTGGTCTGGGGCGTCTATCCTATCGTCGGCAAAAAAGCTTTAGACATCGATGGAATTCTTCAGGAATCAGTTGAAGAAAGTGTAAAACATCAATACGTCACACACGGTGATGTAGTGATCATCACTGCGGGCGTGCCAGTTGGTAAAGCGGGCACGACAAACTTGATGAAGCTGCATGTTATCGGCGATTTGATCGGGCGCGGACAGGGAATCGGCAAAAATGTTGCATTCGGTAAAGCGAAGGTCATCAAGTCCTCACAGGAAGCGCTGACGCAAGTGACAGAAGGCGATATCATCGTCACCCAGTCTACTGACCGTGACATGTATGCGGCACTTGAGCGATGTGCGGGCATCATCACAGAAACTGGCGGATTGACCAGCCATGCGGCAGTGGTGGGATTGAGTTTAGGCATACCTGTAATCGTAGGTGCCGAGAACATTACATCAATTATTAAAAATGGCAGTGACATTACAATGGACGCAGCAAGCGGAGTCATCTACAACGGTCACGCAAAAGTATTGTAAAAACACAAAGACCGCTATTCTCACGTTGAGAGGGCGGTCTTTTTTGGAGGTTACTGTATGAAATGGTTAGCAGCATTATTCATCCTTGTCCCGACTGCAGAACTGGCTGTATTGATGCTGTCGGGAAAGACCATCGGAATTCTTCCGACAATTACAATCATCATTGCAACGGGAATCGGCGGTGCATATCTTGCGAAAAAACAAGGCCTGCGTGCATGGCGAGATCTGCAGTACCGCCTGGCTAACCGGGAGACGCCGGGCAAAGCTCTCGTAGACAGCGTCTGTATTTTACTGGGCGGGTTATTATTATTAATGCCTGGATTTATTACGGATATTGCTGGTTTATTGCTGCTGTTTGGCGGACCCCGTAAAATACTGTATCCGTTTATTGTCAAATGGATCTACAATAAAATCCGCAGCGGACAAATTCGTGTCATGTAAATGTGGGATGTTCTTTGACTTTTAAGGCAATGAATAAGAAGAACGGCAAAAATAAAATACCGTAGATGCCAAACAAATAAACGGCGCAAGCGGTAATAATGAAAGAATGTACCGTGCGCAGTTTGAATGTATGGGCCCATAAAAGTGATTCAGTCATCTGTCTGGTGACAAGCAAAACGATATACAAAACTAATAAACCGACAGCAGAATACATGTCATCAATATAGAAGGAAAATGCAATCATCGGCAGAAAAACCAGCCCGATTCCGAGAAATGGGATGCTGTCGACCATTGAAATCAAAAAAGCTTTTGTGAGAAAAGACTCGAAATCCAGTAACCAGAATCCAATCGTCATAAGCACAAAGGTAATGAAAAAAAGACGGATCTGAACCGAGAAGAAATGACCCATCAGGCGGCTTGACTTATCAAAAATGCGTCTGGCGAACTGTCTGAAGTCTGAAGGAAAGTACACTAAAAACCAAAACCGGTTTGTTGCACTTTCCCGCAGAGAGAAAAAATAAGCAATGATAAATAGAAATATGCTGAAAATCGACTGAAAGATTTTTTGCAGAAAGTTCAGTATCCCATCCATTGCATCATGACTCGACTGGATAAATTGCTCGGCTGCTGCATGCAAGTTCCACCCTCTGCTATCCATCATCTCAATGATCAGCCCCAATTGATCTTCCATTGTCCAGATGACAGAAATCAATCCATTGATTGATAGTAACAAGAAGGTGTATACTAAAGAGGCGAGCATTCCCATTATGAGTAAAGCAGCTAAAAAAGCAGGAAGCTTTGTAAGGGAAATCAGGGAATTCATGAGCGGAGCAGTAAAGAAAGCAAAAACAATCGCAAATCCGACAGGCGGAATTACCACCAAGAAAAGAACGATCAATATAGCAGGCAGCCATTGGCGTGAATAGGTTTGCAAACGTTTTGAGTCGAAGGATATCATATGGATTTGCCCATTCCTTTCTAGTAAATATAAACAAAAATAGTTATTAACCATTCACAAAATCGGAAAAGTTGCTATAATGGACTTTGTAAGCGTTTTAGATAAAAATATAATTAAGCAGATGGTCATCACTCCGCACTCCGCTTCAGAGGGTGGCCAAACTGGGAAGAAGGAGAGAATATCATGACAGCAACAAAAGGATTGGAAGGTATCGTTGCAGCACAATCACAAATCAGTTCCATTATCGATGACACTCTTACATACGTAGGATACGGCATCGATGACTTGGCGGAAAATGCTAGTTTTGAAGAGGTTGTCTATCTTCTGTGGCACAAGCGTCTGCCAAATGCAGAAGAACTTGCTGAATTGAAGCAGCAATTAGAAGATAACGCAGAAATTCCACAAGGGGTTATCGACCACTTCAAAACGTACCCAATCGACAAAGTGCACCCAATGGCAGCACTTCGCACAGCAATCTCACTTCTAGGATTATACGACGACAAAGCGGAAGATATGTCACCTGAAGAGAACTACAAAAAGGCAGTTAAGCTTCAGGCGAAAGTTGCAACTGTTGTAACAGCATTCGCACGTATCAGAAAAGGACAAGAGCCTGTGGCGCCTAAAAAAGGTTTAAGCTATGCGGCAAACTTCCTTTACATGCTTTCTGGGGAAGAGCCTGCTGATATTGCTGAAGAAGCATTCAACAAAGCACTTGTATTGCATGCAGACCACGAGCTGAACGCATCTACGTTCACTGCACGCGTTTGTGTAGCTACTCTGTCTGATATGTATTCTGGTGTTACTGCTGCAATTGGCGCACTCAAAGGCCCACTGCACGGCGGTGCAAACGAAGCGGTTATGAATATGCTGATGGAAATCGGCGATGAAGATAAAGTAGAATCTTATATTCGTGAAAAGCTTGCAAACAAAGAAAAAATCATGGGCTTCGGACACCGTGTATACCGTCAGGGTGACCCGCGTGCGAAGCACTTGCGTGAAATGTCTAAACGATTGACTGCTCTTCGCGGTGAAGAAAAGTGGTACAATATGTCTGAAAAAATCGAAGCAATTGTCACTGGAGAAAAGAAATTGCCTCCAAATGTTGATTTCTACTCCGCTTCGGTATATCATTCATTAGACATCGATCATGATATTTTCACGCCTATTTTTGCAGTTTCTCGTTTTTTAGGATGGATTGCACATATCCTGGAGCAATACGAAAACAACCGCTTGATCCGTCCGCGTGCAGAGTACGTAGGACCAGGCATGCAAAAGTATGTCCCTATCAATGAACGATAAAAAATAGTAAATTCGTGGGGCGGTATCTCGTATACCGGCCCACTGATATTGAAATCAGGAGGATATCAATAATGGCTAATGATGGAAAGATTACAGTAACTAACGGTGTTTTAAACGTCCCAGATCACGCAACAATTCCTTTCATTATAGGTGACGGAACAGGTCCGGATATTTGGCATGCAGCTTCACGCGTTATCGAAGCAGCAGTTGAGAAAGCTTATGAAGGAAAAAAGAAAATTAATTGGCTGGAAGTTCTTGCAGGAGAAAAAGCATTCAACGAAACTGGTGATTGGCTTCCGAAAGAAACTCTAGAAACAATTAAAGAATATCTGATTGCGATTAAAGGACCTCTTACAACGCCGATCGGTGGAGGATTCCGTTCATTGAACGTAGCACTGCGTCAGGAACTAGATCTGTACACGTGCTTGCGTCCGGTTCGTTATTTCGAAGGAGTACCATCACCCGTGAAACGTCCTGAGGATTGTGACATGGTTATTTTCCGTGAGAACACTGAAGATATCTATGCTGGTATCGAGTATCAGGAAGGTACTGACGAAGTAAAGAAATTAGTTAACTTCCTTCAAACTGAGTTAGGCGTTAAAAATATTCGTTTCCCTGAAACTTCAGGTCTTGGTATTAAACCGATTTCTGAAGAAGGTACAAAGCGTATTGTACGTTCAGCGTTAAATTATACAATCAGTGAAGGCCGTAAGTCTTTGACGATTGTACACAAAGGAAACATCATGAAGTTCACAGAAGGCGCATTCGCAAACTGGGCTTACGAGTTGGCTGAAGAAGAATTCGGCGACAAAGTATTCACATGGAAAGAATATGACCGTATTAAAGATGCTGAAGGAACAGATGCTGCTAATAAAGCGCAATCTGATGCAGAAGCTGCAGGCAAAATCATCGTTAAAGATGCAATTGCTGATATCTTCCTGCAACAAATCCTGACACGTCCAAAAGAGTTCGATGTAGTAGTTACAATGAACTTGAACGGTGACTACGTTTCTGACGCACTTGCTGCGCAAGTAGGCGGAATCGGAATTGCACCGGGAGCGAACATTAACTACGAGTCTGGACATGCGATCTTTGAAGCAACTCACGGTACAGCACCGAAGTATGCAGGATTGGATAAAGTTAACCCTTCATCCGTATTGCTTTCAGGTGTTATGATGCTTCAGCACCTTGGCTGGAACGAAGCAGCTGATCTAATCACTGCTTCCATCGAGAAAACTATCGCGTCAAAAGTAGTGACATACGACTTCGCACGTCTAATGGACAATGCGACAGAAGTTAGCACTTCCGGATTCGCTGATGCATTAATCGAAAACCTATAAGAGACTGACGAGAGAGGGATGAAAATCCCTCTCTTTCTACTATATTGTTCTGAAAAAGGGGAGTTTTACATGTCATTGAAGCGTAAAAAAGTATCGGTTATAGGATCTGGTTTTACTGGAGCAACAACTGCATTCCTTTTAGCTCAAAAAGAACTTTGCGATGTCGTGATCGTGGATATTCCAGCTATGGAAAATCCGACGAAAGGCAAAGCTTTGGACATGTTGGAAGCTGGTCCGGTTCAGGGGTTTGATGCTGCGATTACCGGCACATCGAATTATGAGGACACGAAGGATTCCGACGTAGTCGTCATTACCGCGGGCATTGCACGCAAACCAGGAATGAGCCGTGACGACTTAGTACAGACAAATCAAAAAGTAATGAAATCAGTGACTGCTGAAATCGTCAAGTACTCACCGGATACAAAGATTATTGTTCTGACGAATCCTGTCGACGCAATGACTTATACGGTATACAAAGAGTCCGGGTTTCCGAAAGAGCGTGTCATCGGCCAATCAGGCGTACTGGATACAGCGCGTTTCCGCACGTTTGTAGCACAGGAACTGAATCTGTCAGTGAAAGACGTGACAGGGTTTGTCCTCGGCGGCCACGGGGATGATATGGTCCCTCTTGTGCGCTATTCTACTGCGGGAGGCGTTCCTCTTGAAAATTTAATCCCGTCCGGCCGTTTGGAAGAAATCGTGGAACGCACACGTAAAGGCGGAGCGGAAATCGTCAACCTGTTAGGGAACGGCTCTGCTTATTATGCACCGGCCGCTGCTTTAGTGGAAATGACGGAAGCCATATTGAAAGACCAAAAACGTGTGCTGCCTTCTATCGCATATCTTGAAGGCGAATACGGCATGAATGGTATTTATTTAGGTGTGCCGACTGTCTTAGGTGCAGGCGGTATTGAAAAAATCATTGAACTTGAATTAACAGACGCTGAGAAAACCGGGCTTGAAAAGTCCGCGGATTCAGTGCGTGCTGTGATGAATGTTCTTGCATAACTTTGTATTCTGCAAATCGGTCAGCTATGGAGCTGGCCGATTTTTTAGTGTAACTCGATTTTTCACCAGTGGGTTGTTATAATTTACTTATTGAAGTAATTTTCAGCTTTTTCATTCACATGTACACAACTACAGGAGGGATTATATTGTTAAAAAGCAAACGAAAATCCATAGGTAAAGATATATCGAAGTTAGAGGTGGGGGAAAGGCTGCACCTCACGGAAAAAATTGAAGATAAAGACTTGATGCTGTATCTGGGACTGACAAACGATGCGAATCCGCTGTATTTGCAGCATGACTATGCCGCAGAGACCATTTATGGACAGCCTATTGTCCCTCCGATTATGCTGACAGGTATTGTGACCGCGGCGATATCCAAACATATGCCGGGTCCCGGCGCGCACATTATTAATCAGCAGCTCCATTTCCCAAAGCCTGTTTATCATTATGCCATTGTGGAATTCATCCTGGAAATTACGAAACTCGATCCGGCGTCAAATCAAGTAACTATTCAAGTGGACGCCACAGATGAAGAAGGCGAGCGGATCATGAGCGGAGAAGTGGTCGTCGTAGCGCCGCAGAAGCCAGCTGATGTCAGCAAACCAAAGGATTCGGCAGATGGAAACTAAACAGCATAAAATTCTGATTGTTGAAGATGAAGAGTCCATTCAAAAATTGCTTGCTATTACACTGCAGCAAGCAAACTTTGATACCATTCTGGCAGTTGACGGTGAAGAGGCTCTGGAAAAAGTGCTGGATGAACAGCCGGATTTGATTGTTCTCGATTTAATGCTGCCGAAAATAGACGGGTTAGAAGTATGCCGGATGCTCAGAAAGCAAAACATTGAAACACCGATTATTATGCTGACTGCCAAAGGGGAGGAGATGGATAAAATCGTCGGTTTAGAGATGGGTGCCGATGATTATATGACAAAGCCATTCAGCCCCCGGGAAGTCGCTGCGAGGGTACGGGCAGTTCTGCGGCGTACTGGTGAACGCGGGCAATCCAATGAGAAAGTGCTTGTTTCAGGCCAGCTGACAGTGTATCCAGAACGGCTGGAAGTCTATTTGGATAAGGAGCGGCTTGAATTCACGCCGAAAGAATTTGAACTGCTCGTCTATTTCATGAAAAATCCGAATCGGGTGTTCACCCGTGATCAGCTTCTTCAGGCTGTATGGAATTATGATTTTGCGGGGGACACGAGAATCGTCGATGTGCATGTCAGTCATCTGCGGGATAAAATCGAAGAAAATACTAGAAAGCCGCGTTATATCAAAACGATGAGAGGCGTGGGCTATAAATTTGGGGAGTAAAACAAGATGAAGAACTATTATTCAAAACTCTTAGCAGCTTCCGCAGTTATTTTATCCATTCTTTTAATTGTGCTGGGAATCATCTTAGGACAATTTTTTCATTTATTCGCGGATGAGGTGGAACCGGTCATTCAGCAGACGTATTGGGTCTACTTGCTGTTCACGCTCGTTTTGGCATTCATTGTCATGATGTTCGTGATGGCAAAAATACTTCAGCAGTTTGCGCAGCCAATCGATCATTTCGCCGATATAACTCACCAGCTGGCACAGGGGAATTATGTAGCCCGGGCTCATTTGGAAGACAGTGCATTACATCAGCAGCTGACTAACGAGATCAATCAAATCGCTCAAAAGCTGCAAGGGAATTCTGCTCAGCGTGCAATGGAGCAGGAACGCTTGAAAACGCTGGTCAGCAGTATCGGGAGCAGCCTGCTGATGTTCGGCAGACAAGGCGCCGTCAATTTGGTCAACCGGGTATTTGAAGAGACGTTTCAGCGCGATGGGGAAAAGCTGATGGGCAAAACGTATAAAGATATCGGACTGCCTTCGGATATTGAGGAAGAAATTGAAGCGATATTCCTGACAGAAGAAGTTCGCTCTTTTCAATCACAGATACTCACTGATGAAGGAATTTGCCACTTGGAAGTGTATGGTGCGCCAGTTATTGGGGAAAACGGCAATTGGCTCGGAATTGTTATTATCATGCATGACATTACCAAGCTGATCCGGCTGGAACAAGTGCGCAAAGATTTTGTGGCGAATGTTTCGCATGAACTGAAAACGCCGGTCACTTCGATAAAAGGTTTCTCTGAGATGCTTCTGGACGGCGCGGTGGATGATCCGGCGCTTACGCGGGATTTCTTGCAGATCATGTATAAAGAAAGTAACCGGCTGCAATTATTAATTGAAGATTTATTGCGGCTATCGAGCCTGGAAAGCGGAAGTTTTGAAATTAGCCATGAGTCTGTCGATGTAGTGGAGATTATTAAACAGTCGATCAAAATTGTTCAGACAAAAGTATTGGAAAAAGAGATGAATATTGTATTAAACATGCCGAAGCAATTGATTATTCCGGCGGATCACGATCGTCTTGTACAGGTGATGGTCAATTTATTAAACAATGCCATTGCATATTCACAGGAAAACACGGAAATTACAGTCGGGGTAAAAGCGGAGCAGGATCAGGTGGAGATCACGGTCAGCGATCAGGGGATTGGGATTATGTCTTCAGAACTGCCGCGATTGTTTGAGCGGTTTTATCGTATTGATCGTGCGAGAAGCAGAGAATCCGGCGGTACAGGTTTAGGTCTCGCGATTGTAAAACACATCGTGGAAGCGCACCATGGCACGGTTTCCGTTGACAGTGAAGTAGGAGTGGGCACCGTTTTTCGCATTCAATTGCCTGCAGCAGAATAATCCGGGTGTCAAAAGTGAAACTTACTGGTCTGTTGTTCCGTACAGTAGTCATACATAGAAAAGGGAGGAACAGATATGGGCACAAAAAGAATCTTAGTGTCACTCGGTTTAGCGGTCACGGGACTATTGCTTTTATTGATCGTATTTACTACGTGGTATACCGTGGACGAATCTGAACAGGCTGTCGTCATTTCATTTGGGCAGGCCGGGGCACCAATTACCGACTCAGGTCTTCATTTCAAACTGCCGTGGCCAATTCAGCGGGCAGAAATTTTATCAAAGGAAACGTACAGTATACACTTCGGTTACAAGCAAGATAAGTCGGGGGAGATTGTCGATAAAGAAACGAAGATGATCACAGGTGACGAATATATTGTCCTGACCGATCTGACAGTCCAATGGCGTATTGTGGATCCGAAGAAATACTTATTCAATGCGGAAGAACCAATTGAAATATTACGCGACGCCGCATCCGCTTCCATTCGATCCATCATTGGAAGCTCTACCATTGATGCCGCACTGACAGACGGCAAGGCGGAGATTGAAGCGAAGACACGCGACCTATTAACAAGTTTAGTAAAGAAATATGATATCGGTATCGCTGTGCAGGGTGTCAAGCTTCAGGACGTGGAACTGCCGAATGCCGAAGTGCGTGCAGCGTTTACTGCTGTTACAGATGCGCGTGAAACAAAAAATACGAAAATTAACGAAGCAAAGAAATACGAGAACAAGCGCACGAAAGAAGCAATCGGTGAACGGGACGCAATTAAATCCCAGGCTCAGGGGAAAAAGACAGCACGTATTGAGCAGGCCCGCGGAGATGTTGCGGTATTCAGTGATCTGTATAATGAATACGCAAAGAACAAAGAAATCACAAGGGAACGTCTGATTTTGGAAACACTTGAACAAGTGCTGCCAAAAGCCAATCTTTATATTATGAATGACAGCGGCGAGACGATGAAGTATTTGCCGCTCCAGCAGCTGCAGAAAACGCAGGCAGGCGAATCGGAAGAAACGGATAAGTCAGCCGCGAAAGGAGGGAAAGCTTCATGAGCAACGAACAGAACCCCTTCAAGAAAATAGAAGATGCGTTAAAGAAAATGAGCGAAACGGATCAAAAGAAAAAAGTGCAAAAGCCGGCAGAAACCGGGCCGGACTCAAAAGTCACGCCAATGAGACCGAAAAAGGCGGCGGATATTAAACGCCATACGAAGTTAATTATCACGCTGACAGCGATCTTTGCCCTATTGGCCATTCTGCTGTCCAACTTATTCATCGTCAAAGAGAATGAGTACCGGATCATCCGTCAATTCGGTGAAATTACAAGAATTGTGCAGGAGCCGGGTATCAATATGAAAATACCATTCATTCAAAGTGTTTCTTCACTGCCGAAAAATCAAATGACATACAATGTCTCGGAAGCAGAAATCAATACGAAAGACAAGAAGCGGATTATTATCGATAACTATGCGGTATGGCATATTACGGACCCCGCTAAAATGATTGCCAACGCTAGGAATATCGTGAATGCAGAAGCGAGAATGGAAGAGTTCATCTATTCGGTTGTCCGCAATGAGATGGGGCGGCTTGATTACGTGAATGTCGTCAATGACGAAGACTCTTCCCGTGGTAGCTTGAACGATAATGTGACGGAAAAAGTAAATAAGTTTTTGGAAGAAGGAAACTTCGGGATTGAAGTAGTCGATGTGCGCATGAAGCGTATTGACTTGCCTGAAGAAAACGAACAATCCATTTACACGCGGATGATTTCGGAGCGTGAGTCCACTGCTCAGTCGTATCTGTCAGAAGGCGATGCGGAAAAGCAGAAAATTGAAGCAGAAACAGACCGGGAAGTTCAGGAAATGCTTGCGAAAGCAAAGAGAGAAGCGGCGGTTGTAACGGCACAGGGTGAAGCCGAAGCTGCAAAAATTTATAATAATGCATTTTCTAAAGACCCGGAGTTTTACAAACTGTACAGAACACTTCAATCGTACTCGAAAGTCGTAGATGACGAAACGATGATCATTCTGCCGGCAGATTCACCATATGCCAAGCTGTTAACGGGCAATACACAGTAACATAAGTGCGTCATTTTCATTTACAGTTGCCAACGTGGTAAACTAGATGAAAATGACGTTTTTTTATTAGCGATGAATACGAAGGAGTGGGATGGATTTTGACGAAAAAGAAAGTGCTCTTATTGGATGGAAACAGCTTAGCGTACCGTGCGTTTTTCGCGCTGCCTTTATTGACGAATGAAAAAGGGATTCACACAAATGCGGTATATGGTTTTACTATGATGCTTGAAATGATTCTGGAGAAAGAAAAACCGACGCATATGCTGGTAGCCTGGGATGCCGGGAAAACGACGTTCCGCCACAGCACGTACACCGAATACAAAGGGGGCCGCCAAAAGACCCCGCCTGAGCTGTCAGAACAATTCCCATACATCCGTAAGCTGATTGAAGCATTTGGCATTGAACAGTATGAACTCGACCGCTACGAAGCGGATGACATCATCGGAACACTAAGCAAAGAATGCAGTGAAGCCAAAGCGGAAGTTGTCGTTATTTCAGGTGATAAGGATTTAACACAATTATCAAATGAACATACGACCGTATGCATTACGAGAAAAGGAATTACCGATCTCGAAATCTACACGCCTGCACATATCGAAGAAAAGTACGGCATTGCCCCTTTGCAGATTATCGACATGAAAGGTCTGATGGGTGATGCATCCGATAATATTCCAGGTGTGCCGGGAATCGGAGAAAAAACTGCGCTGAAGCTGCTGAAAGAGTACGGTTCTGTAGAAAACGTCT
Source organism: Sporosarcina sp. P33 (assembly GCF_002077155.1). Classification (GTDB taxonomy): domain Bacteria; phylum Bacillota; class Bacilli; order Bacillales_A; family Planococcaceae; genus Sporosarcina. The sequence goes on along the minus strand of NZ_CP015027.1, from coordinate 466,455 downwards.
ATGAATCGATCGATCAAATTACCGCAAAGAAAATGAAGGAAAACTTAGTGAATAATAAAGAGCAGGCATTTATGAGTAAAGAGCTTGCAACGATTGAAGTGGACGCGCCGATTACCGTATCGCTGCAGGAACTCGATTATGCAGGACGAAATGAAGAGGAAGTCATTCAGTTATACAAAGAGCTGCAATTCAAATCCTTGCTTGAAAAAATGGATGCGCCTGTCGAAGTTGAGCCGCTGGAAGAAATTGGCGTTCACCACGTGGAAGAAATCACTTCGGATATGTTAACAGACACAATGGCGCTGCATGTGGAAATCGATGGAGAAAACTATTTGTCTGGAGACGTTTTAGGCATCGGCCTGTCGAATGACGAGCAGACGTATTTTATTTCGACGGAGCTGGCTGCTTCTTCCGGCGTCTTTAAAAAGTGGATTGAAGATCACGGGACCCGTAAATATGTCTCTGATTCCAAGTCTGCCTATGCGGCAATTGCGCGGCTCGGCCTAGAGCTTGCTGGCATAGACTTTGATTTGATGCTGGCTGCGTACATCGTCAATCCTTCATTCTCGACAAATGAAGTATCTGAGATCGCACGGTCATTCGGCTATCATGGCGTTGAAAATGATGAAACAGTCTACGGCAAAGGAGCTAAACGTTCATTGCCGGCAGCGGAACAACTGGCCAATCATACGGCAAGAAAAGCGCATGCCGTCTGGGAGCTGTATCCGGTCATTACAAAACAATTAGAGGATAATGAGCAGCGGGACTTATTCCATGATCTCGAACTGCCATTGGCAAAGATACTTGGAAAAATGGAAGTGACGGGCGTCAGAACAGATGTGGATGTATTGCGCTCAATTGGTGAAGAGTTATCAGAACGTCTGGCAGTCATTGAGAAAACGATTTATGAAATGGCGGGCGAGAAGTTTAATATTAATTCACCTAAGCAATTGGGTGTTATATTATTTGAAAAAATCGGCCTGACACCGATCAAGAAAACGAAAACAGGTTACTCCACAGCTGCCGATGTGCTCGAGAAGCTTGAAAGTGAACATGAAATTATCCAGCATATTTTATTATATCGGCAGCTCGGAAAATTGAATTCCACATATATCGAAGGTCTGACGAAAGAAATTCATGAAGACGGAAAAATTCATACCCGGTTCCAGCAGGCGCTGACTCAGACAGGAAGATTGAGTTCCATCAATCCCAACTTGCAAAATATCCCGATCCGTTTGGAAGAAGGAAGAAAAATACGCGCGGCGTTCATACCGTCTGAAAAAGACTGGATTATGTTCGCGGCGGATTACTCGCAAATCGAATTGCGTGTGCTTGCGCATATTTCACAGGACGAAAAGTTAATCGAAGCGTTCCGTCAAGGCGCAGATATTCATACGAAAACGGCGATGGATGTATTTGGCGTCAAAGAAGACGAAGTGGACGGGAATATGAGGCGTGCGGCAAAAGCGGTCAACTTTGGAATTGTTTATGGAATCAGCGACTATGGATTATCACAAAGTTTAAATATTACGCGCAAAGAAGCAGGGGAATTCATTGACACGTATTTGGCAAGCTTCCCGGGCGTAAAGCAATATATGGATAACAGTATTACTGATGCAAAACAAAAAGGGTATGTAACGACTCTGCTGAAGCGCCGCCGTTATTTGCCTGATATCACAAGCTCCAATTTCAATTTGCGCGGATTTGCGGAGCGCACTGCCATGAACACACCGATTCAGGGGACAGCTGCAGATATCATTAAACAGGCAATGATTGATATGGATGCACGACTTGAAGAAGAAAATTTGCAGGCCCGTATGCTGCTGCAAGTGCATGATGAGCTGATTTTTGAAGCGCCTATGGAAGAACTGGAGAAGTTAAAAGAAATCGTACCGGAAGTCATGGAGCAGACGATTCAACTGGACGTTCCATTGAAAGTCGATTGGAATTATGGCAAGTCCTGGTACGAAACAAAGTGAGTGGATATTCATGCCGGAACTGCCGGAAGTAGAAGGAGTGGTGCGGGATCTCGCACCGCTTGTGGAAGGACGGACGGTCAAACAGCTTTCAGTCTCGGATACCGTTGTGACGTCAAAATTAGCAGGAAAAGAAACAATCATTAAAGGCAAAACAGTGGAGGACTTTCTTCAGGGGATGGAGCAGATGCACATCGAGAAGATTGTCCGGCGCAGTAAATATATTTATTTTCATTTATTGAAAGACAGCCGTCCGCATTTGCTCGTCAGCCATTTAGGCATGACGGGCGCGTGGTTCGTCGTCAATTCTCCCGATGACATTACAGAAGACAAGTTTCGTAAACATGCCCATATTTTTTTGGAGATGGAAGACGGCGGTCTGCTCGTCTATTCGGACATACGCAGATTTGGCGAGATGCGTCTTTTACAGTCAGAAGAAGATTTTCCGCCGTTGCTGGATATGGCGCCGGAACCGTTTGCCGAAGAGGCGCTGGAACATTTTCTGTCTATGGCAGAATCGCCGAAATATAAAAAGAAGCCAATTAAAGAAGTGATTATGGACGGAAAAGTTATTTCAGGCTGCGGCAATATCTATGCGACGGAAGCTTTATTCCATATGAAAATTCATCCGGGGCGAGCGGCAGAACGAATCAGCAGAAAGCGGAAAATCCTGCTATTTGAAGAAATCGTGCGCGTGCTGCAGGAGAGCATTGATGCGGGAGGCAGTACGATATCAGATTACCGTTCGGTCAACGGCAATGCGGGAACGATGCAAGACCGATTGCATATGTATGGAAAAAAGATCTGTACTGTCTGCGGTAAGCCGACAAAGAGCAGGCAGATTGCGGGCAGGACATCTGTCTATTGCCCTGCTTGCCAAAAATAAGGAGTGGTAGGTATGATCATCGGGTTGACGGGCAGTATTGCAAGCGGAAAAAGTACGGTGGCAAATATGCTTCGCGAAAAAGGTTACCCTATTGTAGACGCAGATGTAATTGCCAGAGAAGTGGTAGAGCCGGGCAGCCCGCTTCTTGATCAGATTGCGCAGGCGTTCGGCAAACATGTGCTGCATCAAGACGGAACGCTTAACAGAGAGCAGCTTGGCGCCATTGTCTTTGGTGACGAAGAAAAACGCAAACAGTTGAACGAATTAATGCATCCGGCGATCAGAGGCAGAATGGTCAGTCAGAAAGAGGACTACCTGAAGCAAGGCTTTCAAACCGTCATTATGGACATCCCGTTACTCTTTGAAAGCAAATTGTATGACTACGTCGAGAAAATTCTCGTCGTTTCTGTGACAAAAGAACAGCAAAAGCAGCGCCTGATGGCACGCAACGGACTGACTGAAGCGGAAGCGGACGCAAGAATTGCTTCGCAGCTTGACATGCGCAGTAAGGAACAAGGGGCTGACAAAGTTATTTATAACAACGGAACGGTTGAAGAGTCGCGAATCCAGCTGGAAAAAATCCTTGATGACTGGCAAGCTATGCCCCGATAATTATTTTCTGCAAATAATTTATGAATAAATTGTGTATTAGTGTTGGCTTAATGATAAAATGTGTTATACTAATGAACGATTAAAGATAATAAGTATAACATACATGCAGGAGGATCCCTTTCATGACTACTAATATTGCAATTAACGGACTCGGACGTATTGGACGTATGGTGTTCCGCCAGATCATTAAGGAAGACGATGTTAATTTAGTTGCTGTAAATGCGACATATCCCGCAGAAACAATAGCACATCTCTTAAAATATGATTCAACACACGGTATTTTCGATGGTGACATTCAGGCAGAAGAAAACGCAATTATTGTAGACGGTAAACGTGTACAACTCGTTACAGAGCGCGACCCTTCAAAACTGCCTTGGAAAGAACTTGGTGTAGATATTGTCATCGAATCAACAGGCGTATTCAATTCACGTGATAAAGCGGCGCTTCATTTAGATTCGGGTGCGAAGAAAGTCATCTTGACTGCACCGGGCAAAGATGAAGATGTGACAGTAGTGATCGGCGTTAACGATGATAAACTGGACATTGAAAAACACAGCGTTATTTCTAATGCAAGCTGTACGACAAACTGTCTGGCACCGGTCGCAAAAGTATTGAATGATGAATTCGGTATTGTGAACGGCCTGATGACGACTGTCCATGCTTATACAAATGACCAGAAGAACCTTGATAATCCGCATAAAGATTTACGCCGCGCGCGTTCTTGCGGAGAATCCATCATTCCTACTTCTACAGGAGCAGCAAAAGCTTTGTCTCTTGTATTGCCTGAATTAGAAGGAAAGATTCATGGTCTGGCATTGCGTATCCCGACACCGAACGTTTCTCTTGTTGACCTGGTAGTGGACGTGGAAAAAGATGTAACGGTTGAAGAAGTAAACAACGCTTTCCGTAAAGCAGCTGAAGGATCAATGAACGGCATCCTTCGTTTCACTACAGAACCGCTTGTATCGATCGACTTCAACACGACAACAGAATCTGCCACACTTGACGGACTTTCAACAATAGTCATGGGCGACCGTAAAATCAAAGTACTTGCTTGGTACGACAACGAATGGGGCTATTCCGCACGCGTAGTGGAATTAGCAAAAAAAGTGGCTGCTGCTTTAGCAGACAAAGTAACTTCTTAATGAGTGATTCCGGCACTTCATCCTACAGGGTGGAGTGCTTTTCTATGTCCGCTTGTTGTTGTATGGACAGTTTCTGTTATAATGAAAAGTACTAATGAATATGCGGAGGAACTAACTATGTTATGTCCAGCTTGTCACTACAACGGAACACGTGTAATCGATTCACGGCCGGCCGAAGAAAACCGTTCCATTCGAAGAAGACGTGAATGTGAGAAATGTACTTTTCGTTTCACGACATTTGAAAAAGTAGAACATTCTCCATTAGTCGTCGTGAAGAAGGATAAGACACGGGAAGAATTCAGCGGCGAAAAATTATTGCGGGGCTTGATCCGGGCCTGTGAAAAACGTGCAGTTCCGATTGAAGAACTAAAAGATATTGTCACTTCTATTGAAAAAGAACTGAGAAGCTCGGGAAATGTTGAAATAGACTCCGAACAAGTCGGAGAGATGGTAATGGAACGTTTAGTGGATGTCGATGAAGTTGCTTATGTGCGCTTTGCTTCCGTCTATCGGCATTACAAAGACATCACCGTCTTTATAGATGAACTGCAGCAGCTGCAGAACAGAAAAGATCATGAAGAGTAAATGTTTGACCAGAAGGGGAGGCGATTGTTCAAATGCTTTATACAGAGTTGCAGCCTGTCGATTCCTTCGAAGTAAGATTAGCGCACCCTTTTTCCACATATGACCGGCAGATGCTTACATTATTCTATCAGCCGCTCATCGGACCTGAGGCGGTCAGTTTATTCATGACGCTCTGGTCAGATGCGGAAAGCAGAGAACCGCAAGAGCACAACCATTATTATCTAATGAATATGTCTTCTTTTCCGCTTCAAGCGATTTTTGAAGCACGGATTTCATTGGAAGCGATCGGATTATTGCGCACCTATAAGAAAAAAATAGAGCTGGAAAAGCGCTCATTTGTCTATGAATTACTGCCGCCGCTTGACGCGCATTCATTTTTCAATGATCCGCTCCTGTCTACATTTTTATTCAGTAAAATAGGCGAGCATCCATACCGCCAGTTGCGGAACCGTTTTCTCGAGGAACCAATGCCAATGGAAGAATATCAGGATATTTCACGTACATTTTTGGATGTATTTCAGCCGGCAAGAGGGGATCAGGCGATGGAAATGACCGCCGGAATGCAGTTTCAAGGGAAAACAGAGCCGCCCGGCATTCCATTTTATCAATCGGAATTTAACTTTGAGTTATTTTACAGCGGTCTTTCAGATCAAATGATTCCGAAAGCTTCGTTGCGGAGTATTTCTCGGGAAATGATTGCTATGCTGGCTTTCCTGTATTCATTAAGCGCGCTGGATATGCAAAAAGTCATTATGCTTTCTATAGATGAGAACCATCAGCTGACCGAAGAAAGAGTTCGGAAGGCAGCATTGGATTTTTACAAAATGAATACTTCGACAGAACCGCCTAAGCTGCAGCCTGTTTTCACTAATGCTGCACCGGCGGAAGAGCCAAAAGAACATATGAGCCGTGATGAAGAACTGCTGTATTATTTAGAACATACACCGCCTAAAGATATGCTGCGGAAAGTCAGCGGCAAAGAGCCTTTCCTTGTAGACGTTCAGCTTGCCGAACGATTGATCAACTTGCATAAATTCCCGGTAGGCGTAGTAAATGTGCTGCTCCAATATGTGATGATCCGCAATGACGGGAAAATCACCAACAGTTTTGTGGAGAGAATTGCTTCTCACTGGGCAAATAAACAAGTAAAAGATGCGAAAACAGCCCTTGAACTTTCGAGAAAAGAGCATGATCAATATATGAAGTGGCTTAAAGAAGGGAAAAAGCCAGCACCTGCAAAACGAAAAACAACCCGTGAGGAAAAAGTTCCTGAATGGTTTTCCAAGCGTGACAATAAAAAGAAAACATATGAACAACCTGCTGATTTCAATGTGGAAGAAGAGCGTAAGAAATTATTGAAAGAGTTGGGGATTCAAGAATCAGAGGTGAAATAATATGGAACGAATTGGTGACGCGATGAAACGGGTAGTCAATGCCCCTTCATTAACAAAAAAATATGAGGAGCTTCGAAGTGAAGTGTTGGAAGATCCGGCTGTCCAACAATTTATCGGTGAGCATGCGGATGAAGTGAATACAGAAGTCGTGGACCGAAGCCTCGGGAAGCTGTATGAATTCACAACAGCATCCCATGCATGTGAACGCTGTCCAAATCTTGCAGGCTGCATTAACGTCATGAAAGGCTTTGAACCTAAATTGGTGATCTCACAGCGCCTGATTGACCTTGACTACGTCGTCTGTCCAACGAAGCAGCTGGAAGACGAACGGCGCAATGTCTCTAAAATGGTCAGCAGCATGTATATGCCAAAAGAGGTAATGGAGGCGCGGTTGGCGGACGTCAATTTCACGTCAGAAAATAGCCGTGTCATCGTCATACGCGCAGCGAAAGACTTCCTGAATCATATCGATTCAACAGGAGAAGTGCCGGATCGCGGCTTCTATTTGTTCGGAAACTTTGGCATTGGAAAATCCTTTATTTTAGGTGCGTTAGCGAATGAATTGGCGACGAGACGGATTCAGACAGTAGTTGTTTATGTGCCGGAGTTTTTACGTGAAATGAAACAATCCATACAAAACCAGACGCTGGACGAAAAAGTGGAGTTTGTAAAACGCGCTCCTGTGCTCATGCTCGATGATATTGGGGCAGAAACGATGTCAACATGGACGCGTGATGAAGTGCTTGGCACGATACTGCAGTATCGTATGGCAGAAAAACTGCCGGTCTTTTTTACTTCCAACTTTGATTATGATGAACTGGAATATCATCTCACTACAAGCCAGCGCGGCGAAAAAGAGCCAATTAAGGCTGCCCGGATAATGGAAAGAATCCGTATGGTCAGCAAACCTTTCAGACTGGAAGGAGAAAATTGGCGGGATTGAAAAGCTGAAGTTTGATCCGATTGTTGAAAAATAAGAAAATACACTTGCAATTTCACTGAGACTTTTCTATACTATTACTCAGTTCAACTTAAATAAATTGTCAAAATGCATCGAAGAGGACAATAATTTATTGATCACCTTCCAGAGAGCAGGGGCCAGGCTGAAACCCTTGCAGGCAGAACATAAATTTACCACCTCCGAGCAGCATCAGTGAATAGAGTAGCTGATGACGGTAACGGCCCGTTAGCCGATCGAAAGCTTCGTCTTTTCGCCTATGCGAATAGAAGGAAGAAGGGTGGAACCACGAGCTCAAGCCTCGTCCCTTTAGGGATGAGGCTTTTTTGCGTTCAAAAAAAGAAAGGGAGTCATACAAATGGCAGAAAACATTCATTTAACATTTCCGGATGGAGCAGTAAAAGAATTTGAGAATGGCGTAACAACGGAAGAGATTGCAGGCTCCATCAGCCCCGGGCTGCGTAAGAGCGCACTGGCAGGGAAAATTGGAGATCGGCTGATTGATTTAACAACACCCATTCATGAAGATGGGGACATCAGCATTATCACTCCAACATCAGATGAAGCATTGGAAATCTTGCGCCACAGTACGGCTCACCTTCTGGCACAAGCCGTTAAACGCAAATTCCCTGATGCGAAACTCGGTATTGGTCCGGTCATCGAAAACGGATTTTACTATGATATCGATTCGCCTACACCTATTACTGCGGAAGATTTGCCTGAACTGGAAAAAGAAATGAAGCGTATCATCGGTGAAAATCTGCCGATCATCCGTCACGATGTTTCCCGTGAAGAAGCCAAAAAGCGTTTCGAGGAAATCGATGATGAATATAAATTGGAACTTCTTGAAGCAATTCCTGAAGGTGAGCAAGTATCAATTTACGAACAAGGCGAATTCTTCGACCTATGCCGCGGAATTCACGTGCCGTCTACAGGGAAGCTGAAAGAGTTCAAATTACTGAGTATTGCAGGCGCATACTGGAGAGGTAATTCCGACAACAAAATGCTTCAGCGAATCTACGGAACAGCGTTCTTCAAAAAAGACGAACTAAAAGAACATTTGCGTCTGTTGCAGGAAGCAAAAGAGCGTGACCACCGTAAAATCGGGAAAGAACTGAATCTATTCACGAACTCGCAAAAAGTCGGGCAAGGTTTACCGCTTTGGCTTCCTAAAGGCGCGACAATCCGCCGCGTAGTCGAGCGCTACATCGTTGATAAAGAAGAAAGACTGGGCTATCAGCACGTTTATACACCGGTACTTGGAAGTGTGGAACTGTACAAAACTTCAGGTCACTGGGATCACTATCAGGACGGCATGTTCCCTGCGATGAGCATGGACAATGAAGATCTGGTGTTGCGTCCTATGAACTGTCCGCATCATATGATGATATATAAAAATGGCATTCATTCTTATCGAAACTTGCCGCTTCGAATAGCTGAACTTGGCACTATGCACCGGTATGAAATGTCCGGAGCGCTTTCAGGTCTGCAGCGCGTGCGCGGAATGACATTGAATGATGCACATATTTTCGTGCGTCCTGATCAGATTAAAGAAGAATTTAAACGTGTAGTTAATTTGATTATTGAAGTATATAAAGATTTCAACATCAAGGATTATACGTTCCGTCTGTCTTATCGTGATCCGGAAGATACAACTAAATATTTTGATGACGATGAAATGTGGGAACGTGCACAAAAGATGCTGAAAGAAGCGATGGATGAGCTGGAGCTTCCGTATACAGAAGAAGAAGGCGAAGCAGCATTCTACGGTCCGAAACTGGACGTGCAGGTAAAGACAGCCATCGGTATGGAAGAAACTCTTTCTACTGCTCAGCTGGACTTCTTATTGCCGGAGCGTTTTGATCTCACGTACATCGGTGAAGACGGCAAGCAGCATCGCCCGGTTGTTATTCACAGAGGTGTCGTGTCAACGATGGAACGTTTCGTTGCCTTCCTGATCGAGGAATACAAAGGCGCATTCCCGACATGGCTGGCGCCGATTCAAGTGGAAGTTATCCCGGTTTCTCCGGAAGTTCACTTTGACTACGCAGATGATATCAGAGAAAAGCTAACGCAAGCAGGATTCCGTGTCGATGTGGACAGCCGCGAAGAGAAGATCGGTTATAAAATCCGTGAAGCACAAGTGCAGAAAGTTCCATACATGCTAGTTCTTGGAGACCGTGAAATGGAAGCGGGCGAAGTCAATGTGCGCAAATACGGTGAACAAAAATCCGTCAGCATGTCATTTGACGCGTTTATTGAAATGATCAAAGAAGACGTAAAGAAGGACTGACAGACAGGAACCTGCTTCGGTAGCCCGAAGCAGGTTTCCATAAGTTTTCCGCGTGAAATTGAAATTAACAGTTGCAATATAGTTCACTATGCGCTATACTTACAAAGTTGAAGAAATTCAGACAGTGCCAGTGCATCCAACAGCAGGAAATGTTATGCTGTTGACACACCATGCAATACATGATAATATTAATAAGGTTAAATGAATACAGTTTGTGGTATAAGAAGAGGCTACCCGCTTCTCACCTGATCGACGCAATGAAGTTGTTGCCAGGTTAGCACATAAGTGAATCTCTATGCATAGCAGGCATAGGTTACTTACGCGGGTAGACAAATACTATTTGTCTACTTTTTTTATTTCGTAAAATGGATGGACCTGTGGGACCTGAAGCCGGTATTTCCGGCGTACCCAAAACGTGTATTCACGAGACAATATTCGGAGGTGGATTACTATTAGCAAAGACATGTACGTAAATGACGGTATCCGGGCACGTGAGTTGCGATTAATTGATCACAACGGCGAACAGCTCGGTATCAAATCACGTAATGAAGCTTTAGAAATTGCTGCTCGAGTGAACCTGGACCTTGTTCTTGTTGCTCCACAAGCGAAGCCCCCAGTAGCTCGTGTTATGGACTATGGAAAGTTCAAGTTCGAACAGCAAAAGAAAGAGCGTGAAGTACGTAAAAATCAAAAAGTCATCAATGTCAAAGAAGTTCGGCTCAGCCCGACCATTGATGAGCATGATTTCCAAACGAAACTTCGTAACGGAATCAAATTCCTCGAAAATGGGGATAAGGTAAAAGCTTCGATTCGTTTCCGCGGCCGTGCAATTACGCACAAAGAAATTGGCCAACGAGTGCTGGATCGTTTCGCAGAAGCCTGCAAAGAAGTAGCAACTGTTGAAGTTAAACCAAAAATGGAAGGCCGGAGCATGTTCTTAATACTTGCACCGCTTGCCGAAAAACAGTAACACGAACAATTTAGGAGGAACAGAACATGCCAAAAATGAAAACTCACCGCGGTTCCGCGAAACGTTTCAAAAGAACTGGAACTGGTAAACTAAAGCGTGGCCGTGCTTACACAAGTCACCTTTTTGCAAACAAATCTACAAAGGCTAAGCGTCACTTACGCAAGTCTTCACTAGTTTCTTCAGGCGATTACAAGCGTATTCGTGAAATGCTAACAAACATGAAGTAATACCGAACACACACTTACAGGATAAGCAGGAGGTAATGCACTATGCCACGCGTAAAAGGTGGAACAGTAACGCGCAAGCGTCATAAAAAAGTATTGAAATTAGCAAAAGGTTATTTTGGTTCAAAACATAGACTTTATAAGGTAGCTAACCAACAGGTAATGAAATCTTATAACTATGCATACCGTGACCGTCGTCAGAAAAAACGGGATTTCCGTAAACTATGGATTACACGCATCAACGCGGCTGCTCGTATGAATGGTCTTTCATACAGCACATTAATGCACGGCTTGAAAGTAGCTGGCATCGATGTTAACCGTAAAATGCTTGCAGATCTTGCAGTGACAGATGCACAAGCATTTGCACAGCTTGCAGAAACTGCAAAGAAATCTGTAGCAAAATAAGATGAACCAAAATCCGCTTTCGTTTTCATTCTTATATGGAAATGAAGGTGGATTTTTTCGTATGGAGGAATGGCTGCAATGGCGCAAACTCTATTGATCTACATGGCGGTTCTGTCCGTCTGGGCATTTGTCGCTATGGGATATGATAAACGGCAGGCGCAAAAGAAAAACCAGCGGATACCCGAACGAAATCTCTGGCTGCTTGCTTTACTCGGCGGGGGAGTGGGAGCCTATTTCGGTATGCAGGTTTTTCATCATAAAACGAGAAAAACCCATTTTCGCATCGGATTTTTACTTCTCGCTATGATGGACATTGTCATCGTGCTTGCAATCTATGGCGTGAAGTTGCCGTCTGCCGGCTTATTCTGAGGAATTCGAGTAAAAAACGGAAATAGCGGCTGAGGCTATTTCCGTAAAAGTCAAGATTTCATTAATTGTTCGATCGGATTCTTCCAGTTGATTTCAGCATGCGGATAATACGTTTGAACTTCTGTTTCGAGAAAATGAAAGTCTTCTTTTGTCATACCTTGCAGTTTCGACTCATTTTTTACCCAAATGAAAATGGAAACTACATCGAATGAATCAGTCGTAGTACCCAGATATTTCTCGCCTTCAAACATCGCGCCTTTATACGTGATGAAAAAGTTTTTACGGATGTTTTTATTGTCATCATAAAAATAATACTGTCCTTTTTCATACGCTTCATCTAACTTACGTTTAGCATCTGTCAAATAGCGGATTCCCGCATAAAATAAGTAAATGACAAGTGCCAGAATGAATACGCGAATTAATAAAACCATGAAATCAGCTCCTGCTAATGGTATAGTACAGTACTATACGGATGAGCAGTCTGTAAAGTTTCACTTTTAGTACATGTTGGAGGGAATTCAGATGAAATTACATCAATTGTTTGAAATGCAGCGGGCACTCGATACATACATTCAACAAAATCATCAGACGAATGAAACGTTCGCGGAAAGAGGACTGGCATTATTAGTCGAACTTTCCGAACTTGCCAATGAGACACGCTGCTTTAAGTTCTGGAGCACCAAAGGGCCTTCTGCTGAAGATGTCGTTCTGGAGGAATACGTGGACTCGATCCATTTCTTGCTGTCATTGGGCATTGAGAAAGGCTATGACGGATTGGAAGAATGGCCGGCAAGTCCGCTGCAAGAACAAAATCTTACGCAATTATTCATCCAGACAAGCCATTCTATTCATGCCTTTTTAGACTCGCTGACATTGGATGATTACAAAACGATTTGGGTTCACTACGGTGCGCTCGCCAAGACGCTTGGATTCACTGAAGATCAGATTATTCAGGCGTATATCGATAAAAATGAAGAAAACTATGCGCGTCAGAAAAGCGGCTACTAATTGGTACAGCTAGCTTGCCGGCGATTTGAACAGAAAATGCATTTCATATAAAAATTAATTGACAACCAGGCTATTTTGATAATAATATTAATACATTACAGGGTACACAGGGGGTATTTCGTTGAACGAATGGAGTAAGGATGATTTTGGATTGCGTTTGAAAGCGCTGAGAGAACGCCGCGGACTTTCGATGATGGCATTTGGAGCGGCAATCGGTACGTCTGCCAGCCGAATTAAAGATTGGGAGCGCGGCAAAAACGCACCGTCTGCAGCATGGATCGCTAAAATTTCAGAGCGGTTCTCTGTTTCTACTGATGAATTGATTATGGGTGAGGTGACATTTACACCGTATTTCAAAGCAACAGGCAATACAGTGGAATCTCTCTATGATCGTCTTCGTGAAACGATGAATGTTGAATCCTCCGGAAATTGGCCGTCGGAAACTGATGAATTATATACAGAAATCGACACAGTGAATAAAGAGAAGTACCGCAGCGGAAAAGGCCGCCGTTTGGCTGAAAAAGAGCTGATGGAATTGGTCATCCGCCTGCCTAAAAAAGATGTACTCGAATTATTGGAATTAGCTAAATATAAAAGACGCACTTTATGACACAATGATGCTACGGCTCATTGTGTTTTTTTGCATGGCATACCCAGTCAAATAAATTGAAATGTAGGAATATACGATGAAATACGGTATGATAGTACCGAAGATCATTGCAGGAAGGATGAGTGGATTGAAGGCATTTGTTCATAAAAATGGTGAATTACAATATACAGATATTGCAGACCCTAAGGCTGGTGCAGGGGAAGTGGTTGTTGCACTGAAGACAGCGGGTCTGAACCGGCGCGATACAGGATTGCCCGCACGCCGCGGGAATGCTGCAGAACCTCTCGTTCTGGGCTCAGATGGTGCGGGCACTATTGAAGCAATAGGCCAGGATGTAACCGGATGGAACGTGGGGGATGAAGTAATTATTAACCCGTCTCTCCGCTGGTACGAAAAGAGTGACGCGCCGTCTGCCGAATTTGATATTCTCGGTTTGCCTGATCACGGCACGTTTGCTGAAAAAATTTCTATCTCCGCAGAGCAGCTGGAAAAGAAGCCATCTTATCTGACGTGGGAAGAGTCTGCGGCAGTTGCGCTGGCGGGATTGACAGGTTATCGCGCGCTTGTGACGAAAGGGCAGATTCAGGAAGGGCAGACAGTGTTCATTCCGGGCGCAGGAAGCGGTGTCGCCACGTACATGATTCAGTTTGCGAAGAAACTTGGGGCACGGGTAATTGTTTCATCAAGAAGTGAAGAAAAAAGAGAGCATGCGAAAACGATTGGCGCGGATTTGGCGATTGATACAAATAGCGACTGGCTGGAAGAATTAAAGAATGAACATGTAGATCTCGTCATAGAGAGCGTGGGAAGAGCCACGTTTAATCGCTCGCTCGAAATTCTGAAGCAAGGCGGCCGCATAGTCGTCTTCGGCGCAACAACAGACGATACTGTTGAACTGAATTTACGGAAATTTTTCTATGGCCAATATACAATGCTCGGCACAACGATGGGAAGCCGTGAAGAATTACGGGATATGCTGGCTTTTATGGATGAACATCAGATTCATCCTGTGATTGATTCTGTGATCCCACTGGAGCAGGCGGACAAAGCATTTGCTAAATTGGGCGACAGTATGCAATTTGGAAAAATCATTTTGAACATTATGCAATAAATAATAGATCCGGAACAGAAAGGCAGTGGGAGCAGTGACAGAACGGGTAAAAACACTGACAGATTTAGAAATTGCTTCAAAAGCGACAATGCAGCCAATCGAGAAAATAGCAGAAAAAGCGGGAATCCCGTTGGATGCACTGGAGTTATACGGAAAATATAAAGCGAAAATTAATGTGAATCTCATTCCCAAGCAGTCTGAGCAGGCAAAAGTAATTCTCGTTACCGCGACAAGCCCTACACCGGCTGGAGAAGGGAAATCAACGGTAACTGTAGGTCTTGGAGATGCACTTTCCCGTTTAGGAAAGAAAACGATGGTGGCATTGCGCGAGCCTTCACTCGGGCCGGTAATGGGTATTAAAGGCGGAGCGACAGGCGGCGGATTCTCACAAGTTTTGCCAATGGAAGATATCAATCTGCATTTCACAGGCGATCTGCATGCGATCACTACAGTTAACAACGCGCTGAGTGCGTTAATTGACAATCATCTTCATCAGGGAAATCTATTGAACATTGATCCGCGCAGAATTACATGGAAACGTGTCATGGATATGAATGACCGTGCACTGCGTCATGTAACGGTCGGTTTAGGCGGTCCGTCACAGGGGATTCCCCGTGAAGACGGTTTCGATATTACCGTAGCGTCAGAGATCATGGCGGTGTTCTGTCTCGCAACCAGTCTGCAAGATTTGAAAGAGCGTCTGTCTGATATTGTGATTGGCTATACGTATGACAAAGAAGCAGTCACTGTCCGTGAGCTTGGCGTAGAAGGCGCGTTAACTCTGTTATTAAAAGATGCATTTATGCCAAACATTGTCCAAACTATTGAAGGCACTCCTGCTTTAATTCATGGCGGTCCCTTTGCGAATATTGCCCATGGCTGCAACTCGCTGATTGCAACAAATACTGCGCGTAATCTGGCAGACTTTGTTGTGACGGAGGCGGGCTTCGGTTCCGATCTGGGCGCTGAGAAGTTTATGGACATTAAAGCGCGCAAAGGCAATTTCAAGCCTGATGCAGTGGTTCTCGTGACGACAATCCGTGCGCTGAAAATGCATGGCGGCGTGGCCAAACAAGATTTGAAAGCAGAGAACAGTGAGGCAACAGAAAAAGGCTTAGTTAATTTGGAGAAACATGTGGAAACGATTCGGGCATTCGGCGTGCAGCCTGTCGTCGCGCTCAATCATTTCGTGGGGGATTCTGAAGCGGAATTGCAGAAAGTCCAAAAATGGTGCGAAGACAATAGAATTAAAATGGCTATGACAGATGTCTGGCAAAACGGCGGTGCAGGCGGGGAAGCGCTGGCTAAAGAAGTATTGAAAGTCATCGATGAGCCGAATAATTTTGCACCGATCTATGAAGTGGAACAATCTGTGGAAGAAAAAGTGACTGCCATTGTTCAAAAAGTATACGGCGGGTCAGGTGTGGTGTTTACTGATCAGGCGAAGAAAGATTTGGCGGAGATCAAAAAGAATGGCTGGGATTTACTTCCCGTCTGTATGGCTAAGACACAATACTCATTCTCGGATGATCCGAAAAAGCTGGGCCGTCCGACAGACTTTTTCATTACAGTCCGAAGCATTCTGCCGAAATTAGGGGCTGGCTTCCTCGTCTGTTTAACCGGAGACATCATGACGATGCCGGGTCTGCCAAAGCAGCCTGCTGCTTTGAAAATGGATGTGGATCAGGATGGGAATGCTCAAGGGCTAATGTGATTTTTCCCGTGACATAACAAGTTGATCAAAAATGAAAATAAAACCAAAAGCAAAGAGTCCTTGAGACTTTTTGCTTTTTCTTATCGGAAAAAGGCTTGCGAAAAAGTAAAATATTATCTATAAAACAGGTTCCAATGAACTACTATGTGATATACTTTTAACAGATGTTTTCAATTGATGAAAAGAAGAAGGGGTGCCGTAAAGTGGGCAAAAATTTTCGTATAAAGTTAACTGGCATCCTCATATGCTTTACGCTCCTTTTATCGCTGATTATCATTACAGCGGATTATGTACGACTAAAAAAGAATGTGGAAACCAATTTAGAAATACAGGTTCAGATGGCAGAAGACGAGATTATTACCAGTCTGGCCACCATTGATAAAGTATATAATGTCCTTGACGTTGAACGCGCAGCGAGTATGGAAGAATACTCCGAGACATTGATTGCACTCTACGAAAGACAGCCTGACTTCTCCACATGGGACTTTGCTGCATTGAAAGAGCAAAGCGGCATGGATGTATTTATTATCGATGAAAATAATGAAGTGATCGAAAGCAGCTATACACCGGACATTGGGTTGAATTTTAATGAATGCTGCCGTAAATTCAGCTCGCTGTTGACAGAACGCAGAAAACTAGGTATTTTCTCTCATGATGCACTGGACATTCATCAAGATACCGGGACCTTTAAGAAATTCAGTTATATGCCGACGCCTGACAAAAAATATCTTATAGAGCTTGGCTACTATCTGGAAGACAAACTAGTATATAAAGAGTTCAACTTCATTGACACGATGCATCGTCTGGAAGAAGAAAACGAGCAGATTAAATCGGTGAATGTATATAACTATTTAGGATTACTGCTTGGTGACAGAGGTGCAGGTAAAGAAGAAACGATTAATCCATCAAGAAAACCCATTTTTACGGAAGCATATAAGAAGTTTGAAACAAAAGAAATTACAGCAAAAGAAAACGGCCAAACATTAACATACCGGTACATACCGTATAAAGCAGATGCAGTGCCCGGTCTGTCTGCGAATCGCGTAGTGGAAATTGCGTATTATGATATACCGGTTTCTGATCTGCTGAAATCTTATCGCAGCCAGTTCATTTTTCAAACGGTAAGTATCATTATTTTCACAATCATTCTGTCTGTCGTCTTGGCAAGAATGATCGCCAGGCCCGTCCATCTGGCTTTCCATGATGTATTGACCGGTTTGAAGAACCGGGCGGCCTTTGAAGATACGGCTGTGCAATGGCTGCGGCAGAAAAAAGGGCCGCTGCAATTCATGATCATTGATTTGGATAATTTCAAATCCGTCAATGATTCATTGGGGCATGGAGAAGGCGATAAATTATTGGTGAAAGCTGCCAAAATTATCGATAAAGAAAGCGGGAAAGATCATCTGGCTGCCAGAATCGGCGGCGATGAATTTGTTGTGCTGTTCTCACGTGTAACTGAAGAACAAGTAATGAAGTGTGCTGACAGTATGCTTGAATCGATGCGAAAGTCTTTTGCCTATTTACAAAAGGAAGAGATTCATTTATCTATCAGTATCGGGATAGCCACTGCAGAAAAGAAAGATACGATTCATACACTGTATCGTAAAGCCGATGTAGCATTGTATCAGTCAAAGAAGAAAGGGAAGGATCAGTATTCTTTCTACGAACCAGTTAAAAGATAAAAAAGGATGTGCAGAAAGTCATGTGATCATGACGATCGTGCACATCCTTTTTTTATTAAATGAAGGCAAAAAATCTTGTTGTCAATCATCCAGTCATGTATAAAGTCTGTAATGGATTCAACTGTGCCTTCTTCAAAAGGGGATTTCAAGTGAGCGGTTTTGATAAGCTCCAAGAATGATTTAGAGCCGCCTAATGCACAAAGCTCTAAGTAATCTTTCCATGCACCTTCAAAATCTTCTAATGAACGCTGCCAAAATTGGAAGGCGCAAATTTGTGCCAATGCATAATCAATATAGTAAAACGGCACTTCATAAATATGACCCTGTCTCTGCCAAAAGCCGCCTTGTTCCAAATACGGGTGGCCATCGTAATCCCGCAGCGGTAAATAAGTAGTCTCAAGCTCTTTCCAGACCGCTTTTCGCTCAGCCGGTGTTAGCTCCGGCTGATCATAAATACGCTGCTGGAACTCATCGACTGCTGTTCCGTACGGCAAAAACAATACTCCTCCCAGCAGGTGGGCGTAGCGGTACCGGTCGGCATCACTGCCGAAAAACAGGTCCATCCAGTGCCAGGTGAAAAATTCCATGCTCATGGAATGTATTTCCGCTGCTTCACTTGTCGGCCAAATATATTCGGGAATCCCGATGGAACGGCTGGAATACACTTGGAACGCGTGGCCCGCCTCATGTGTCAGGACATCGATGTCTCCGGAAGTGCCGTTGAAATTCGAGAAGATGAACGGGGAATCGTAATTCTCGATAAATGTGCAATACCCGCCTGCTTCCTTGCCTTTTTTCGCCACAAGATCCAACAGATTTTTGCGCTTCATATAATCAAAAAAGCGGCCGGTTTCCCGTGACAGTTCCTGATACATTTTCTGCCCGTTTTCTAGAATCCATTCAGGTGATCCTTTTGGCTTTGGATTACCTTCCGGATAATGCAGCGGTTCATCATAGAACTTCATCTGCGCTACGCCGATTCTCCGGCTTTGCATCGCGCGGATTTTCTCGGTCAGCGGAACGACAGACGTCCGGATTTGTCTGCGGAAATTTTCGACCATCTCTGCATCATAACCGATTCGGTTCATCCGCACGTATCCGAGTTCCGTAAAGTTTTTAAATCCAAGAGTCACAGCAATTTTATGGCGGACAGCTACAAGCTGATCGAATATACGGTCGAACTGTTCTTCGTTTGCCGCGAAAAAGTCAGCTGAAGCATTCATCGCTTCCTTTCTGACAGCACGGTTCAAGGATTCTTTATAGGGGCCAAGCTGTGCTAATGTCAGTGTCTCGCCGCGGAAATCAATTTGTGCAGAAGCGACGAGTTTAGCGTATTCGGATATGAGTTTATTCTCTTGCTGCAAGAGCGGCAGAACTTCATCTGAATAGGAACGGATCGCGTTCTCAGCCAGGTGAAAGAGCTGCGAGCCCCATTTTTCTTCAAGCTGTGAACGGAATGGTGTGGCAATTAGCGCCTTATAATATGAACTTTGCAGCGCCTGGAATTGCGGGCCTATTTCATCAAAATAATCGCGTTCCTGCTGATAGAACGTATCATTTGTATCAATTGATGAACGGATATACATAATATTTTCCTGTGTGCTGTAATCACTCGTCAGACTATTTAGCTGCTGAATGACAGCAGATTGTTGTTCAAATGAATGTGCTTGTTCAAACTGTGCAAGTGCAGAGGTAAACTCGGCTGTCAGATTTTCGATATTCGGGCGAGTATACTCATAATCTTCAAAAGTAAGCATTGTACTCCTCCTCGTTTGGATAGATGGTGTGTATTCCTTCATTTTCCGGCAACCTATACCGAAAAGCAAACTATTTACCGAAAATGGCGTTCATAAATTGCCACAATCTTATGAAATGATGTAGGATAGAGAGAGTAAACTCTTAGTGAGCGGGAAGAAGGAGAAGTTGAATGCAAATAGTAAATGGTACAGTAGAGGAATTAATCGATCCAACAGGCATTATCGAAGGTCAGCGCTACGAAGTTCTTTTGACAGTGAAAGTAGATGAAGAAGATGAACTGTTTAATGAAGAGGGCACTGGCTTACGAATGCTGTATTCTGTGAAAGACGGTCAGCGCAAAATGCTTACATACCAATTTTATGAATTGGCTACGGGAAGTCCGTTCGATGTAGAATGGGACGAAGAAGAGCAGGCGGCCGCAGAGCAGTATTGCACAGATCTTTTTCCTGAATTGTAAATACAAAATAGATGTAATTCCCTTTCAAATGGTGGATAATATACTAGAGGAACATAAGTGGTACACCCCATAGCTTTGTACTAAAGATTAATTATAGGAGTGTTTTAGATGAATCAAGAAATAGTGGATATTACGATTATCGGCGGAGGTCCAACAGGATTATTTTCTTCGTTCTATGCAGGTATGCGTGAGATGTCTGTAAAAATTATTGATAGCTTACCGCAGCTTGGCGGCCAATTAATCGAGCTATATCCTGATAAATACATTTATGATGTAGGCGGTTTTCCGAAAATTTTGGCGAAGGATTTAGTGGCAAACCTTGTGACGCAAGCACATTATGCAAAACCTGAAATTTGCCTGGGTGAAGCTGCACTTTCTGTTGAAAAGAAAGACGATCATTTCGTTTTGACAACGGACAAAGGACAGCATCTGACCCGCACAATTCTATTAACTGCCGGAATCGGCGCGTTCCAGCCCCGAAAAATTGGTTTGAAAGAAGAACCTGATTTTGAAGGGAAGACATTACACTATGGTATTAAAGACTTGTCACTGTTTAAAGATCAGAACATCCTAGTCTGCGGCGGAGGCGATTCTGCACTGGACTGGGCGCTGATGCTTGAGAATATTGCAAGCCAAGTAACACTTGTTCACCGCAGAGAGCGTTTCACTGCCCATGAAACAAGCGTCAATCAGTTACACGCTTCGACAGTGAATGTATTGACTTCTCATGCTGTAAGCGAGCTGCGCGGTGATGGAGATGCAATAGAAAAAGTGGTATTGAAAGAAAAAGACGGCAGCGTAAAAGAGCTGGAATTCGATCATGTAGTCGTTAACTATGGTAATATTTCTTCACTTGGACCGTTGAAAGAATGGGGCTTGGACATGGATCGTAATTCGATTGTTGTCAACTCCCGCATGGAAACGAATATTGAAGGAATATATGCAGCAGGCGATGTGACAACATACGACGGCAAAGTGAAGTTGATTGCAGTAGGTATGGGCGAAGCGCCGGTTGCGATCAGCCACGCAAAGGCATATCTTGATCCAAAAGCAAGAGTGCAGCCGCTGCACAGCACGAGTATATTCGGTTAATAGAATACAGAACACCCTGTATGGAATTGATTCTTCCATACAGGGTGTTTTTTGATCAGTTTATTGTTTTGTCGGATCTGCTACTTTTACCAGCAGTTTGCCGAGATTCTTTCCTTCAAACAGCCCGAGGAATGCTTCCGGAATATTTTCAAAACCTTCTACTATTGTCTCTTCATATGTCAGTTTTCCTTCTGCCAGCCATTTGCCCAGATCAGCCGCTCCTTTCGCAAAGTCTGCAGAATAATCTCCTACCGTGAAGCCCTTCATCAGCGCGCTCGTTTTGATCATCTGCGATTGAAGACGCGGACCGCTGTCCTCCTCTTTGTTATAAGAAGAAATAGCCCCGCACAGTGCAATGCGCGCATGCTTGTTCAACAGCGTAAACACCGCATCAGTAACCTCGCCGCCTACATTATCGAAGTACACATCTACGCCGTCAGCTGCCGCTTTTTTCAGATCATCTTCAAAACTGTCCAGCTTGTAATTGACTGCTTCATCAAATCCCAGTTCATTTTTCAGATAATTAATTTTCTCCTGTGAGCCTGCAATTCCAATGACAGAAGCACCTTTCATTTTAGCAATTTGTCCAACTGCTGAACCGACTGCACCCGCGGCACCGGATACGACGACAGTTTCACCTTTTTGCGGTCTGCCGATGTCCAGTAAGCCAAAGTATGCGGTAAGACCTGTCATACCGAGAATTCCTAAGTGCGTTGTGACCGGAGCAATATTCGGGTCGATTTTACGGACATCCTTTTCGGAAACCGCAGTATACTCAGCCCAGTTAAGGTTGCCGACGACCAGGTCACCTGCCTGAAATGCCTCTGAATTTGACGCGGCAATTTCACCTACCACACCGCCGGTAATAGCTTCATGAAGTTTGAAAGGCGGAATATAAGACTTTGCGTCCATCATTCTGCCGCGCATATACGGATCGACTGAAACGTAAAGCGTGCGCACAAGTACCTCATTGTTTTTAATAACAGGAATTGGTTTCTCTACAAAATCAAACGTTTCCATTGTCGGCAATCCTTTAGGCCGGCTGGCTAAATGAATTTCTCTCTGAGTTTTTTCTGTCATGTTAATTCCTCCTGTTAATCTATAATGTACTAGAAGATAGCGAACTAACTAAAAGTAAGCTTATTAAATAGGGTACTAGCCGGAAGTAGTGATGTCAATTAATTGCACTGAAGTATCTTGCTTTTCCATATCAGATTATAACTGGTCATAATAAAATTATTCAAAATATGATTTATGTGGACATTTTCTTTACATCACCGTACAGTAGATACGTAGACTTTCAGGAAATCAATAACTTATCCGTAAAGGAGCTAACCAGATGAAAAAGGTTTTGGTTGTGGAAGACGAACAGTCAATTGCTACTCTTTTGCAATACAACTTGGAGCAGGCAGGATATACCGTATACATCGCACGGGATGGCAATACGGCGATTTCGATGACACGTTCTGAAAAACCGGATGTACTGCTTCTCGACATTATGCTGCCGGGGGTGGATGGTATGGATGTATGCAAGACACTGCGTCAAGAAAAAATCCATACTCCGATTTTAATGCTGACTGCGAAAGGTGATGAATTCGACAAGGTTCTTGGACTGGAACTTGGCGCGGATGATTATCTGACAAAGCCGTTTAGTCCAAGAGAAGTGCTTGCCCGAGTGAAAGCTCTTTTACGCAGAACGGAGCTGCAGGATTCTGTTCAAGAAATAGAATCAAAATCGGAACCAGAACTCCGGGCCGGAAATCTATTACTCCATCCCGACCGAATCGAAGCCTTCCTGGACGGAGAGCTTTTAGAACTGACACCGAAAGAGTTTGAGCTGCTGTTCTACCTGATGCGGCACTCGGGTAAAGTTCTTCACCGTGAGCAATTATTGAATGCGATATGGAATTATGACTACACAGGGGATTCACGTATTGTAGACGTTCATATCAGTCATTTGCGGGAAAAGATTGAACCCGACACAAAACGGCCTGTTTATATTAAGACGGTCAGAGGTTTCGGTTATAAATTTGAAGATGTGATCAACTGAATACACCGAATACATACTACGGCTGCAGACGAATCCAATAACGGATCCGATCGGCAGCCTTTTTTCTATACACCTTCTTTACATAACCTTTACGTTTCCTCTATCAGCCCTTAATATTCATTGATTATAGTAAAGGAGCAAGAGGACGAGAGTTACTACTAAAAATAGAAAACCTAGGGGGCGCAGTGATGAAAAAGCGTAAACGTATTACTTTATTGGCATTTGCTTTACTATCTGCAGGGGTGATTGCAGCTTGCAGCAGTACGAATGCAGATGAAAGTGAGAAAGAAGAAACGAGTCAGGCCGCAGAGCCGATCATGGCAGTAGGTTCAAGTGCAATGCAGCCATTGGTCGAAGCTGCTGCCCAACAATATACGAAAGAGAATCCAGGTTCAGTGATCAGCGTACAAGGCGGCGGCAGCGGCACTGGATTAAGTAAGATCAGCGAAGACGCAGTGGATATCGGGAACTCAGACATTTTCGCTGAAGAAAAAGAAGGTGTGGATGCCGGAAGTTTAGTGGACCACAAAGTTGCTGTTGTGGGTATGGGACCTGTAAGTCATCCAGAGACGGGAGTAGATGATATCACAACTGAAGAATTAATTGGTATCTTTACAGGAAAAATTAAAAACTGGAAAGAGCTTGGCGGAATTGATCAGGAAATCATTGTCATCAATCGTGCAAAAGGGTCCGGGACACGCGCAACTTTTGAAGCATTTGCTTTGCAGGGGAAAGAACCAATCGATGCGCAGGAGCGAGATTCATCTGGCACGGTACGCAAGATTGTCAGTGAGACACCGGGGGCGATCAGCTACTTAGCATTCTCCTATTTCGACGAAACAACCACAGCTCTGCAAGTTAACGGTGTGACACCTAACCGTAAAAATGTCGAATCGAACGAATGGGAAATATGGGCGTATCAGCATATGTATACAAATGGCGAAGCAACAGGCCTGGCTAAAGAATTGATTGACTATATACTGTCAGATGAAATACAGGAAACATTGCTTGTTGAAATGGATTACTTGCCAGTAACAGGTATGAAGGTGGAACGGGATGCGGAAGGATCAATCATGAAAAAATGATCATATCCAATCAATTTCTGCGAGTTTGAAAGGAGTGCAGATGATGGCTAAAATGATGAAAGAGATGGAACATCCATTATATAAAAAAAGCGGTAAAATACGCACGGGACGAATAGGCAAATGGATAACATTCCTCTCTGTTGCCCTTACGGCAGCCATCACAGCAGCAATACTGTTTCTGGTGTTTTCAAAAGGACTGGCAACATTCATTACAAATGACGGCAGTGTGAAAGATTTTTTTACTGGCACAGCTTGGAACCCGGCGGAAGTAAATTCCTTCGGTAAGCCCATTATTGGGGCGCTGCCATTTTTATTAGGTTCACTGGCTGTCACTGGACTGTCTGCTCTGATTTCGGGACCACTTGCGATCGGCGCTGCAATATTTATGAGCGAGATTGCACCCCGTGGCGGAAAAAGAATTATGCAGCCGGTGATTGAGCTGTTAGTAGGAATTCCTTCTGTTGTCTATGGATTTATAGGATTAAGCGCGGTTGTTCCATTTTTACGTAATATGTTTCCAGGCAGCGGCTTCGGAATTGCAGCGGGCACTATTGTGTTGTCTGTCATGATTTTACCGACAGTCACGAGTCTGGCGCTGGATGCTATTCAGTCGGTTCCCCGCTCGTTACGGGAAGCATCGTTGGCACTGGGCTCAACCAGGTGGCAAATGATCTGCAAAGTCGTATTAAAAACAGCGAAGCCTGGTCTGATGATGGCCGTAATTTTTGGTATGGCCCGCGCATTCGGCGAAGCACTGGCTGTACAGATGGTCATTGGGAACGCCTCTGTGATTCCGCATTCACTGTTTGAACCAGCATCTACTGTAACGAGTATCTTAACGATGGGAATGGGCTATACCGTTATGGGACAAGTGGAAAATAATGCACTCTGGTCCTTAGCGCTTGTGCTGTTAATCATGTCCCTAATTTTTACAATCACTGTCCGAGTGGCTGGAAAGGGGAGAGTGCGATAATGTCCGCCAAGATGAAAGATCAACTGGCAACGGCAGGGTTATATTGTATAGTGGGCATCATTATCACCATTTTAGCCGGGCTGCTCGGATTTGTTTTTGTAAGAGGGATTCCGCAGCTTAGCTGGCAGTTCATTACCTCTCCTCCACAAGTTTTTAAAGAAGGCGGGGGAGTGGGGCCTCAGCTGTTCAATTCCTTTTATTTACTTGTATTGACACTGATGATTTCTATACCGATTGCTATCGGTGCGGGGATTTATTTAGCGGAATATGCGAAAGATCATTGGACAATCCGCTGTATTCGTGTACTGATTGAAGTGCTGTCTTCTCTGCCTTCCATAGTCGTAGGATTGTTCGGCTTTCTATTTTTCGTTTTGTATATGGACTGGGGTTTTTCGATTTTATCAGGTGCCTTTACACTATCGGTATTTAATCTGCCATTACTTGTTCGGGTTGTGGAACAGTCGATTACTAACGTGCCGAAATCACAGCGCGAGGCAGGCTGGGCGCTCGGTTTTTCAAGTTGGGAAACGATTACGACAATCGTACTTCCTGCCGCTCTGCCTGGTATCGTAACGGGTGTTATTCTGGCATCTGGCCGTGTATTTGGTGAAGCGGCTGCACTGATTTATACAGCCGGAATGAGTACACCGATTATAGACTTCACCAATTGGAATCCGCTGTCTGCAACTTCTCCACTGAATCCATTCAGACCGGCTGAAACGATGGCTGTTCATATTTGGAAGATTAATGGAGAAGGTATTATGCCGGATGCAGCTGCTGTCTCTGATGGTGCAGCAGCTTTGCTGATCATTTCGATTTTATTTTTTAATATCACATCACGTATTATCGGAAGTTTATTGTGTAAAAAAATGAGTGCAAATTAAGAGGAGGATTCCCATGCAATCAGTTGCTTTACAGCCAGCCGGAATGAAAACCAACCCGTCGAAAGCAGCGGACAGTCCAAATATTCAATTCAGTTCTGTACTTCAAACAAATAAGCTGTCCGTCTATTATGGTAAACATCGCGCTGTCGATCAAGTGAGTCTGATATTTCCTAAACAATCCGTGACTGCGTTGATCGGTCCATCGGGATGTGGAAAATCAACATTTTTACGTTCTATTAATCGGATGAACGAAGGCATTGATGATTGCCGTACAGAAGGGGAAATTTATTATGAAGGCGCAGAACTTCATTCTCCGTATGTCAACTTACTTGAAGTCCGCAAACAGATTGGCATGGTATTTCAGCGGCCGGTGCCGTTCGCCAAATCCATATTTAAGAATGTGGCATCTGGGCCTATGCGGCATGGTGTGAAAAAACAGTCGGAACTGGATGAGATTGTGGAAGATAGCTTGAAGAAAGCCGCTCTATGGGACGAAGTGAAAGATCATTTACATACATCCGCCTTGCGTTTATCAGGCGGTCAGCAACAGCGCCTTTGTATCGCAAGAGCGCTTGCAATGAAACCGAGCGTATTATTATTGGACGAACCTGCGTCCGCACTCGATCCAGTATCTACAGCAAAAATTGAGGAATTGATATCCCAATTGAAAAAAGACTATACAATTATCATCGTGACTCATAATATGCAGCAGGCAGCAAGGATTTCGGATGAAACGGCGTACTTTTATATGGGGCGTGTGATTGAACATGGACAGACCGAACAGATATTTAATCATCCGCATTATGAACAAACTTCCCATTATATAAATGGACGAATCGGATAGGAGAGAGCTGTTATGAGGCAAACGAAAACGATGAAGCGGTCAGTGATTCAGACGGAAAATCTGCAATTCTACTATGATTCCCATCATGCACTGAAAAATATTAATCTCCAGTTTGAAGAGAAACAAATCACAGCGCTCATTGGACCGTCTGGATGCGGCAAATCGACCTTTTTACGGATCATCAACCGCATGAATGATCTAATTCCCGGAGTACGGGCAGAAGGAGCTGTTTGGATTGGAGAGGAAAATATATTAGATTCTTCTATTGATCCCGTCGAGCTGCGAAAGAAAGTAGGGATGGTCTTCCAGCATGCATCCGTTTTTCCTTTTTCGATTTATGAAAACATTGCCTACGGTCCGCGAATTCAAGGGGAGAACAATAAAAAAGTGCTGGATGAGATTGTAGAAATGAATCTGCGTGCTGCAGCTTTATGGGATGAGGTGAAAGATCAGCTGGATAAACCTGCCGGAGGTCTGTCAGGCGGACAGCAGCAGCGGCTGACTATTGCCAGGACACTTGCGACTAAACCTGAAATATTATTGATGGATGAACCTACCTCTGCATTAGACCCGATCTCTACCGGAAAAGTTGAAGAGTTGATCAAAAAGCTGAAAGAGCAGTACACAATTATTATTGTCACGCATAATATGCAGCAGGCAGCCAGAATTTCTGATTTCACCGCATTTTTCCTTAACGGAGAAGTAAAAGAATATGGTCCTGCAGCTAACATTTTTACTTCACCGGCATTCCCTGAAACGAAAGATTATATTACGGGGAAGTTTGGGTGAGCGGGTGTCAACCATACGATTCACTTAAAAACACAAGAAAAAGGATGCCTTTGAAGTATGATGTACACTTCAAAGAGCATCCTCTTGTTTTATTGTGAAATGGTTTCATTTTCACGCAACGCTTCAATTTTAGCAAGACGTTCATCATACTCAGCAACTGTCATATCGTGCTCAACGAAATAGCGGTTGCGGGGATGGGTGCGGCAATCGTCTGAACAGCTGCGCATATAGAGGTGCTCGTTCTCTTCAGAACATAAGATCTTCGCATTGCACTCCGGATTCGCGCAGTTTACATAACGCTCACAAGGTGTGCCGTCGAAATGATCGCGGCCGACGATTACATGCTCCACTTGGTTGATGGGAACCGCAATACGCTCGTCAAACACGTAGCACTGGCCATCCCATAACTGACCTTTTGCTTTTGGATCTTTACCGTACGAAACAATTCCGCCGTGTAAATGTGCCACATCTTCAAAACCTTCGCGCTTCAGCCAGCCTGTGAATTTTTCACAGCGAATACCGCCTGTGCAGTAAGCCAAAATTTTCTTGCCTTCGAGCTTATCTTTGTTTTCAGTTACCCATTGCGGAAGATCACGGAAGTTTTCAATATCCGGACGAATTGCCCCCCGGAAATGTCCTAAATCATATTCATAATCATTCCGTGCGTCTAATATGACAGTATTCTCCTCTTGCATTTGCTGTAAAAACTGTTCAGGCTCCAAATATTCGCCCGTCAGTTCCAAAGGATTCACGTCTTCAGCCAGGCTGAGGTTGACGATTTCCGGACGGTGACGAACGTGCATTTTTTTGAAGGCATGTCCATCTGTTTCGTCAATCTTAAACCAAATGTCAGCGAAGCGGGGATCTGCTTTCATATGTTCCATGTAGGCATCAGTTTGTTCAATCGTACCTGAACAAGTTCCGTTAATACCTTCTTCTCCCACAAGAATTCGTCCTTTTAATCCTGTTTCTTTACAAAATGCCAAGTGTGAAGCTGCGAACTCTTCGGGCTCCTCAATCGTGACATATTTGTAAAACAATAATACTCGATAGTTCTTCTGTTCCATGTAAATTACCGCCTTCTGTTTAATCTTTGCAGTAGACAACAGCCGAGATCGGTGTGTACAAAAGGAAAATGATTCCCTTCAGCTCGAAGTTGCAAAATTCGGGCCCAAAATAGTATAGCATATTTTCATTTACCGGAAAAGGATAACTGTGCTGTATTTATTCATCCTAAAGAAAAAAAGGGAAGGGAAGAGTTGGCCATATTGTTGTGAAAGCTTGATTTTGTTGTATACTAGTAGATAGAAAAATGTCCATTGTTTGGGAAGCCATTCACAGAATGGATAGATATGCGGCATGAAAATTGCATATCATAAACAAGGCAAAAGGACATAAGAATGGTGAAACGTGCAGAGCCTATTAGAGCGGTGTGCACTAAAGGAGTCTTTCCATGAACGTTAAAGATAAAAAACGCCGTTCACAATGGATTGATCGCGCATTGTTAATTACAATCATCACGATGACCGCGGTCACTCTATTCTTAATCGTGAACGTCATGAAAAATAATGCAAGTACCGAAACTGAGCAGCACGCAACAGAGGAAATCATACCTGCACCAACACAGGAAGTGTCAGTGGAATCCAGTACATCTGCATTTCCTGGCATTAAAATCGTAACCGAAAAACAAAATGATTCAGCAGGTCCGTTTATTATCGAATATCCTGAGACAGAGTATGAAACATTCAATAAGCGTGTAATGGATCATATTGAAAAAGTAAAAACGCGTTATTCGGACGAAGTGCAGAACAGCGAACACAAAGTCACTAAATTGGCTGTTTCTTTTGAGACACTTCAGCATCTGTCCGGAAATTATTCATTTGTCATGCAGGCCACAACCTATTTTGCAGACAAAGAAAGCCATACAGAGATCAAAACATTCCACATTAATCCGGAAACAGGGAAGGAACTAATGATGCGTGATATAGCGGATCAGAACTTGGAGAAATTGAAGCGGATAGCCCATGTAGTGCGCGAAGAAATTTATCACAGTCCTGCACTTAAAGACGATTTGATAAGAGACAGTGTATGGCAGCCAACTGAACCGATGTGGGTAAACTATCGTAATTTTGCTTTAACAGATGATGCATTGGTAGTGTATTTCGGAACGGGTGAATTCACGAAAAGACAGGCGGGGCCTGCGACAGTGGAAATTCCGCTTGAAAAATTAAACCCATTTTTAGCGAAAGAGTTCCAAGTATCTTCAACGCAAGAGAACAAAGATAAAAAGATTGCTTTGACGTTTGACGATGGCCCAGATCCAAACTATACAATGAAAATCTTGAATATACTCGAAAAATATGATGCTAAAGCAACTTTCTTCATGCTCGGTAATCGTGTTAATCTATATCCGTCCATTGCGAAAGAAGTAGCTGATGCAGGCCATGAAATCGGTAACCACTCTTGGAACCATCCATCATTGACTGACGTTACGGATGATGAATTACAATCGGAAGTTCATGATACATCAGAGATAATATGGGAAGTGATAGGAAAACCTGCCACGGTTTTCAGACCGCCTTATGGCGCAGTCGATAATCGGGTGAGAGAGAGCACAAAATTGCCTGTCGTCTTATGGAATCTCGATACACTGGATTGGGATCACCATGACCCCGAATTAATGCTTGAACACGTCCAAAAGGACAGCAGAAACGGCAGTATCATCTTAATGCATGACATTCATAAGTCAACAGCGGATGGTCTGGAAGCTATACTTGAATCATTGAAATCACAGGGATATAAATTTGTGACGGTATCTGAATTAGAGAGTTATTAAAGTGAAGTTGTTTCATTGTTTCAGCGAACAATGGAACAACTTTTGTTTTGCGCAGTCCTATTTATATGGAGCTGTTCATATACTGTTCAAACAGATGGAGCAAGCAGTAAAAGGAAAGGTTATACACTGTCAGCAGCAGAGGGCAGCGTGATATACTATACGGAATGAAATCATTGGAGGAACAACAGGCATGGAATGGAGAAATTTATATCGCGGTTTTTTAATGGGAATCAGTGATCTGATCCCGGGCGTAAGTGGCGGAACAATTGCTTTTATTTTAGGGATATACGATCAGCTGCTCAGTTCAATCAGCGGATTTTTCAGTAAAGACTGGAAGAAACACATTGGCTTCCTTATTCCCTTGGCGATCGGGATGGGGGCAACGATTATTTTATTCAGTAAAGTCATTTCGTATTTGCTGAAGCATTATCATGAACCTACACAATTTTTCTTTTTAGGATTAATTATCGGTGTGATTCCGTTTGTATCCAAACAGGCAGGATTAAGGACGAACTTTGCATTTCGTCATTTTGTGCTGATTCTCATAGTGGCGGCTGCTTTAGCTTCGACTGTTTTCATTAAGCCGGCTGACCCGCTTACGATCACGCATCTGACGGCTAAAACAGCTGTTATCTTATTCTTTTCCGGATGGGCCGGCAGTATGGCAATGCTGCTGCCGGGTGTCAGCGGGTCATTTGTATTGCTGCTGCTAGGGGTGTATACAACTGTCATCACCGCTATTTCTAACTTTAATATCCCCATTATTATCGCAACAGGTGCAGGAATTGCAGTTGGTTTTGTAGTCAGCAGTAAAGTGATCCGCTATTTGCTGTCACATTTCCGTACGGGAATGTTTGCCGTCATCATCGGGCTGATTCTTGGTTCCGTTTTCGTTATTTTTCCTGGAATCCCGGAAAGCGGCACGCCGTATGTAATGAGTATTATCGCGATTATTTTAGGATTGATCATTGCCAACATATTGAATGCCGTTGGGGATCAGGCATAACGAAAAAGCCGCTTGGGAAATTTTCCAAGCGGCTTTTGAGTTTATTCGATAATGGTCGTTGTATTTTCAATATCTACTTCTTCCATCGGGATATCCAGTGCTTTCGCTACGCCTTCACCGTATTTTGGATCAGCAAGGTAGCAGTGGCGGATATGTTTGATTTTGATTTCTCTTGGTGCATCGCCCATATTACGTGCCGTATTATCAAACAGACGCTGCTGTTCATCACTGCTGAGTATATTGAACAGTTTACCCGGCTGTGTAAAGTAATCATCATCGTCTTCACGGAAGTTCCAGTTGTCCGCGTCGCCGTGTATTTTTAGTGGCGGCTCTTTGAAGTCTGGCTGTTCCTGCCATTCGCCGTAGCTGTTTGGCTCGTAGTGTGTCGTAGCGCCCAAATTGCCGTCTACACGCATTGCGCCGTCACGGTGGAAACTATGGAACGGACATTTTGGTGCGTTGACCGGAATTTGGTGATGATTGACGCCTAAACGATAACGCTGTGCATCGCCGTAAGAGAATAAACGTCCTTGCAGCATTTTGTCAGGAGAGAATCCGATCCCCGGTACGATAGCTGCCGGCGTGAATGCGGCCTGCTCCACTTCTGCAAAATAGTTTTCAGGATTGCGGTTTAATTCAAATTCGCCGACTTCAATTAATGGGAAATCTTTTTTATACCAGACTTTTGTTAAATCAAATGGATTATACGGCATTTCCATCGCCTGTTCTTCTGTCATTACCTGGATATACATTTTCCATTTAGGGAAATTGCCATCATCGATATTCGACAGAAGATCGCGCTGTGAACTTTCACGGTCTGTCGCAATCGTTGCTGCAGATTCTTCATCTGTTAAATTATGAATCCCTTGTTGGGAACGGAAGTGAAACTTGACCCAGTGACGTTCATTATTTTCATTGATCATACTGAACGTATGGCTGCCGAAACCATGCATTTCGCGGTAAGATCTTGGAATACCGCGGTCACTCATCAGAATCGTGATTTGGTGAAGTGCTTCAGGAAGAGATGTCCAGAAATCCCAGTTGTTTTTCGGGCTCCGCAAGTTTGTGCGGGGATCTCGTTTTACTGCGTGATTCAAGTCAGGGAACTGGAGCGGATCACGGAAGAAGAATACAGGTGTGTTGTTGCCGACTAAATCCCAGTTACCTTCCTCAGTATAGAATTTTAAAGCAAATCCGCGGATATCACGTTCTGCATCAGCAGCGCCGCGTTCGCCGGCAACTGTGGAGAATCGTGCAAACATCTCGGTCTTTTTGCCAATCTCTGAAAATAGCTTTGCTTTCGTATACTTCGTAATATCATGCGTAACAGTGAATGTGCCGTAAGCACCTGAACCTTTTGCGTGCATTCTGCGTTCAGGAATAACTTCACGGTCAAAATGTGCCAACTTTTCCAGCAGCCACACGTCTTGCAGCAGCAAAGGACCTCTTGGACCGGCAGACATAGAGTTTTGATTATCAACTACAGGAGCACCGGCAGCGGTTGTTAATTTTCTCTTTTGAGAATTGTTCTCATTAATAGTCATTGAAAATTCCTCCTTCTTCGTTCGATTGTTAACTACAAATACAATTATACCAGACGCTAACAGAAATTAAAAGTGTTATTTATAATGATTATTAAATAGTAATTAATACATTTAAATAAAGTTTATTAATTACTGTAATCATATCGTAATTTGTCGAAGTGGATTTGTCTAGAAATAGGTTCTGCATCGCGCTAAAATATAAAAATCATGTATAATAATGATAGAATTTGTTTTACCGGAAAGGATATCAATCAATGAGAGTTATGAAAAAATGGTTTTTATATGCAGCTGTACTTACTTGTCTGTCGCTGGCATTGGCTGCGTGTAATAAGGATGAAGAAACACCAGCGCCAGAAAAGTCGCAGGATAAAGTGCAGGAAATGCCTGAAGAAGAATCCGTGCAAATTCCTTCCGTTACAGATGAAGTGCTGTATCAGAAGGCAGTGGAAAATCTCAAGGCAAAAGGGTTTACTGTCGGCGAACCTGAAGAAGCAGCAATTGATATGTTTCGTGCGGAAAGCGGCATGGCGTTAACTATAAACGGGGAACCTTTACTTCCGCTGCACTTGTACAAACTGGACGCGTCTGATCAGCGTCTTCAGGAACTGGATGAGACTGGTGAACTTACGGTTTATGTCGGCAGTAAAGTTGAAAAGCTTGCTGTAAAAAGAATAGATCACTTCATTATATATCTTCATAAAGCACATCCTGATTATGTGGAGATTATGAAAGTGATCGATGAAATCTAAATGCTTCGGCCTGCTTCTGTTTACTAGAAGCAGGCCGTTTATTTGTTTTGCGTTCTTTTTCTGCCTTATGTGAAAGACATGCGACTTCTAGTAATGATAGGGCGGGCGGTCAGCATGGTCCTTCTCCTCACACATCTTCTCCAAAACCTTCCGGCAAAAATACTCTGTAAACGTAAGAACTTCACACTATATGATTTGCAAACTCTGAAAATCACCCATACCCCCTAGCCGCACCTAAAAGAAGAGTAGCCTGACAGCGAGAAAGCGCCAGTACATGGCTGCATAATTCCCCCCAATACCCAACAAAATCCAGCCAATTTGTATTTTCTGAGCATTGTTACAAAGCCGCCATAACTTATAGACAATTTTGACATAAGTTCGCAGGTTTGTAACAGGAATATCGTACATAGTTCACGAACTATTTTTTGCTGTGCGCTATCCTAGATGTAGAAGCAAAGATCGAAAGGAGATCATCAAAAATGCTGGAAGAAGTCTTATTAGCTAGAATCCAATTCGCATCTACCACCTTATTTCATTTCATTTTTGTTCCGCTGTCGATCGGATTGGCATTGATCATTGCAATTATGCAGACGATGTATGTCGTCAAAAAAGATGAAATGTACCTTAAAATGACGAAATTCTGGAGTGTGTTCTTTCTTATTAACTTCGCAATTGGCGTAGTGACCGGTATTATTCAAGAGTTTCAATTCGGAATGAACTGGTCAGCTTACTCCAGATTCGTAGGGGATATATTTGGCGCCCCTTTGGCTGTGGAAGCGTTGCTTGCGTTTTTCCTCGAATCTACGTTTATCGGAATCTGGATTTTCGGATGGAATAAACTGCCGAAAAAACTGCACTTAGCCTGTATATGGTTAGTCTCTATCGGAACGATAATGTCTGCATTTTGGATATTGGCTGCCAACTCCTTCATGCAAAATCCGACAGGCTATGTGTTACAAAATGGCCGTGCCGAAATGAATGACTTTATAGCAGTTCTGACAAATGAAAAGCTATGGGTTGCATTCCCGCACACTGTGTTCGGAAGTTTCGCAACGGGCGCATTTTTCGTAGTGGGTGTCAGCGCCTGGTATTTGATTAAGAAACGAAAAGTTGAATTCTTTAAGAAGTCCCTGGCGATTTCATTGGTTGTCGGTATGCTGTCAGGGTTAGGAATTGCATTTTCAGGTCACTCCCAAGCTCAATACTTAATGCACGAACAGCCAATGAAAATGGCGGCGGCAGAAGGGCTGTGGGAAGACAGCGGTGATCCGGCTGCCTGGACACTGTTTGCGAAGATTGACGTGGAAAATCGTGAAACAACAGGGCGTATCGATATTCCTTACATGCTGAGCTATTTAACATACAGCGAGTTCAAAGGGAAAGTACAGGGGATGAACGCGCTTGAACAGCAAATGATAGAAAAACACGGGGAAGGCAGTTATATACCGCCAGTTAAAACAACATTCTGGAGTTTCCGCATCATGGTGGTAACAGGCGGCACATTGCTTGGGCTGGCAGCGCTCGGTCTGCTGCTTATGTACCGCAAGAAAATCACAGAATCCGTTTGGTTCCTCCGTCTCCTGATAGCCGGAATCTTCCTGCCGTTCATCGGGAATTCATTCGGATGGATTATGTCGGAAATGGGACGTCAGCCTTGGGTGGTAAACGGTTTGATGAAGACAGCAGACGGCATATCGCCGAACGTATCGGCCGGTCAGATTCTGTTTTCACTTATTTCCTTCTCTGCGATTTATACGATCCTCGGTATTATCATGGTCGTATTGTTTGTGAAATTCATCCAGCGCGGTCCGGAAGAGCGGCCTGTAAAGGATGTATCGGCAACAGATCCGTTTGAAACAGGAGGTGCGGGACATGCCGTTAAGTGATATTTGGTTTATATTAATCGCAGTCCTATTTACGGGATTCATCTTTCTGGAAGGCTTCGACTTTGGTGTCGGAATGAGCACGAAGTTTTTAGCAAGAAATGATTTGGAAAAACGGGTCATCATCAATACGATCGGACCTGTTTGGGATGCCAATGAAGTATGGCTGATAACTGCGGGCGGTGCGATGTTTGCCGCATTCCCGCACTGGTATGCGACGGTGTTCAGCGGATATTATCTGCCGTTTGTCGTGCTGCTGCTGGCGTTCATCATCAGAGGGGTGGCATTTGAATTTCGCGGGAAAGGTGACTCGGAAACATGGGTTAAGACGTGGGATTGGGCGATTTTCATCGGAAGCATCTTGCCGCCATTTTTGTTTGGTGTATTTTTCACCAGTTTAATTCAAGGTCTGCCGATTGACGCGGATATGAATATGTACGCAGGCTTTACTGATTTCGTCAATGTATATACAGTAATCGGCGGCCTGGCGTTCGTCGTGTTAACGTACTTGCATGGTCTGCTGTTCATCAGTCTGAAAACAGAAGGGGAGTTACGCAGCCGGGCAAATGCTGCTGCACGTAAAGTGTATGCTTTGGCAGGTAGTTTCCTCATCCTGTTTATGGTATTTACGTATGCGGATACAAATGCATTCGCAGATCACGGAGCTATTCTGGTTCCATTATACAGTTTGGCAATTGTGCTGTATGGTTTGCTATTCTTCTTCTTAAAGAAAAAGCGGGAAGGGTTCAGCTTTACGATGACTGGGTTAGTGCTGATTATTATTATGGCAAGCTTTTTCATCGCTTTATTCCCAAATGTGATGATCAGTACTATAGATCCTGCATTTAATATGTCAATTGCCGATGCAGCTTCGGGTGATTATTCATTGAAAATCATGACGATCGTAGCATTTACTATGGTGCCAATCGTTTTGGCGTATACAATCTGGAGTTATTATGTGTTCCGTAAACGGTTGACAGGTGATAAGGAGCATCTAGAATACTAATGGATAAATACTTGCTTCAATACAAAGGAAGTAAACGAGTGATGGCATTGATTGGACTGCTTACTGCAGTTCAGTCAATCGCCATTGTTTTTCAGGCAATCTACTTAGCAAAAGCGATTACACAGTTGTTCCAAGGCGCAGACTGGAGTGAAGCACTTCGGTCATTTGTGGTTTTTATCGCAGCGAATAGTCTGCGTCATTTCTTCCAATGGGCAAAAGAACGAATGGCCTATCGCTTCGCGGATCAGACAGCAAAAGAATATGAACAGCAATTACTGAAAAAAATCTTTGATCTGGGGCCGCGGGCTGTCGGGAAATACGGTTCGGGCCATTTGGTGACACTTGGCCTGGAAGGGGTGCCGAAGTTCAGAAAGTACCTGGAATTGCTTATACCGCGCACGCTGTCGATGGCTATCGTGCCATTCGTCATTGTCCTGTATGTATTTACATTGGATATCATGTCCGCTGTTACACTGATTGTGGTCTTGCCGATTCTGATTGTATTTCTCATTTTGATCGGATTGGTTTCCCAAAAGAAAATCGATGAACAGATGGATACGTACCGATTATTGTCGCGGCATTTTGTGGACTCTCTGCGCGGGATTGTCACGTTGAAATATCTCGGCCGCAGCCGTGCTCATGAGCAATCTATAGCAACAGTCAGTGATAAATACCGGATCGCCACCAACCGTTCTTTGCGCTATGCGTTTCTGTCCTCGTTTTCACTTGACTTTTTTGCCAGTTTATCCGTGGCAGTGGTGGCGGTAGAGCTTGGATTACGCTTAATTAATGGACAGATGCTGCTGGAACCTTCGCTCGCTATATTAATTTTGGCGCCTGAATATTTCTCGCCTGTCCGGGAGCTCGGGAATGATTTCCACGCAACTGCGGACGGCAAGGATGCCAGTATGCAAATTCACAAAATACTGGAAGAACCATCGCCTGATCAGCCGGCAGTTGATTCACCGGCGGCAGCTTGGAATTCCGGCTCTACTTTGGAATTGCGCGGCGTTGAAGTCAAGACAGATGAGCAAACGATCTTTGAAGGGTTGAATCTGCAATTACATGGTTTCAGTAAAATAGGCGTCATCGGCCACTCGGGTGCAGGCAAGTCCACGCTGATCGATGTCTTGTCGGGCTTTACATTGCCGACTGACGGACACTGTGTGCTTGACGGGCAAAAGCTGCCGCATCTGGCCGCTGCCGGCTGGCAAAATCAAATTGCCTATATACCGCAGCATCCGACGATTTTCCCGGATACGGTACTGGAAAACATCCGATTTTACGAACCGGATGCGTCTGAAAGTGAAGTGCGCGAAGCTGCGGAACGGGTTGGATTGGATGAATTAATCAAGACATTCCCTGCTGGCTATGAAGAACGGATCGGCGCCGGTGGCCGTGTATTGAGCGGAGGAGAAGAGCAGCGGGTAGCCCTGGCACGCTCATTGCTTCAGCGCCGTCAAGTTTTATTATTTGATGAACCGACTGCCCATTTGGATATTGAAACGGAGCATGAATTAAAACAGATGATCATACCGCTGCTGGAAGATAAGCTGGTTGTCTTCGCCACGCACCGTATCCACTGGATGCAGGAAATGGATACAATTATCGTGCTGGACAGCGGCAAAGTAGTGGAAACAGGGACCCATGAAGAGCTGCTTCACTCAGATGGCGCCTATTGCCGTTTACTTGAAGCACGAGGGAGGGGGCACGCTGTATGAACTTGTACAAGCAATATATACTTCCTTATGCCCGAAAATATAATCGGACTGTCCTGTCGACCATACTGCTGGGGACGTTGACTATCCTTTCAGCAGCGATGCTGACGTTCACATCCGGTTATTTAATTTCACGCACATCTGAACGGCCCGAAACCATTTTGCTCGTCTATATTCCGGTCGTTGCGGTCCGCACATTTGGGATATCGAGAGCCGTTCTGCGTTACGTAGAGCGTTTGCTTGGTCATAATGCCGTTTTGAAAATTATTGCAGATATGCGGGTCGGACTCTATCACGTGCTGGAGCCGCAGGCATTATTCATACGCTCCCGTTTTCAGACAGGAGATCTGCTCGGAACACTGGCTGACGACATTGAACATTTACAGGACGTCTATATAAGGACGCTGTTTCCAACGGTCATTGGACTGTTTCTGTACAGTTTTTCTGTCATTGTCCTCGCGGTGTATGACTGGAAATTTGCGCTCTTGATGGCGGTGTTATTGGCTGTTGTGACGTTGGTTTATCCGATGGTCTCACTTTATATAATGAAGAAAAATCAGCAGCAGTCAAAAAAGCTGCACAGTCAGCTGTATAATACGCTGACAGAAGGCATTTTCGGTTTGCGCGACTGGATGATCAGCGGCCGGAAGGAGCAATTTCTTTCTTCATTTCAGCAAGAAAGTCACGCCAGCCATGAAATTGATAAAAAACTGGCTTACTGGCAGCAGTCCCGCACCTTGCAGCTGCAGCTGTTTTCTGGTCTGCTTGTAATCATCGTCGGTATGTGGGCAGGTCAGCAGGCAGCGGCAGGTTCGCTGATGCCAACGTATATCGCAGCATTCACATTGGTGACTTTGCCGATTTTGGAAGGGCTGCTGCCTGTTTCGCACGCTATTGAGCGGCTGCCGGCTTATGAAGCTTCTTTGCAGCGAATCGACAAGATTCATCAGTACCGCGCAGAACACGAGGAACAGACGGCTGAATACAAAGCAAACGATCCCGTATATATTGAACTGGATCGTGTCAGTTACCGTTATGAAGGACAAGAGAACAACGCTGTGCAGAATCTCTTATTAACTGTACGGCCCGGTGAAAAAGTGGCGGTGCTTGGCAAGAGCGGGGCAGGTAAGTCCACGCTGATTCAATTATTGCTCGGGACGATTGCTCCTTCAAGCGGTCAGGTCCGAGTGAATCATCAGCCGACTGACCGGTATGGGGATACTATTTATGAGATTATGAGTGTATTGAATCAAAAGCCGTATCTCTTTGCCACATCCGTTGAAAATAATGTAAAGCTCGGCAATGCGGCCGCCACAGCAGAAGACGTGGAGCGCGCAGCGGAGCAAGTAGGTTTATATGAATATCTCGAAACATTGCCTGAAGGTTTGAAGACGCAAATGGAGGAAACTGGCCAGCGTTTTTCAGGCGGTGAGCGCCAGCGAATCGCATTGGCAAGAATTTTATTGAAACAAACGCCTGTTGTGATTTTAGATGAACCGACTGTAGGGCTCGATCCCGTAACAGAGTATTCACTGGTTGAAACGCTCCATCAGTCACTGCAGAACAATACAGTGATTTGGATTACACACCATTTAATGGGGATGGAAAAAATGGATCGCATCATTTTCATGGATAATGGGGAAATCGTAATGGAGGGAACCCATGAAGAATTACTGGCTGAGAATGAGCGGTATCGTCAGCTGTACGCGTTGGATCAAGGAATGTAACTGTCTGAAAGGCGGGACAAAACTAAAAATAAAGTCCGTTCCCCTGCGCTCCAAAAGGCACGCTTTCCGCGGGGCGCGCTTGAGCCTCCTCGTCGCTGGCGCTCCTGCGGGGT
Source organism: Sporosarcina sp. P33 (assembly GCF_002077155.1). Classification (GTDB taxonomy): domain Bacteria; phylum Bacillota; class Bacilli; order Bacillales_A; family Planococcaceae; genus Sporosarcina. The sequence goes on along the minus strand of NZ_CP015027.1, from coordinate 425,996 downwards.
CTCAACATTCGCGCTAAATCCCGCAGGAGTCGGCCTTTTTCCGCTCCGGTCCACTCAAATGCTTTGCAAAGTATTTATTAAAAAATAGACATAAAAATGCGTAAGGGAACTCCTTTACGCTTTTTTCATATTATGTCCCAGTATGTTTAATTTGTCATGATGGCAGGTGTGGAAGCCGGCATGCCTGTTTTACTTTTATTTAGAAAAAAGGAAACTTGATGAAATAGCCGAGCAATACGCAGGCTGTAGTAGAGACAATTACGCCTGGAATCGCAAACAATATATAGCGCCGGATGGTCATGCCGCTCATGCCTGAAACATAGCAGATCAGATGACGCATGCCGGGAAGAAAATAGCCGAATGTTACCGTCCACGAACCATATGTCATAAACCAGCGTTCGATTTTTTGCATGCGCATAGGTGTAAGGAATAAATAATTGCCGAAGCGATGAATCAGCGGCTTGCCAATTTTTCTTCCGAGCATATATGTGAACAAAGTACCGACCATGACGCCGGAAATTGTGAAAAGTATGGTAAACACAAACTGAAATGTACCGGATGAGGCCAAATATCCGGCAAATGCGACAAGTAATTCATCGGGCATAGGCAAGCCGAAAATACCAAGCGCCAAAAAGAAAAATATAGAAAGATAGCCGTACTGCGCGATATATAGCTGCATGTGCTCCATATTCAAAACCTCATTTGCTTAAGATTGCCACTCTCCGATCTTATCACCAACTTGAACATCTGTAAAAGGCAATTCTATTGGTTTGAATGAGTTTTTAGGTTCGATAAATAAAATAACGGTCGATCCAAAGGCGAAATGACCGAAATCCTGTCCTTTTACGCAATCCGTTGCAGAATCTGCAATGCGTATGCTATTCACATTCAATGCGCCGACTTTCACAATTGCTGCTCTTCCAAAATCAGTCGAAAGTTCAGAAATAATCCGGTGATTGGAAGAAAACACATCGCTCTTCAAACGGATCCCTAGGTCGTTGACAGGATAAGAAGTGGAACCAAGCGCATAGCGGTTCGTTAATGTTCCTGAAACGGGGTAGTGAAAGTGATGATAATGCATAGGAGAAAGGTAAAATAAATAATAATAACCGTTTACGTAGGGCGCAGCTTTTTCCGGAGTGCCAAGCAGTGAAGTCAAACTATAAGTCTTGCCTTTTACGGTGAATTTCTGATGCTCATCTATTATTCCGGCATCGCTTAATACACCGTCTACCGGTGAAGTTAATACATTTGCACTTGTTTCGACAGGACGGCTCCCCGCTTTTAATGAACGCGTAAAGAAATCATTCAAACTATTGTAGTGACTGATCGGGTATTCTGCTTCCTGCAGTTGAATACGATAGAAGGAAGCAAACGGTTTGATTAGCGGTTTACTTACCGGTGATGTGGTCAGCCGTTTCAATAAGGAAGAACTGATCGGTGAACCGGTCAATTCAACAAATGATCTAAAAATACGTGTTTTCATCTTTTCATCCTTCCGCTTTAAGACTATAATAGAATAATACATGAGGGGGCCATAATTTGTTTTCATTCAGATATTTTGATTATACTAAACTGAAATTACAATTGGCGAATATTATCACAGTCTTTAATTTAAGTTTGGGAATTATCGCGATCATGCTTGTGCTCAAAGGACACGGCCACATGAGTTTAATGTTTATTTTTTTCGCGGCGTTATTTGATCGTTTTGACGGTATGGTTGCGAGACATTATGACGCGGAATCGGCGTTCGGTAAAGAGCTCGATTCGCTCAGTGATCTAATATCATTTGGTGCAGCGCCTGCTATATTACTCTATGATACCGCGCTGTCGGATACGATGTGGATCGGCGTGTCCGCTGTAATATTTTATATTGTAGCAGGTGCTGTCCGTTTAGCCCGTTATAATGTAGAAGAATTTGATGGCACGTTCTATGGTTTGCCGATAACCGCTGCAGGCGTGCTGCTGACACTGAGCTATTTCGCCGCTCCGTATATTATTGCACCGTATTTTGTGATCTATATGTGTGTTCTTGCGTGGCTGATGGTCAGTCATATCCGTATTGCGAAAGTATAAAGAATGTCTTGCAGTGAAGTTTTCTGCGGGGCTTTTTTTCATTGTAGGAAACTATCACTGTTTCACGAATTCTGTTATGCTTAAGAAAAACAACAAGGAGTGGTCAGTATGTCAGGACCAGCATTAAGACAGCTTCATTCACATAAAGCGATCCATGAAGGCGGTCTGTCCGGCGCCGTGATGAAAACAGAAGATTTGGTTGCGTGTTTAGAACAGGGTGAAACGGATATGATTCTGCAGGCATGTGATCATTTACTGGATTATTGGAAAACACGAGTCATCAGTCATGCAGACGCAGAGGAAGAAGGCTTTTACAAGCAAGTGTTAGAAGAAAAACCTGAACTGGAGAAGGAAATCATCCAGCTGACACGTGATCATGATGTAATGCGGTTACTGGTTCAGGATATTGAAGAATTGCGCGAAGAAGATCCGAAAGTAACCCCGGAAATTATGCAGAAGTTTTATGGGCTCATTGTTGTGAATGAATTACACAGCCGGGAAGAAGAACGATTATTATTCCAATCTTAAAAGACAAAACTAACGAAAGGCGGTGGCGGTCATTCAAAACCCGTTGGACATTTTGGATAAGTATTTTGGCTATTCAGCGTTTCGGGAAGGGCAGCAGCGTGTAATCGATCAGGTGCTGCAGGGGGATGATACTCTGTGTGTCATGCCGACCGGCGGCGGTAAATCGGTCTGTTATCAAGTGCCGGCGCTGGCGATGGAAGGAACGGTCCTGGTCATTTCGCCTTTAATTTCATTAATGAAGGATCAGGTGGATGCATTGCACCAGCTCGGTATTCCTGCGGCTTATATTAACAGTACGCTGTCATCTGAAGAGTATTTCAGTACGATGGACAATGCACTGGAAGGGAAGTACAAGCTGTTGTATGTAGCGCCCGAGCGGCTGGATTCAGAATCATTCCTGAATCAATTACAGCGAATGACGATTCCGTTGATTGCGATTGACGAAGCGCACTGTATTTCGCAATGGGGCCATGATTTCCGGCCGAGCTACCGTAATATCCACCGTATTTTAGATTACTTAGACAACCGTCCGATCATCCTTGCACTGACGGCAACAGCCACACCTGAAGTTCAGGATGACATTTGCCAGCAGCTGTATATCCCGCCTGTCAGCCGCGTCGTGACAGGCTTTGAACGAGACAATCTGGTGTTTTCTGTTGTCAAAGCGCAGGACCGCAATCAATTCGTGAAAGACTATGTAAAGAAAAACAGCAATGAATCCGGAATCATTTACGCAGCTACCCGTAAAGCGGTGGAACAAGTGTATTTGATGCTGGAGAAAAGCGGTATACCAGCCGCGAAGTATCATGCGGGATTACCCGATTATGAACGCCAGCAGCAGCAGGACCGGTTTATCATGGAAGACGCGCGTGTAATGGTTGCGACGAACGCTTTTGGAATGGGAATTGATAAATCCAATATCCGTTACGTCATCCATTATCAGATGCCTAAAAATATGGAAAGTTATTATCAAGAGGCCGGAAGAGCGGGGCGTGACGGACTGGACAGTGACTGTTACCTGCTGTTTTCTTCACAGGATGTATTGACACAGCGTTTCCTCATCGAACAGTCTCCCGATCCTTCGCGTATATCCAATGAAATCAAAAAGATGCAAGTGATGGTTGATTACTGTCACACAGAAGGCTGTCTGCAAAAGCATATCATCACGTATTTTGGTGAGCAGGACGCGGAAGAATGCGGCCGCTGCGGAAATTGCACCGATACACGCGAGCAGTTTGATGTGACCGTGGATACGCAAAAAGTGCTATCCTGTGTCATCAGGATGGGACAGCGTTTCGGCAAGACAATGGTAGCGCAAGTTCTCACAGGCTCCAAAAATAAAAAGCTGCTAGAATGTAACTTTGATCAGCTTTCGACATACGGGCTGATGAAAGGGCGCAATGCGAAAGACGTGGCAGATTTTATCGAATTTTTAATATCTGAGAACTATCTGCAAGTCGAAAGCGGACCATTCCCGACAATTTACGTCGGTGAGGATGGAAAAGACGTCCTGCTTGGAAAGGTAAAAGTCTGGCGCAAAGGCGAAATGGTCACAACTGTAGTTGCGAAAGACGATCCGTTATTCAATGAATTACGGGCAATGCGCCTAAAATTAGCGCAGCAAGCCGGAGTGCCGCCGTTTGTCATTTTCTCTGACAAGACATTGCGCGACATGGTAGCGAAAATGCCGCTGTCCAATGATGAACTGCTGACTGTTCAAGGTGTAGGAGAAACTAAGCTTGAGCGTTACGGGGAAGCATTCCTGAATATTATTCAGTCATTTTCTGCACAGCAGGCATAAAAGAGCCGATTTCATCACACAGGATGAAATCGGCTCTTTTTTATCGTATATTATGAAACAGAACGCGTGGGTCCGGCTGGGCGTGTATCTTTCCGCAGCCCAATTATTGTAAAAAATGCCGCGATCAATAAAATTGCACTTGCCAGCATAAAGGCATGATGGAATTCCAAATCCAGAACGCCAATGGCACTTGATCCAATTACAACCCCAAACGAGAAGAACGCATAGAAAAATCCATAGGCTTTCCCTCTTGTTTCAGGTTCTGTCGAATCAATAAGCAGCGAGTTGATAGATGGAAACAATAAAGCAAACCCAATTCCATAGACAATCATTGCGAGCATCATCATCGATAACTCATCTACCTGTGACAGGAACAGCATACTGCCGCTCATCAGCAGCAGACCGAGCGCCAGTGTCAGCATCGGACGGGCGAAGTCAAATATCCGGTTAACGGGCAGGACGAAGATAAGCACAGCCACCAGACCGAAGACGCTTAAGAGCATGCCCGTCGTTTTTGCGTCAAACTGCAGATGCTCTACTTTGAGCGGAAGCACCAGCGCCAATACTCCCTGAGAGAACATCAGGAAAAACGCGCCGAGAAACGCGCGGATAATTCCGGGATGACGGAAGAATGCAAGTGGATTTGCCGCTTTTTGTTCAGCTGTTTTGACTTTTCTTACGTAGGTGAATGTGCGTAAAAACAAAATAGCTCCAACTGTCAGCACTAGCATGAAAACCCCGTTAATCGCCATGATCGTCACGACACTCGTTTTAACAGAAACAATCCCGCTGTATGCAGGACCGAAAATAGCAGCCAGTCCGACAAATGCGCCTGAAACTGCAGCGCTCCGTCCGCGTTTGGAACGTTCAGAACCATTCGCAAGAAACGTAAACGCAGCAGGTACGATCAATCCTTCTGTCAAACCGTGCAAAAAGCGAATCCCGATCAATGAAGCTGAACCTGAAATCAACCCGTACGCAAACAGTGACAGGGCGGAAGTGAACAGGCCGAATAAAAGAATGTAAAATGGCCCTTTCCGGTCTGTCAGAATGCCGGAAATGATATTACCGAAAATATTTGCGAATGAATAAATACCGACGGACAGCCCGACAATGAAAGCGGAGGACCCGAGTCCGGTTGCAAACGGACTGATGACAGGCAACTGGGAAAATAAATCAAAAAACGAGAAGAAAACGATCAAATAGACAAAGAAACGCATAAAGGATCCCTACTTTACAAATAATTCAACTGCTTTCTATTTTACCATGAATATTTACGAATTGTACGGAACTGCTCAGAGAGAAATGTTCGCAATCTGGGAGTCTACACGGTAAAATGAGAATCGGATATAAAAAGCAAAAGGGGATGAGCCATCTTGACAAAAGAAATTCGGGTAGGAATCGCAGGATACGGAAATTTAGGACGCGGAGTAGAATCCGCCATCAGCCAAAACGAAGATATGAAACTGGTCGGTGTATTCACACGCAGAGAGCCGCAAGACGTGCAATTACTTTCGGAGCAGGTGCCTGTTCATAAGCTGGACGACATCGAATCATTTAAAGATGAAATAGATGTGTTGATTTTATGCGGCGGATCGAAAAATGATCTTCCTGAACAAGGACCGGCACTGGCAAAGCACTTTACAACAGTGGACAGCTACGACACGCACGCTAAAATACCTGAATATTTCGCCGCAGTAGACGAAGCGGCACAGACAGCAGGGACAACAGCGATCATTTCTGTCGGCTGGGATCCTGGTTTATTTTCAATCAATCGTCTGATGGGCGAATCCATTCTTCCTGAAGGGGAAACATACACGTTCTGGGGGAAAGGGCTGAGTCAGGGACATTCTGATGCTGTAAGGCGTGTGGACGGCGTAAAAGCAGGCGTGCAATATACATTACCGTCAGAAAAAGCGATAAACCGAGTACGCAACGGAGAACATCCGGAGCTTTCAACAAAAGACAAACATACCCGCGAATGTTACGTGGTGCTTGAAGAAGGCGCGAGTGAAGATCAGGTTCGTGAAACAATCGTGACGATGCCGGATTATTTTGCGGACTATGATACCACAGTGCATTTCATTACAGAAGAAGAGCTGCGCCGGGATCATGCGAAGATGCCTCACGGCGGATTTGTCATCCGCAGCGGGAATACAGGAAAGCATACCGACCAGGTGATCGAATTTTCACTAAAACTGGACAGCAATCCGGAATTCACGTCCAGCGTCCTGGTCGCTTATGCAAGAGCTGCCTATAAGCTGCAGCAAAAAGGCGATACTGGCGCGAAAACAGTCTACGATATTGCACCTGGACTGCTGTCGCCAAAATCACCGGCTGACATTCGTAAAGAATTGCTGTAAAACACAATGGTTACGTTGAAATGCAGAATGAGGAGGCGGAATTTTTATGAAACTGGATGAAACATTGGAAATGCTGAAGGAATTAACGGACGCACGGGGAATCCCGGGCAATGAACGTGAAGCGCGTGATGTTATGACAAAGCACATCAAACCATACGCAGATGAAATAGATCACGACGGACTCGGCTCACTGATTGCCAGCAAAAATGGCGACGAAAACGGACCAAAGATTATGATTGCCGGTCACTTGGACGAAGTCGGCTTCATGCTGACACGAATAGATGACAAGGGCTTCATTTACTTCCAGACAGTGGGCGGCTGGTGGTCACAGGTCATGCTTGCGCAGCGCGTGTCCATCGTTACACGTTCAGGTGAGACGATTACAGGAGTCATCGGTTCAAAGCCGCCGCATATCCTGACACCGGAAGCGCGCAAAAAGCCTGTCGATATAAAAGATATGTTCATCGACGCAGGCGCTCAGTCAAAAGAAGAAGTGCTTTCATGGGGCGTTGCGCCGGGTGATATGATTGTGCCGTATTTCGAATTCACCGTGATGAAGAACGAAAATTATCTGCTGGCAAAAGCATGGGATAACCGTATTGGCTGTGCCATTGCAATTGAAGTAATGAAGCGGCTGAAAGAGGAAAAACACCCGAACCGCCTGTACAGTGTAGGAGCAATTCAGGAAGAAGTCGGCCTGCGCGGTGCAAAAACAGCTACGAATAAAATTCAGCCGGATATCGGTTTTGCGGTGGATGTCGGCATTGCAGGAGATACACCGGGCGTCACGGCTAAAGAATCAGTCGGAACAATGGGGGAAGGACCGCAAATCCTGCTATACGATGCATCGATGGTGTCGCATAGAGGATTGCGCAATTTTGTTGTAGACACAGCCGAAGAGCTGAACATCCCTTATCAATTCGCAACGATGTCAGGCGGAGGAACGGATGCGGGATCCATTCACTTAAGCGGAACGGGAATTCCCACACTCGCTATCTGTATTCCGACTCGCTACATTCACAGCCACGCGGCGATGCTTCACCGGGAGGACTTCGAGAATACAGTCAAACTGCTTGTCGAAATCGTAAAGCGCCTGGATGCGGACACTGTAAAAACGATCACATTTGAATAAAATTTATTCCTTGCAGCGGTGCTTGACAGGCATCGCTGTTTTTTTAATGTAATAATGCAAAAAGTTATAAAAATTCATTTGACTTCATAAATATACATATGTATACTAATGCATACATACTTTAAATGGATGGCAGGGGAATATAAAATGGTAAAGACTAATCAAACAAATACGTTACTAGAAAAAGACAGCTTAAAAGGACGCGACTTTTTAACTTTACTGGATTATTCAAGTGAAGAAATCGCATATTTGCTGCAACTGGCTTATGATATGAAACAAGATACACTGGCTGGGAAAACTTCAGATATTTTGGCAGGCAAAACATTAGGAATGATTTTCGAGAAAAACTCGACCCGTACACGAATTTCATTTGAAGTGGGAATGATTCAATTAGGCGGGCACGGCCTGTTTATGAATGCGCGTGACCTGCAGATCGGGCGCGGCGAATCTGTTTCAGATACAGGAAAAGTTTTTTCTGAGTTCCTGGACGGCGTTATGATCCGTGCGAAGTCACATAAAATGGTGGAAGAGCTGGCGGAACATACTTCCGTGCCGGTGATTAATGGATTGACGGATATTTTCCACCCTTGTCAGGCGATGGCAGATCTGCTGACGATTAAAGAAGTGAAAGGCGATCTGAAAGGGTTGAAACTTTCTTATATTGGAGACGGCAACAATGTTGCGCATTCATTAGTTATTGCGGGCGCGCACATGGGCATGCACGTTTCTGTCGCTACACCAAAAGGGTATGAATACAATGCGGACTTGCTTGAAAAAGCGAAGAACATCGCGGATTCAACTGGCGGAAGTGTCACAGCAACATATGATCCTGTGGAATCTGCCGCTGATGCAGATGCAATCTATACCGATGTATGGACGAGTATGGGACAGGAAGAGGAAACTGCAAAACGCCTGATAGACTTTAAAGATTTCCAAATTAATGATCAGCTGGTTGGTCATGCGAAAAAAGATTACGTGTTCTTGCACTGTCTGCCGGCACATCGTGAAGAAGAAGTCTCGGCTTCTGTAATTGACGGAAACAATTCTTACGTATTCCAGCAGGCAGGCAATCGTCTGCATGCACAAAAAGCGATTCTCGCTTCTCTATTATAATGGATCCGCTGCTTTCCCTTCTGATGGGAAAGCAGTTTTTTTATGCGCAGCCATTCATTCATTTGCTATACTTTAGAATACAAATGCGAAGGAGGGAACTATTTGATTACATATCTGCTGGTTTTTCTTGCGGGCGCAGCACCGGGATTTGAGGTGCTGGTGGCGGTGCCGTTCGGGATTTTGCGCGGCATGAATCCTGTAGCCGCTGTCCTAACAGGTTTTGCAGGAAATGCTCTGACGATACTGCTGGAGATTATGATTTTCCAAAAGTTAAAAGAATGGTGGGAAAGCAGAAAGAAAACGGATGTGAAGACACGATCAAAACGCACTGCCCGTGCAGAACGTATTTGGCAGCGATACGGCATTCCCGGACTTGCGCTGTTGGGTCCTGTGCTGATCGGCTCTCATCTCGCGGCCTTTCTCGCACTTGCATTAGGCACATCTAAATCTCGAACAGCGTTTTGGCTGCTGATCAGTCTTGTTATCTGGTCTGTCGTCTTTGCTGTACTGACCGTCATAGGGGTAGATGCATTCTTTTGGACCCGTCAAAAATTAGCATAAATGATCAGCCAATATTTTGTGTAGACAGAATAGTTTGAAAACGTGTATACTATATTCAGAAAGTAACTTGCAGATTCATATAGTCAGATAACCGCGCATAGAGTACACCCTGAGAACCAGTCCTGCTGCGCAAAGATTTCATTGAAACGTTTCGTACAAGCCGTGGATTACGCACAATGGATTGATGATTTCACTTACAAGGGAGCGGATGGATATGATGCAAACACCACTGATTCTATCTACATTTATTACTAGGGCGGAACGGTTTTTCCCGGATAAGATGATCATTTCCCGGACAGGGGAGCAGACGATACAGCGCTTTACGTATCGTGAATGGGCAAAGCGGACACGCAAGCTGTCAAATGCACTGACGCAATTAGGAATGGAGCATGGAACGAAAGTAGGCACATTCGCCTGGAATCATCACCGCCATCTCGAAGCGTATTTTGCAGTGCCTTGTACAGGTGCCGTCCTGCATATGATCAATATCCGGCTGTCACCTGAACATATCGTCTATATTATCAATCATGCAGAAGATGAAATTTTGCTGGTTGATGAAGAGTTTTTCCCGCATCTGGAGAAGATGGCGCCGATGTTACAGACGGTGAAGCATTTCGTCATTATGAGTGACAGTAAAACGCTTCCGGAGACTTCGCTTGAAAACGTCCATTCCTATGAAGCGCTGCTTGAAAATGCATCGGATGAATACGACTACCCTAATGATCTGGATGAAAATACTCCGGCCGGATTATGTTATACATCCGCTACGACAGGCCTGCCTAAAGGAGTCATCTATACACACCGCGGATTAGTTCTGCATAGTTACGCTCTTGGGTTAGCAGACGCTATGGGGCTATGCGAACGTGATGTTGCGATGGCTGTTGTACCGATGTTTCACGTCAATGCATGGGGGATCCCATTTGCGGGTGTGTTTTACGGTACTACACAAGTATTGCCGGGCCCAGGATTTAATCCCGCTGTGCTGCTCGATTTGATTGAGAGTGAGAAAGTGACAATCACAGCAGGCGTACCCACGATCTGGCTTGCGGTTCTGAAAGAGCTGCAGCAAAATCCGCGGGATATTTCGTCATTGCGTGTCATCGTATGCGGCGGCTCTGCATCACCTAAAGGGCTGATTCATGCGTTTGAAGAGAAGTACAATATTCCATTCGTCGTGGGCTACGGTATGACAGAAACAACACCGCTCGTCAGTTTATCCGTACTGACTTCCTCGATGGACAATTTGACGGCGGACGAGCGGATCGATATGCGTTCGCTGCAGGGTCTTGTGATGCCGGGCCTTGATATCCGTGTGATCAATGAGAACGGCGAAGTGCCGTGGGACGGACAGACAATGGGCGAATTGACTGTCAGGGGCCCTTGGATTGCGAGCGAATATTACAAGGATGAGCGAACGGAAGAGGCGTTTAAAGACGGCTGGCTATACACAGGCGATATTGCAGTTATGACCGAAGAAGGCTATCTGAAACTGACAGACCGTACGAAGGATTTGATTAAGAGCGGCGGAGAATGGATCTCTTCTGTTGATTTGGAGAATGCTTTGATGTCACATGAGGATGTCTATGAGGCGGCCGTAATAGCGGTACCCCATGAGAAATGGATGGAACGCCCGCTTGCCTGCGTAGTCCTGAATGAAAATGTGGCGGAAGATGAAGCGAAGAAGCAGGAGCTGAAAGACTCGCTGAAAGGGCAGTTTGCCAGCTGGTGGATTCCGGATGAAATTTTATTTGTCAAGGAGATTCCGAAGACTTCTGTGGGGAAATTTCTGAAAGCTGCTTTACGCGATCAGCTGAAGGAACATTACAGCCGAAACTGACCGCGCGGTAAAAAGAGAAGCATTATCAGGAAACTTACACTTACACGGACTACAAACCAGCATCTGTAACTGTCATACCGGCTCATACGCAAGAAAATCAAAATCCCTTCACTGGAATATACAGTTGAAGGGATTTTTCTTTGGGTCTGTACATTTATTGTGCCTTGGCGAATGCCTGTGACAGTTCATTAGTCATTACTTCTTTTTCTTTTTCGTCTGCACGCTTCCAAAGCTGTTCGAAAAAGACACCCAGTCCCGGCAATAAGTGTTCTTCACCGCGCTGTATGGCATCGTCAATGACACCTCGTACGTCAGCAGCGCTATTATTTGTCATGTTTGCTGAAATTGCATCACGTATTTGAAAATCCATTGTAATCAGCCTCCTCTAGTCGCATCTTTTCCACAAAAGTCGCTAAATATACGCTGATTTGGTACACTAAAAAGAAAAAAAGGATGTACAGCCTCTTGAATAAACGAATTGAATCGACTCAAAACTCTTTAGTAAAACATTGGAAAAAACTTGTGACGGCAAGGAAAGAACGGGATCAGACGAAAGAGTTTCTCGTCGAAGGTTTTCACCTCGTAGAAGAAGCAATCAAACAGTCCGATCTGGTCATTCAATTGCTGGTTCGCGAAGATATCGATATTCCGCCGCACTGGGACGCGCCAATTATTGAATTAACAGCCGCTGTCGCAAAGGAAATTTCAGAAACTGAACAAACGCAAGGAGTGTTTGCCTATTGCAGACAGCCGCAATATGATGAAGCGGATCAAAGCCAGTGGAAGCGCCTTTTATTAATTGATGCGGTGCAGGATCCCGGAAACATCGGGACGATGATCCGCACAGCAGACGCGGCAGGACTTGATGCGGTAATTTTAGGAAAAGGCTGTGCAGATCCGTTCAATCCAAAAACAGTCCGTTCCGCGCAAGGCTCTCATTTCCATATACCTGTCGTGCGCGAAGAACTGGCTGTGTGGGTGGAGCGTGCAAAAAGCAATGACACGCCGATTATCGGTACGGGTTTACAGGAAGCAGTCTCTTTAAAGGAGCTGCCGGCACAATCTTCATTTGCGCTGCTCGTTGGAAACGAAGGAAGCGGGGTAGATCCGCAGTTATTGTCTCAGGCGGATCATGTAGTAAAAATTCCTTTATACGGCCAGGCAGAATCGCTGAATGTAGCTGTTGCAGCAGGCATTTTGCTGTACACACTGCGCGGGTGATCAGATCACTATTGAAGGCATAATCGTTTTACGGTATACTAGAAAGCGAATCAAAGAAACAGCGATGACCGGGAAAAGTAGATGGCAAGACACGTTATCAGGGATTTTACACCACGACTGAAAGTGTGAAAAACGCTGCTCCATCGAAGTTCACCCCGCGAGCTGCACGCTTGGACCAAACATGTAAAGGCGTGCCGGCAAAGGACCGTTATTCCAATTCAAGTGATTTTGCATCTTCTTTGTTGATGCAAACTAATCAGGGTGGTACCGCGAAATTCAACCTCGTCCCTTTTATAGGGGCGAGTTTTTTGTTTTTCAGAAACTTTATGACTGAAAAGCGGCCGCTGCTGAAATGGAGAGAGGAGCTAGTAAAGATGAAAGAACAGCTGCATGAACTGAAAGAACAAGTACTGCTGAAAATCAAAGAATCCAATACGGTTAAAGAGCTGAATGATGTACGCGTAGCCTACCTTGGAAAAAAGGGGCCGATTACCGATTTATTAAAAGGAATGGGTAAACTGCCGGCTGAAGAACGTCCGAAAATGGGTGCGCTCGTCAATGAAATCCGTGAAAGTGTAACGGCTTTCTTGGAAGAACGCAAAGAAACTCTCGAACAGCAGGCAATCAAAGAACAGCTGGAGAAAGAATCAATCGATGTTACTTTACCGGGCCGCCCCGTAGAACTTGGCAATCATCATCCGCTGACACGCGTCGTCGAGGAAATCGAAGACTTCTTTATCAGTATGGGCTATGAAATTGCGGAAGGTCCTGAAGTGGAAAAAGATTATTACAACTTTGAAGCATTGAACTTGCCAAAAGGTCATCCGGCGCGGGATATGCAGGATTCCTTCTATATTACAGAGGATATTCTTTTGCGCACTCATACTTCACCTGTTCAGGCGCGGACGATGGAAGCAAAAGACGGTGCTGCGATCAAGATCATTTGCCCGGGTAAAGTGTATCGGCGTGATTCGGATGACGCGACACACTCCCATCAGTTCACACAAATTGAAGGGCTTGTCGTTGGCGAAAATATCCGCATGAGTGACTTGAAAGGAACGCTTGATCTGTTGGCGAAGAAGTTATTCGGAGCAGAGCGTGAAATTCGTTTGCGTCCAAGTTTCTTCCCATTTACGGAGCCTTCCGTTGAGATGGATATTTCCTGCTTCAAATGCGGCGGCTCAGGCTGTAACGTTTGTAAGAAAACAGGCTGGATCGAAATTTTAGGCGCAGGAATGGTGCACCCGAACGTACTGAAAATGGCTGGATACAATCCGGAAGAAGTTACCGGTTTTGCGTTCGGCATGGGGCCTGAGCGTATTGCGATGTTAAAATACGGAGTGGAAGATATTCGTCATTTCTATACAAATGACATTCGGTTTATTTCACAATTCCACCGGTCAGAGGCATAAGGAGGAATACTGATGTTAGTATCAACAAATTGGTTAAGCAGCTATGTAGATTGGAATGAACTTTCCGTAGAGGATTTGGCGGAAAAGATTACGCGTGCCGGCATCGAAGTAGACGGTATTATTGACCGCTCATTTGAGATGGACAATATTGTCATCGGACACGTAACGGATTGTGTGAAACATCCGGAAGCGGATAAACTTCACATTTGTCAGGTGGATGTAGGCGGCGAAATTACACAGATCATCTGTGGAGCGCCGAATATTGCGGAAGGCCAAAAAGTAATTGTAGCACGCCCTGGAGCAGTGCTGCCGGGCGGAATGAAAATCAAAAAAGCAAAATTGCGCGGCGAAGAATCAAACGGGATGATCTGTTCATTGCAGGAACTTGGCATAGAAGGGAAACTCGTTCCGAAAGCGTATGCGGAAGGCATTTATGTGCTGCCGAATGATGTGCGTGCGGGAGACAGCGCATTGACTCACCTCGGACTGTATGACCGCATCCTGGAATTTGATTTAACGCCAAACCGTTCTGATGCATTAAGTATGCTCGGTGTTGCGTACGAGGTAGGGGCTATTTTGTCAAAAGACATCAAGCTGCCTGAGATTTCTTACGAAGCATCTGCAGAAAAAGCGCAGGATTGGCTGAAGCTTTCTGTAGAGGCGCCTGAAGATAATCCGATGTATGCAGCGAAAGTAGTGAAGAATGTCAAAGTCGCGGAATCCCCGCAGTGGCTGCAAAACACCCTGATGTCAGCAGGCATTCGTCCGCATAACAACATTGTTGACATTACGAACTTTGTATTGATGGAATATGGCCAGCCGCTTCATGCTTTTGACTATGACCGCTTGGAAACAAAAGAAATTGTTGTCCGTCATGCAAAAAAAGATGAAAAAATGATCACGCTTGATCAGACTGAGCGCACTTTGAATGAACGTCAGCTGGTCATTACAAATGGCAAAGAGCCGGTAGCACTTGCGGGTGTTATGGGCGGAGCGAATTCAGAAGTGTACGAAGGCACAACAACAGTCGTCATCGAATCGGCATACTTTGCGCCTGGTTCTGTTCGCCAGACATCCAAAGAAGTGGGCTTGCGAAGCGATGCGAGTACACGCTTTGAAAAAGGTGTGGATCCTAATCGAGTGGAAGCGGCAGCGGAGCGTGCTGCACAATTAATGGCAGAGCTCGCAGGCGGGGAAGTGCTTGCCGGTTCAGTTGTATTTGACGAGCTGGATAAGTCATCAGAAAAAATTATCCTGTCACCGGATTACGTAAATAATCGTCTTGGCATGAAAATTCCGATGGATGAAATGAAATCGATTATGGAACGTCTGCAAATTCCCACTGAAGCAATCAACGGTCAGCTCGTAATGGATATTCCGACCAGACGTCAGGATCTGAAAATTAAAGAAGATATGATTGAAGAAATTGCACGCCTGTATGGATATGATGAAATCCCGAAAACATTGCCGGTAGCAGAAAGCAGACCGGGCGGCTTGACACCTTACCAGTCTAAGCGCCGCATAGTCCGCAGATACCTTGAAGCAGCGGGTCTTTCTCAGGCATTGACTTACTCACTTTCTTCACCGAAAGATGCACAAGCTTTCGCGCTCGAGACAGCGCCGGTTACAAAATTGCTTATGCCGATGAGCGAAGAGCGCAGTGTTCTTCGTCAAAGTCTGATTCCTCATCTTTTGGATGCAGCGACGTATAACGTGGCGCGCCGTAATGAATCGGTTGCGCTGTACGAAACGGGATCTGTATTCTTAGGGATTGAGGAAGACGGTCTGCCAAAAGAAGTGGAGCATGTGGCTGCAGTGCTGACAGGGAAATGGGTTCAGCATGCTTGGCAAGGTGAAACGAAAAAAGTTGATTTCTTCGTGATGAAAGGAATCGTCGAAGGACTGTTTAAACAGTTAGGACTGCTTGAACGTATTCAATTTACAAAAGCTGCGATGGAGCAAATGCATCCGGGCCGTACTGCAACAGTCTGGCTTGATGATACCGCTGTCGGAATCATTGGTCAGGTTCACCCGACTGTACAGAACCAGCGGGACTTGCAGGAAACGTACGTAATGGAATTGAATTTGCGGGTGATTATGGAAACCGCCACAGAAGAACTTTTATATGAAGCGGTGCCACGCTATCCGTCTATTTCACGTGATATTGCGTTAGTTGTCGACCGTGATACAACGTCCGCAAATCTTGAGAAAATTATTCGACGAGCGGGCGGAAAACTATTGAAACAAGTTCAGCTGTTTGACTTGTATGAAGGAAAGAATGTGGAGGAAGGAACGAAATCTCTTGCATTCTCGTTAACCTACTTCGATCCGGAACGTACGCTGACGGATGAAGAAGTTGTCAATGCTCACAATAAAGTGCTGGATGCGCTGACTGTACAAGCTAACGCTCAATTGCGGTCATAAGTAAACAAGCAGCCTGCAAATTTAGTTTTCACTGAATTTGCAGGCTGCTTTTGCGCTTTTTTCGATGAATATTATTTTTTATATGCCAGTTTCAGCGCTTTTTGCGTATTGGCAAAATGAACTTTTGTAATGGAATGCAAGAACGGTTCTCCTTTTTTACGGATAATCTGGCATGCCGTCTGATCAACTTTGGGACCGGCGCCTTTAGGGAGTGTCACACCTGCTTTAGCACTTAACTGGTCCATTGCATCGAGGAACGCTACCCGCGCCAGGATGGAAGCCGTCGCTACCGATACGTGGAGATTTTCAGCTTTTGTAGAAAACAGAACTTTATCGTGGATAATCTGTGACTCATTTTTTAAGTGATTATAATAGACCCGGCGTTCCGCGAATTGGTCGATGAGAATGTGGTCCGGCAGTTCAGGTTGCATCTGTCCGAGTACATCCTGAATGGCCTGATTGTGAAGTACAGCTTTAATCTTACCTTGCGACCAGCCCTGACTTTGGATGTCATTATATTTTGCATTATCCAGCGTCAGCACAGAATGTTTTACAACTTGCTTCAAATCTTCCGCTATTTGCCGCATATACTGATCGGTCAGCTGCTTAGAGTCTTTCACACCCAATTCTTTAACCAGTTCAATCTGCGCGCTGCTGACAAAACAGGCGGCAACCGTGACGGGGCCGAAGAAATCTCCGGTTCCTGTTTCATCCGAACCAAGAACGGATAATGATGCGAAGTTTGCAGGCAGGACATCCCCTTTTGCTTCCGCAGATTTCACTTTCGCCGATGCTGAAACCGTGCCCCAGCGAGCCGCTTCCCTGTCTGCGCCTGCACCTTGAAACAGCACTTTACCTGAACGGTATGCCGTGATGGACGTATCTGAGATTTTTGCTGCAAATACAACGCCCGGTGCATTTCGCGTCACTTTATTTCTTTCATAGAAGCGGACGACTTCCGGCATTTCTTTTTCTGACAGAACAATTACCTGATTGCTCATTTCCTCACTCACTTCCTGGAATACTTTATTCATTAGTATACCTGAAATAAAAAATCTGTTGAATAATATTGGTGAAATATCAAACCCATTGTAG
The DNA here is from genome assembly GCF_002077155.1 of Sporosarcina sp. P33. GTDB lineage: Bacteria > Bacillota > Bacilli > Bacillales_A > Planococcaceae > Sporosarcina. Next base: position 408,433 of record NZ_CP015027.1, on the reverse strand, counting down.
ATATGAGGCATAATTGATTCACAATCAATTGTTTTTCATGGTATGATTATATAAGGGTTTTAGGGGGAGGGCGGAACAATGGCGGACAAACAAAAAGCCAGAGTGACAGTTGATATTTACGGACAAACATATACGGTTGTTGGTACGGAACCTTCTTCACATGTGCGTTATGTGGCCTCGCTCGTTGACGAAAGAATGCGGGAAATCAGTAAACATAATCGTCACCTGGACAGCAAGAGAATTGCGGTGCTGACGGCAGTAAATAGCGTGCATGATTATTTGAAATTGCAGGAAAAGGTTAAAGAATTGGAAGAAGAAGTGAGAAATTTGAAGGGTTGAGGGGCAAAACATGATAGATTTACTCATCATTTTACTGTTAGTAAGCGGTCTGATTGCAGGATTTAGACGCGGATTAATCGTACAGCTGATCCACATGTTTGGATTGATTCTGGCGTTGATCGTGGCGTATAAATACTATAAGCCGATGGCGGAAAAACTAATTTTATGGATTCCATATCCGGGTGCCACAGCAGCAGACAGTTTGAGCTGGAAATTTGAGCACTTGGATTTGGACATGACGTTTTACCATCTGATAGCATTTATTTTACTATTCGTTGGCGTGAAGCTGGTATTACAGTTAATTGGCTCAATGCTGGACTTCTTAAAGCATATTCCGGTATTTGGATTCGCGGCACGCTTAGTAGGGGCTGGATTAGGATTTGTAGAGTTCTATATTATTATCTTTTTCCTATTATCTGTACTCGCGATGCTTCCGGTAGAAGTAATTCAAAATTCTTTGGGGCATTCATTGCTGGCCAAAGCGATGTTCGAACATACACCGATTATTTCCTCGGCAATAAAAAATTGGTGGTTCGTTTATATGGGCTAGTGCCCGAAAATCATGTAATGTACATATGAACGAAAAGCTTCCCGATTGCGTGGAAGCTTTTTTATCAGAGTGAGGAGGACACTGACTTGAATAAAAAGACGATAATCCGCACGTTTGAAAAGATTGCATTATATATGGAATTACTTGGAGAAAATCATTTTAAAGTGGCGGCGTTCCGCAAAGCTGCATCTGTTTTGGAGCTGGATCCAAGAAGTTTGTCTGAGATGGATGATATTCTAACGCTAAAAGGAATCGGCAAAGGAACCGGCGCCGTCATTACAGACTTGATGGAAAACGGGACATCCGAAGTGCTGAAAGAGCTGGAAGACAAAGTTCCGAAAGGTTTAATTCCGCTGTTGAATATTCCAGGGCTAGGCGGCAAGAAAATAGCTAAATTGCGAGAAGCACTGAATATTGATTCGGTGGAATCGCTGCAGGCGGCCTGTGAAAAACAGGAAGTAAGCAAAGTGCCGGGCTTCGGGAAAAAGACAGAAGAAAATCTATTGCGGGAAATTGAAATACTTGCACAGCGTTCCGGTAAGACGCCGATCTGGCAAGTGGCAAAAATTGCGGACGCCGTTGAGGCTGAGCTGCAGCTGATTGATGAAATCCAGAAGTATCAGGTGGCGGGGAGTTTTCGCAGACGGGAAGAAGAGAGTTCTGATGTAGATTGGATTGTTGTAACAGAACAGCCAAAAGCCGTCAAAGAAAAAATATTAGCAGCGCTGCCGATTGAAAAAATTATTGCTGCAGGAGATGCTAAACTGTCGATTTCACTGGATACAGAACATCCGATTGATGCAGACTTCCGTTTTGTAACAGAAGATCAATTTGCCACTGCCCTGCATCACTTCACAGGTTCAGCTGCTCATAATGTCCGGATGCGCCAGCTGGCAAAAAGCCGCAAGCAGAAAATCAGTGAATACGGTGTAGAAGATAAATCCGGACAAGTACAGACGTTTTCGAGTGAAAAAGAATTTTTCGCACATTTTGATCTGCCGTTTATTCCGCCGAGCATTCGTAAAGATGGAACAGAACTTGATCGTGCAGACGAAATCGCTCAGCTCGTTACCCCTGAACAGATCCGTTCTGATCTTCATATGCATACGACATGGTCAGATGGAGGTTACTCCGTGGAGGAGATGGTGGAAGCCTGCCGCGCTAAAGGATATTCCCATATGGTCATCACCGACCACTCGCACTATTTAAAAGTCGCAAACGGCCTGACTCCCGAGCGTTTGCTGAAACAGATAGAAGAAATTCGCGCGGTCAATGAAAAATACGACGACATTGAAGTGTTCTGCGGCACCGAGATGGATATTCTCCCTGATGGCCGGCTGGATTTTGATGATGAGATTTTAAAACAGCTGGACTTTGTCATAGCATCCATCCATTCCAGTTTTAATCAGCCGCAGGAGCAAATCATGGAGCGTCTGTATGCCGCGTGCAAAAATCCGTACGTGCATATGATCGCGCACCCGACTGGACGAATTATCGGTCAGCGCGAAGGGTATAATCCGGATATCGATCAGCTGATCACGTGGGCGGGTGAGTACGGCAAAATACTGGAAGTTAACGCAAGCCCTTACCGTTTGGATTTGCGTACGGAACATTTAATTCAGGCTAAAAATGCAGGAGTTCTGATCGCAATCAACACAGATGCACACGCAACAGAACAGCTCGATATTATGCCGATTGGCGTGGAATATGCCCAAAAAGCGTGGCTTCCTGCTGAACAGGTCATTAACACGTGGCCGCTAGAAACATTCATTGAGAAAGTGATCCGCAGATGAAAGGAAGTGTGAGACATTGGAAAAGCGTGTCTTAAAAACACTTGAATTTGATAAAATCATTCAACAGGTCTCTGCACAGTGTACGTCCAAAGCTGGCCGTACACATGTAGAGCAGCTGGTGCCTTCGAAAAGTCTTGAAGATGTCAGCCGTTTACTTGAAGAAACAGATGAAGGACTGGCTTTATTACGAATACGCGGTAATGTGCCGATGGGCGGAATCCACGACATCCGTCCCCACGCGAAACGGGCACAGATCGGCGGTATGCTGAGTGCTATGGAACTTGTGGAAATTGCCGATACAATTCGCGCAAGCAGAATTCTGCGGCAGTTCCTTGAGGGGGTTAAAGAAGAAGGCGAAATCTCCATCCCTCATTTACTGGCCCGCAAAGATGCTATGCCGATTTTAACGGCGATTGAGCATGAAATCAATGCGGCAATCGATGATAATGGACGGGTAGTGGACAGTGCTTCTTCCGCTTTACGTTCTATCCGCCAAAGTTTGCGGATTCAGGAAAGCCGGGTGCGCGAACGGCTGGAGAGTTATACGAGAGGAAAGAATGCCTCCAAAATGCTGTCAGATGCAATCGTCACGATGCGTAACGACCGGTATGTTATTCCTGTAAAAGCAGAATACCGTTCACATTATGGCGGTGTCATCCACGACATGTCATCTTCAGGACAGACATTATTTATTGAGCCAGACGCAGTCGTCCAGGCAAATAATGAAATTCGCGAATTGAAAGTGAAAGAACAGGAAGAAATTGAAAAGATTCTGCTCGCATTGTCCGCCAGTGTGCAGGAAATCGCTCACGATCTGTTCACGCTGGTGCAGCTGCTGGCGGAAATAGACGTCATATTGGCAAAAGCAAAATATGGGACAGCCAATAAATGCACCAAACCGGCTGTTAATGCAGATGGCTACATGCGCCTGACAAAAGCGCGTCATCCGCTGCTTCCAATTGAAGAAGCGGTGGCCAACACGATTGAATTTGGAGAAGACATTACCACAATCGTCATCACCGGTCCGAACACGGGCGGTAAAACAGTCACCCTGAAAACGGTGGGGCTCTGTACATTGATGGCACAGGCAGGATTGCCGATCCCTGTACTCGACGGCTCTGAAATCGCTGTCTTTGATTCCATCTATGCAGATATCGGAGACGAGCAGTCGATTGAGCAAAGCCTGAGTACATTTTCATCCCATATGGTCAACATCGTCAATATTTTGAAGAAGTTCGATGACCGTTCTCTTCTTTTATTTGATGAATTGGGCTCTGGAACCGACCCGCAGGAAGGAGCGGCACTCGCTATTTCCATTCTTGATGAAGTACACGGCAGCGGGGCGCGTGTCATGGCAACCACTCACTATCCGGAATTGAAAGCGTACGGCTTTAACAGGCCTGGTGTGGCAAATGCCAGCGTAGAATTCGACATCGACACATTGAGTCCGACGTACCGCTTGCTGATTGGAGTGCCGGGGCGGAGTAATGCCTTTGAAATCTCGAAGCGGCTGGGCCTTCATCATCATATAATTGACCGCGCAAAGAGTTTTACCGGCGAAAACCGCGGGGAAGTGGACAGCATGATTGCGTCTCTTGAAACGAGCCGTGTACAATCTGAAAAGGATGCTGAACGTACGCATAATGTACTATTAGAAACGGAAAAGTTAAAGCAGGAATTGAATGAAAAACTTCAGGAATTTGAAGAGCAGAAAGACCGCTTGACGGAAGCCGCGAAAGAAAGAGCAAAAAAAATCGTCGAGCAGGCCAAAATCGAATCCGAAGCTGTGATTTCAGATTTACGCGCTCTGCGCATGAATGCAGGAGCCAACGTCAAAGAGCATGAATTGATCGAAGCGCGGAAACGGCTGGAAGGCGCCGCGCCAGAAGAGAAGAAAAAGAAAGCTGTCAAGGCACAGGCAGGTCCGCGTCCGCTGAAGCAAGGCGATGAAGTGAAAGTGCTGGCCTATGGACAAAAAGGGACTCTAATCGAAAAAGTCTCCGACAAAGAGTGGGTTGTGCAAATCGGTATATTGAAAATGAAATTACCGGAATCAGGTCTTCAATATACGAAGCCTGAGAAAGAAAAGAAACCAGTCACTGCAGCCGCAGTAAGGGGCCGTTCGGAGCATGTGAAAATGGAACTCGACTTGCGCGGCGAACGTTATGAAGATGCGATTGCGCGAACGGAGAAGTATATAGATGATGCATTGCTGTCCAATTATCATCAGGTGAATATAATTCACGGCAAAGGCACAGGTGCCCTGCGCCAAGGTGTGCAACAGTACTTAAAGAAACATTCGCGCGTGAAATCTTACCGGTTTGGTGAAGCCGGAGAAGGCGGCAGCGGTGTTACAGTCGTCGAATTAAAATAAATGAAACCTTTTGTCTGCCTGAACCGTATGACAGGCAATAGAACATAAAGAAGGTGCCGCATTATGAATCATACGGGGTTTTGGAGTCATCCATTAGTTGAGAGCGCTGGCTACTTCAGTGTCGTCACACTATGTTTGATCGTATCCATGGTGTTATTTGAAATCGTAACAAAATATAGAAACTGGGAAGAGATCCGTAAAGGGAATTTGTCGGTAGCGATGGCGACGGGCGGAAAAATCTTTGGCGTCGCCAACATTTTCCGCTATTCCATCGAGCAGCATAACAGCCTGCCGCAAATGATGGGTTGGGGCCTGTATGGATTTACATTGCTCATATTCGCTTATTTACTGTTCGAGTTCCTGACACCGAAATTTAAAGTGGATGAAGAAATTCAGGCGGATAACCGTTCCGTCGGCTTTATATCGCTTTGCATTTCGGTCGGTCTGTCGTTCGTCATAGGCGCCAGTATTGCATAGGAGATCGTAATTTATGGAAAGACTGATCAAAATACTTATTGTAGTCTGTGTACTCTTTGTCCTCATCGGAGTATACTGGCTCGTCACCAATACACCCTGACCTGCGTCCGGGTGTATTTTCTATTTTGTTTCCATAAAAGACCGCTTACTTGTAACTGACAACGCATCAGCATTGGCATAGATAGAACTTTCTTATGTCACAGGTATAACGATGCTAGCTCTCTCATAGAATGAGAGGTGTTTATATAAAGAGATAAAGCGCTTTCATATTTATCTTGTAAACTAAATAGTTTATCGATATACTAATGAACAAGGAATGTTCAAACTATTACATTAATGTAAAGGAGTTGTGAAGATGACGCAAAAACCTTGGCTTGCTGCTTACCCAAAAGAAATACCGACTACTTTGGTCTATGAGAAAATTCCGCTGCAGGATTATTTAACGAGATCCAGCAAAAAATATCCTGATAAAACCGCTATTCACTTTCTTGGGAAGGATATCACATTTAAGGAATTTCATGAATCTGCACTGAAGTTTGCGGCTTACTTGCAAAAACTCGGCGTAGTAAAGGGCGACCGCGTAGCAATTATGCTGCCGAACTGTCCGCAAGGCGCTATTGCTTATTACGGCATTCTCTATGCTGGGGGGATTGTCGTACAGACAAACCCGCTTTATACTGAACGCGAACTGAACTATCAGCTTTCCGACTCAGGTGCAAAAGTAATTATTTCGCTTGATATTCTGTTTCCGCGTGTAACGAAAGCGATGAAAGGAACTGCTCTGGAGCACATCATAATTACTGGCATCAAAGATTACCTGCCGTTTCCAAAAAATCTTTTGTACCCATTCCTGCAGAAGAAAGAGCATAAGCTGACCGTAAAAGTCGAGCATCGCGGCATTCATCATTTATATACTGAAATAATGAAATCTGCGAAACCTGATCCGGTACACGTAGCGTATGAAGACGGCGATATCGCATTACTGCAATATACGGGAGGAACGACTGGTCCGCCGAAAGGTGTGGAGCTGACCCATTCGAATTTAATCAGCAATACGGAAATGTGCAGCGCGTGGCTGTACAAAACGACTGATGGTGAAGAAACGATTATGGGGATTCTGCCTTTCTTCCATGTGTACGGCATGACAACAGTACTGATATTTGCAGTCATGAAAGGCCACAAAATGGTATTGATTCCGAAATTTGATTTCAAGACAGCTTTAAAAGATATCGATAAACAAAAGCCGACATTATTTCCCGGCGCACCGACTATTTATATCGGATTATTAAATCACCCTGATTTGGGAAAGTATGATCTTTCTTCTATTAAAGCTTGTATCAGCGGATCTGCTGCTTTGCCGATTGAAGTAAAAGAGAAGTTTGAAGAGGTAACTGGCGGTAAACTGGTGGAAGGATACGGACTGACTGAAACGTCACCGGTTGCGATGGCGAACTTTGTATGGGATGGGATTGAAAAGCGCGGTTCTGTCGGCGTGCCTTGGCCTGATACAGACGGCTGCATACTGGGCCCCGGATCAAGTGAACCATTGCCGGCGGGAGAAATTGGCGAAATTGCGGTAAAAGGACCTCAAGTAATGACGGGTTATTGGAACAGACCAGATGACACGCAGGAAACATTCCGTGACGGATGGTTTTTAACGGGAGATCTGGGGTATATGGATGAAGACGGGTACTTCTATATTGTAGACCGTAAAAAGGATATGATAATTGCCAGCGGTTTCAATGTGTATCCGCGTGAAATTGAAGAAGTGCTGTATGAACATCCGGCTATTCAAGAATGCATCGTCGCAGGTGTACCGGATCCGTACCGCGGAGAAACAGTGAAAGCATATATTGTATTAAAAGAAGGATATTCCGTTACAGAAAAAGAATTAGATAAATATTGCAGAAAACACCTTGCTGCATTTAAAGTTCCAAGACAGTACGATTTCCGTGATGACCTTCCAAAAACAGCAGTAGGTAAAATTCTGCGCAGGACGCTTGTGGAAGAAGAACGAAAGAAATTGACTGAAGAAACGGACACGTTAAAAAGTTCATAACAAAATACTTGACTCCAACTGAAAAGTTTATTAATATGAAAATATGAATGAATCGTCATTCATATTTTCTTTTTTGGTGGTGAAACATAATGAAGCGTACAAAACCTAAATATAAACAAATTGTAGACGCTGCAGTCATTGTTATTGCAGAAAATGGTTACCACCAGGCGCAAGTCTCTAAAATCGCTAAGGAGGCAGGAGTTGCGGATGGCACGATTTATTTATATTTTAAAAATAAAGAAGACATCCTAATCTCCGTATTCAGAGAAAAAATGGCGATATTCGTAGAGAATATAAAAGAGATACTAGAGAAGGATCTTCCCATCTCAGATAAATTACAGCTGGTTGTAGAAAATCATTTCAGAGTCTTACAAGAAGATCCGCATCTGGCAATCGTCACACAATTGGAGCTCAGACAGTCAAACAAAGATCTGCGTTTCCAAATTAATAATGTGTTAAAAGAATATATGGTTTTGCTGGATACTTTGCTTGAAGAAGGAGTAGAGAAAGGAGAACTGTCTTCTGAACTTGACCTCAGACTCGCGAGGCAGATGTTATTCGGCACGATGGATGAGACGATTACTTCTTGGGTGATGAACGAACAGAAATTTAATTTAATCAATTTAGCGCCTAAGGTCAGCAATATGCTGCTTCATGGCTACAAACAGCAGTAATTGTTGCAGTAAAGGAGAGATGGAAAATGACATTAATTAACTTGGAGAAGGACGGTCATGTCGCATTAGCGAAAATTGACCATCCGCCAGCAAATGCCCTATCCTCGAAATTGATTGAAGAAGTCAATCAGCTGTTAACGAGCGTGGAGAACGATGATGAAGTCCGCGTAGTCGTCCTGTACGGCGAAGGACGATTTTTCTCGGCTGGTGCAGACATTAAAGAATTTACAACCGTTGATACGGGGGATGCGTTCACGAAGCTTTCAGCCAAAGGCCAGGAAGTTTTTGAACGATTAGAAAACTTTGAGAAACCTGTAATCGCTTCCATTCACGGTGCAGCACTTGGCGGAGGCCTGGAGCTTGCGATGGCCTGCCATATCCGCCTCGTAACAAAAACTGCGAAACTTGGTTTGCCGGAGCTGCAGCTTGGACTCATTCCGGGCTTTGCAGGAACACAGCGCTTGCCGCGTCTGGTCGGCCCGGCAAAAGCTGCAGAAATTATGCTGACGAGTGATCCGGTCTCGGGAGAAGAAGCTGTGCAATGGGGACTCGCAAACCATGCATACTCTGATGAAGAACTATTGTCGGAAACATTGAAACTCGCAAAAAAGATTTCTGCTAAGAGTCCGATAGCGGTAAAACATGCACTAAACATGCTTTCTTATTCTAAAGACCAGTCATTTTATGATGGTGTAGAAGCGGAAGCAAAATCGTTCGGCGAAGTGTTCGTGTCTGAAGATGCAAAAGAAGGAATTCAGGCATTTATTGAAAAGCGTCAGCCTACATTTACCGGAAAGTAATTATCGAATAGGAGGTTCTAATAATGAACATTTATGCATTAGTAAAAAGAACATTTGATACGGAAGAAAAAATTTCGATCTCAAACGGTGCCATTGCAGAAGACGGTGCTGAATTCATCATCAACCCATACGATGAGTATGCAGTGGAAGAAGCGATTAAACTGCGCGACGAACACGGCGGAGAAGTTACGGTATTGTCTATCGGAGATGAAGAAACCGAGAAACAGCTGCGCACAGCATTGGCGATGGGCGCAGATAAAGCTGTACTGATCAATATTGAAGATGATATTGACGAGATCGATGAATATACTGCAGCAAAAGTCATTGCAGACTATCTGAAGGATAAAGACGCAGATCTGATTCTTGCGGGTAACGTGGCAATTGACGGCGGTTCAGGACAAGTCGGGCCGCGTGTGGCAGAACTGTTAGGGATCAACTATGTAACGACTATTACTGAGTTAACTGTAGACGGAACGAACGCAACAATTGTACGTGATGTAGAAGGAGATGCAGAGACAATCGAAACATCTTTGCCGCTTCTTGTCACTGCACAGCAGGGCTTAAACGAGCCGCGTTATCCTTCATTGCCGGGTATTATGAAAGCGAAGAAGAAGCCGCTGGAAGACTTAGAGTTTGATGATCTGGATCTGGATGAAGATGATGTGGAAGCAAAAACAAAGACAGTGGAAGTTTTCCTGCCGCCTGCTAAAGAAGCGGGACGCGTCCTCGAAGGGGAGCCGGCAGAGCAGGCCGCTGAACTTGTAAAATTATTGCATTCCGAAGCGAAAGTAATTTAATTCTTATAGAACCGTAATTAGGAGGGACTACATTATGTCAAAGAAAATGTTAGTTTTAGGTGAAGCACGTGATGGAGAACTGCGTAACGTATCATTTGAAACGATTGCAGCGGCAAAGAAAATTTCAGACGGCGGGGAAGTGGTCGCTGTTCTCATCGGGGACCAAGTCCAGTCGCTGGGTGAAGAAATGGTTCATTACGGAGCGGACCGTGTAGTAACAGTCGAGCATCCTCACTTGAAGCACTATACACCGGACGGCTTCGGACAGGCATTCATGGCTGTCTACGAAGATGAATCTCCGGACGGCGTTGTGTTCGGCCATACTGCAATGGGGAAAGACCTGTCACCTAAAGTTGCAAGCAAGCTTGGAACGGGATTAATTTCAGATGTAACAAAAATTGAGGGAGAAGGCGATGCAGCAGAATTCATTCGTCCGATTTACTCAGGTAAAGCATTTGAAAAAGTAGAAGTGAAAGAAGGACTATTATTCATTACGATCCGTCCGAACAATATTGAGCCTTTAGCACATGATGCAAGCCGCACGGGTGACGTGGCTTCGAAAGACGTGGAAATCAAAAATCTGCGTTCCGTAATTAAAGACGTCGTGCGCAAATCAACTGAAGGTGTGGATCTGTCTGAAGCGAAAGTTATCGTAGCCGGCGGACGCGGAGTGAAAGGTGCTGAAGGATTCGAGCCATTAAAAGAATTGGCTAATCTTCTTGGCGGAGCGGTCGGCGCCTCGCGCGGGGCATGTGACGCAGATTACTGTGACTATTCACTGCAAATTGGGCAGACAGGAAAAGTGGTCACACCAGACTTGTATATCGCAGCAGGGATTTCCGGCGCGATTCAGCACGTGGCAGGTATGTCCAACTCCAAAGTCATCGTCGCAATTAACAAAGATCCTGAAGCAAACATCTTTAAAATTGCAGATTACGGCATCGTAGGCGACATTTTTGAGATCATCCCAATCATGATTGAAGAGATTAAAAAAATCAAAGCGAGCTAATTTACCGGTACAAGCATTTTTTTAGCCCCTCGCATACCTCCATGATATAATACAAACATAGTTGTAGACTAAAGGAGGAAATAGTAATGGCAATTATTAATGCAACCGATTCTAACTTTGCTGAAAATATTAAAGAAGGCGTAGTACTTGTGGACTTCTGGGCACCTTGGTGCGGTCCTTGTAAAATGATCGCTCCTGTACTTGAAGAACTTTCAGGTGAAATCGAAGGAAAAGCGAACATCGTTAAAGTGAACGTCGATGATAACCAGGCAACTGCAAGCCAGTTCGGTATCATGTCCATTCCGACACTTCTTCTATTTAAAGACGGAGAAGTGGCTGAAAAAGTAGTGGGCTTCCAGCCGAAAGAAGCACTTGCTCAATTAGTTGAAAAACACGCGTAAACAATACGTGTAAATACAAGAGACCGGGAGCTGCTTCAGCCGCCCGGTCTTTTAGTAGGTGAAAATAATGAATGAAATCATTGAACATAAACTGTCAATCCTTCCGGAACTGCCCGGCTGCTACTTAATGAAGGATCGCCAAGGAACGGTCATTTATGTCGGGAAGGCGAAAGTACTGAAGAACCGTGTGCGCAGCTATTTCACCGGCTCCCATGACGGCAAGACGCAGCGGCTCGTCGGGGAAATAGAGGATTTTGAATATATAGTCACCAATTCGGAAATCGAGGCATTGATTCTCGAATTGAACATGATCAAGAAATACGATCCGAAGTATAATATTATGCTTAAAGATGATAAAACGTATCCGTATCTGAAGATCACCAATGAACGGCATCCAAAACTGATCATCACGCGGAAAGTTAATAAGAAGTCGGGCAAATACTTCGGTCCGTATCCGAATGCCACGGCAGCCCATGAAACAAAAAAACTGCTGGACCGGCTGTATCCGTACCGAAAATGTCAAAGCATCCCGGCGCGCGCGTGTTTGTATTACCATATAGGCCAATGTCTGGCACCCTGTATAAAAGAGGTGCCTGCTGAAGCTTATACGGAAATGATCGCGGACATTACACGCTTTCTGAACGGCGGTTATAAAGAAGTAAAAAAAGAACTGCAGCAAAAGATGAATGAAGCCGCTGAAGAACTGGAATTTGAGCGTGCAAAAGAATATCGTGATCAAATTACGAATATTGAAACCGTCATGGAAAAACAGAACATGACAGCTAATGACTTCACAGACCGCGATATATTCGGTTACGCAGTGGACAAAGGCTGGATGTGTGTGCAAGTGTTTTTTGTGCGCCAAGGTAAATTGATAGAACGGGATGTATCGATTTTCCCTGCTTATCAAGATCCTGAGGAAGAATTACTGACATTTCTCGGCCGTTTCTACGGGGAAGCGCAGCATTTACTGCCAAAGGAAGTGCATCTTCCTGAAACGGTAGACCTTGCTCTTGCGGAACAATTGCTCGATACAAATGTTTTTATCCCGCAGCGGGGCAAGAAGAAAGAACTTGTAAAATTGGCTGATAAAAATGCATCCATCGCACTGAACGCCAAGTTTCAAATTATTGAGCGGCAGGAAGAACGGACGATCGGGGCTTGTGAAGAACTTGGGGAAGCGATGAATATCAGCACACCGCTTCGTATTGAGGCATTTGATAACTCCCACACTCATGGTGTAGAACCTGTCTCCGCTATGATTTCCTTTATAGACGGCAGACCGAATCGCAAAGATTACCGGAAATACAAAACAAAGACAGCAGCGGCGCATGATGACTACGGGGCCATGCGCGAAGTGATCAGACGGCGTTATACGCGGGTATTGAAAGACCGCCTGCCGCTGCCGGATTTAATTGTAATTGACGGCGGTAAAGGACAGATGGAAATTGCGCGTGAAGTGCTTGAAGATGAACTCGGCCTGTCAATTCCGATTGCCGGACTGGCAAAAGACGATAAGCATAACACTGCGCAGTTACTGTATGGACACCCGCCTGAAATCGTACCATTAAAGAAAACAAGCGAAGCCTTTTACTTATTGCAGCGTGTTCAGGATGAAGTTCACCGATTCGCGATCACATTCCACAGACAGCGAAGAGGGGCATCTTCTCTGACCTCTTCACTGGACGGGATTGAAGGCATAGGACCGAAACGAAAACAGCAGCTTCTCAAGCACTTCAAAACCGTCAAAGCCATCCGTGAAGCAACATCTGAACAACTGAAAGAAGCAGGTATGCCTAAAAAGGTAGCTGATGACCTGCTTGCTCACTTTCAGCAGCCCGAATCAGAAAAAAAGCCCCTGACGGAATAGAGTCGAGGGGCTTTATCAAACGAGTGATTACTGGCCAGCCAGGTTAAAACTATATTTTCCACCTTACACTTTGAGAATAATTGAAATTTTTAAATAAATTAAATCCGCTGACTTTCCGTGCATCCGACCGGATTGAAGAGAGGAATCAAAACTTTAGGAAACAGCCGGCGCAAAAGCGTTTATGCTTGTCGGCTGCTGTCGTCTGCTGCTGAAAAAACAAGGGGTCAGGCGATGAATTTTGAAAAATCATAATATAGTATAAAAAGTAGACAGCATCTTGACCTGTCCTAAACAGAGGAGTACAATGTACATGTTATCATATTGTACCACGAAGAGAGATACTGGTGAAAGCGAACCAAATAGAGAAACGCGTCATTACAGTATAATCTCAGAAATAAGGGAGGGTAAAAGACTTGTCGAAAGAAACAGATTTTTTCTTGCGCCGTCTACATTCGTTGCTTGGTGTAATTCCCGTTGGACTCTTTGTTGCCCAACACTTGGTTATTAACCATTTTGCAACGCGCGGTGAGGAAGCATTCAACACAGCATCTAATTTTATGGGGAACTTGCCGTTTGTGCTATTCTTGGAATGGTTTATTATCTACATTCCACTTATGTTCCACGCTTTTTACGGAGTGTACATAGCTTTCTCAGCAAAATACAACGTGAGCAATTACGGTACTTTCCGCAACTGGATGTTCACGCTCCAGCGTTTCACGGGCGTATTCCTAGTCATCTTCATTGCATGGCACGTGTATGAGACTCGTATCCAAAAAGCGCTAGGTGCTGAAGTAGACTTCAACATGATGGCCGATATATTATCGAATCCATTTATGCTTGTTTTCTATATCGCAGGAGTACTGTCTGCTACTTTCCACTTAGCTAATGGACTTTGGTCATTCTGTGTTACTTGGGGTATTTCACAATCACCAGAATCTCAGAAGATTGTATCTTACATTACAATGATTGTATTCTTAGTTCTATCTGTAATCGGAGTTCAAGCACTTCTAGCATTTGTATAATTACTTAACTGACTAACTAATGAAATTACGTATAATTGAGGAGTGAAACAATAATGGCAAAAGGCAGATTGATTGTCGTCGGTGGAGGACTAGCTGGACTTATGGCTACCATCAAATCAGCAGAAGCTGGCGTACCGGTTGACTTGTTCTCGCTAGTACCTGTAAAACGTTCCCACTCCGTATGTGCCCAAGGCGGCATTAACGGTGCTGTAAACACGAAAGGTGAAGGCGACTCCGTCGATATTCACTTTGACGATACAGTTTACGGTGGAGACTTCCTAGCGAATCAAAAACCAGTACAGGCAATGACGGCAGCAGCTCCTGGAATTATTCACTTATTGGACCGTATGGGTGTTATGTTCAACCGTACTCCAGAAGGACTATTGGATTTCCGTCGTTTCGGTGGTACACTTCACCACCGTACAGCGTATGCGGGTGCAACTACTGGACAGCAGTTACTGTATGCTCTGGACGAGCAAGTTCGTTCACACGAAGTAACAGGATTGGTAAAAAAGTATGAGCACTGGGAATTCCTAGGAATCATTAAAGATGAAGAAGGAACGTGCCGCGGCATTAAAGCGCAAAACATGAAGACAATGGAAATTCAAGCATTCAAAGCCGATGCAGTCATCATGGCAACAGGCGGCCCTGGTATTATCTTTGGTAAATCTACAAACTCTGTTATTAACACAGGTTCTGCAGCTTCCATCGTTTATCAGCAGGGTGCGAAATATGCAAACGGAGAATTCATCCAAATTCACCCGACAGCGATTCCAGGGGACGATAAGCTTCGTCTGATGAGTGAATCAGCACGTGGTGAAGGCGGACGGGTTTGGACATATAAAGACGGAAAGCCATGGTACTTCCTGGAAGAAAAATATCCGGATTACGGTAACCTCGTTCCCCGTGATATCGCAACACGTGAAATCTTTGACGTGTGTGTAAACCAAAAACTTGGCATCAACGGTGAAAACATGGTGTACTTGGATCTGTCACACAAAGATCCTAAAGAACTCGACATTAAACTTGGCGGAATCATCGAGATTTATGAGAAGTTCACAGGAGACGATCCTCGTAAATTGCCGATGAAAATCTTCCCGGCTGTTCACTATTCAATGGGCGGTCTGTGGGTTGATGATCACCAGCAAACAAGCATCCCAGGCCTATTCGCTGCGGGTGAGTGTGATTATTCACAGCACGGTGCAAACCGTCTGGGCGCTAACTCTTTACTTTCTGCTATCTACGGCGGAATGGTCGCAGGACCAAACGCTATCGATTACATGAAGCATCTGAAGCGGACTGCTGACGAACTACCTGCAGATATCTATGAAGATGCAGTAAAAGAAGAGCAGCAGAAATGGGAAGACACGCTCAAAATGAATGGTACAGAAAATGCGTACGTTCTTCACAGAGAGCTTGGCGAATGGATGACTGACAACGTAACGGTTGTACGTTTCAACGATAAGTTGAAAGAGACAGACGATAAAATTGTCGAGTTGCTTGAACGCTATGAAAACATCAACATTACAGATACGCAACAATGGTCTAACCAAGGAGCCACATTTACACGTCAGCTGAAAAACATGCTGTATTTAGCGCGTGTAATTACATTGGGCGCATTATATCGGGACGAGAGCCGCGGCGCGCACTATAAGCCGGAATTCCCGAACCGTGATGATGAGAACTTCTTGAAAACAACAATTGCGGAATTTGATGGAGTATCTGCACCGATCATTTCTTATGAAGAAGTAGATACATCTCTAATTCCTCCACGTATACGAGATTATTCAGCGAAGAAAGGAGATTGATAAAGGTGAGCGAACAACAAACAGCAACTGCACAAAAAACTGTCGTGTTTGATATCGAGCGTCAGGACACTGCCACTTCAAAGCCATACACGGAAAGATTTGAAATTCCTTACCGTCCGAATATGAACGTTATTTCGGCTTTAATGGAAATCAGACGTAACCCTGTAAATGCTAAAGGTGAAAAAACTACACCTGTAAACTGGGATATGAACTGTTTGGAAGAAGTATGCGGTGCATGTTCAATGGTTATTAACGGCCGCCCGCGCCAGTCATGTACTGCGCTGGTTGATCAGTTGACACAGCCTATTAAATTGCAGCCTATGCGCACATTCCCGGTCGTCCGTGACTTAGTGGTTGACCGTGAGTTCATGTTTGATTCATTGAAACGCATCAAAGCATGGGTTCCGATCGATGGCACGTATGATCTTGGTGAAGGTCCGCGTATGCCTGAGCGTAAGCGTCAGTGGGCATATGAATTGTCTAAATGTATGACTTGCGGTGTATGTCTGGAAGCTTGTCCGAACGTTAACGACAAGACGAACTTCATGGGACCTGCATTGATGTCACAAGTACGTTTATTCAACGCACACCCAACCGGTTCAATGAATAAAGACGAGCGTCTGGCAACTGTAATGGGAGATGGCGGCATCACAGAGTGCGGTAACGCACAAAACTGTGTAGTTGCTTGTCCTAAAGGTATTCCATTGACGACTTCTTTAGGTGCAGTCGGCAGAGCAACAACGATTCAAATGTTCAAGAACTTCTTCGGAAGTGACCACCAGGTAGATTAATATCTATACAAAATAGAGCTGTCCCGGGAGTCGTAACGATACGACTTCCCGCGGCAGTTTTTTTATTTCTGAAATTGAGAGCAGTGTAAGGCCAGTCTGGGAAAGAGGATCCGCCTTCCGCAGCTTCACTGCCTTTGTACTGAACGAATTCCTGTCTGTCATCTGACCTTTAGCATCTGAAAATATACATAGAACACTTCCTCCAGTTGTTTGACGTTCATTCATAATTTGCTATAATGAAAGAATGAATGTTCATTCATTTTTAAAGGGGGAATTATAATGAGAGCAACTTATATTCAAGATGCAGAGAAATGGGAAGAAAGTTTTACGTTCCATGCTGATGTTTCCGTCCGATTTTCAGAGACCGATATGTACGGTCATCTAAACAATACAAAGGTATTTGCGTATTTTGAATATGCGCGAATCGAGTATTTGAAATCGCTGAACCGTATGGAAAAATGGATTGATCCAAAAGGCACTACCATACCGATTGTGGCCGATTTACAATGTGATTTTGTGAAGCAGGTATTCTTTGATGAAAAGCTGCGCATTTACGTAAAAGCTGACTCTATGGGAAAGAGTTCAGTCGATTTGCACTATATGGCTAAAAACGAACGCAATGAGATCGTCTTTACAGGAAGAGGAACAATTGTCCAAATCGGAAGAGATACCGGAAAGCCTGTCGCATGGACGGAAGAGGAAAAGCAAGTGTTCCTGGAAAACTCGTAAAAGCCTACACAGCCGCCCTTACGCTTACATATCCTAAGATGAAAGCGTAAAGAGGAGGGGCGCATCTTGGATGAAATGCAAAACCGTTCTTTATTAACGAACCGAGAACGACAAATATTTACCTTGCTGGTAGAAGATTTCACAACTAAAGAAATTGCGGGACAGTTGACTATCAGCGAAAAGACCGTACGAAATCATATTTCGAATACGATACAAAAACTCGGTGTTTCAGGCAGAGCACAGGCTATTGTCGAATTATTACGTTTAGGCGAATTACAGCTGAACTAAAAGTACTGCTTTGTAAAGCGACGTTAGACTGATATTTGTTCAATAGGTGTCCATAACTCCTTCTCCAGTAAAAGATCGGTTGAAAAACTATTGCGTTCATCAATGAAAACGGTACAATGAAAAGACAGGAAACATTTCAGGGAGCTGATTTATTGTTGAATGAACCAAAAAACGTATCAACCGATATCGCAGCATTGGAAAAAGACTTGAGGTATATTGCGTCCATTATTAAAGCACAAGGACGTAAAATACTGAAAAACTATACGATCACACCGCCTCAATTCAGTGCACTTCAATGGCTGCTGGAACACGGCGATATGACAATCGGAGATTTGTCCGCCAAAATGTTCTTAGCTTTCAGCACGACGACGGACTTGGTGGATCGTATGGAAAACAGTCAATTAGTGAAACGGGTGCGGGATGAAAAAGATCGCCGTGTCGTCCGTATTCACTTATTACCTGAAGGAGTACGGATTATCGAGGAAGTTATCCAGAAAAGACAGGGATACTTGCAGGATGTACTCATCAATTATGACGAACAAGAAATTCAGCAGCTGTCAGGTCTGCTGTCCAAATTGCACGAAGAGATGATAAGAGATTGAGGGATTATAGTGAATGCACCTATTGGAGTAATTGATTCAGGGGTCGGCGGGCTGACGGTCGTCAGAGAATTGCGCAAGTACCTGCCGAACGAACCCATTATTTATATCGGTGATGACGCGCGCTGTCCGTATGGCCCAAGACCTGCGGAGGAAGTGCTGGCGTTTACACTCGATATGGTAAACAGCTTAGCGCAAATGGGCATAAAAATGCTCGTGATTGCCTGCAATACGGCAACCGCCATCGCATTAGACGAAGTACGAAAACAATTTGATTTTCCTGTGATAGGAGTAATACAGCCCGGCGCCAGAGCCGCTGTGAATGCATCACAGACCGGTGAAATCGCAGTCCTTGGAACAATGGGCACAGTTAACAGTAAGGCATATGACCAGGCGATCTATCAGCTGAAGCCTGAGGCGACAGTATATTCGCTTGCATGTCCGGAGTTTGTGCCGATTGTTGAAAATGGTGACTATCGCACAAAACAGGCACGGGAGATTGTGGACCGGACATTGCAGCCTTTGCACAGTCATTCGTTTGACTCTGTCATACTGGGCTGTACACATTATCCGCTGCTGCAAGAACATATCGAAGCCCACTTCTCTAATTCGAAGAATATTATTTCTTCAGCTGTGGAGACAGTGATTGATGTGGAACGGATTCTCAATGAACAGCAAATCTTGTCTGCGGCACCGGCAGAACCGCTATTCTATACAACAGGCTCGATTGAAAAGTTCCAGTCAATTGTGGAAGATTGGCTGACTCTTCCGCAGCCCGACGTACGAATGCTGACGTTTTAATATGCAAAAGAAGACCCGAAAACAGTACGCAGTTTTCGGGTTTTTTATCGTGGGTATGGTAAGATAAGTTGAATGCGGCCATGAAAAATTGGACAAACTGCACATATAATTGAACGATAACGGAGGATATTGCATGCGACATGATGGAAGAACAACAGAAGATATACGTACAGTGACAATCGAGAAAGACTATTTGATTCACCCCGAAGGCTCTGTACTTATTTCAGTTGGAAATACAAAAGTAATTTGTACGGCAACAATCGAAGAGCGTGTGCCGCCGTTTATGAGAAACAGTGGAAAAGGGTGGATCTCAGCGGAGTATTCTATGCTGCCGCGGGCTACCGGGCAGCGTACGATTCGTGAATCTTCCCGCGGGAAAGTGGGCGGCCGCACAATGGAGATTCAGCGTCTGATTGGACGTGCCTTGCGCGCAGTCGTCGATCTCGATGCGATTGGCGAGCGCACCATCTGGATCGACTGCGATGTCATTCAGGCAGATGGCGGCACGCGCACATCTTCGATTACCGGTGCGTTTGTTGCTTTAGTGATCGCTGTGAATAAATTGCAGATCGAAAAGAACCTACCGACATTTCCGGTACGGGATTTCCTCGCTGCCACGAGTGTTGGCAAACTGGCAGACGGGCAACTGATCACGGATCTCGATTATGTAGAAGACTCATCTGCAGATGTCGATATGAACGTAGTCATGACAGGACAGGGCCAATTCGTGGAATTACAGGGCACAGGGGAAGAAGCGACATTCTCACGGGCGGAAATGAATGATTTACTGACGCTGGCGGAATCAGGCATCGGGCAATTGATCGAAATTCAAAAAGAAGTGCTGGGAGAACTGGCAGATAAGATTGGGCAACAGGCAGGTGAAGCATAATGAAAGAAATTTTGATAGCAACAAATAATAAAGGCAAGGCGAAAGATTTTGAAGTGCTCTTTCGTCCTCTGGGCATTAAGGTTCTGACACTGCAGGATATAGAAGAACCTATCGATGTAGAAGAAACAGGCACGACGTTTCAAGAAAATGCTGTGCTGAAAGCAGAAACGGCAGCCAGCTTGCTTGGGAAAGTTGTAATTGCGGATGACAGCGGATTGGAAGTTGACGTACTTGGCGGTGAGCCGGGCGTTTATTCTGCACGTTATGCAGGGGAGCCAACAGACGATGAGGCAAATATCGATAAATTGCTTGCAAACTTGAAACAGGTGCCTCCAACAGCACGTCAGGCCCGTTTCAGATGTGTTCTTGCCATTGCGGGTCCCGGCATCGAAACGACAACGTATTCTGGCAGCTGTGAAGGTGTAATAGCCAATGAACGTAAAGGCGGTAACGGATTTGGCTATGATCCTATTTTTTATGTGCCGGAAAAAGGAAAGACCATGGCGGAGCTATCGGCAGAAGAAAAAAGTGACATTTCCCACCGGGGAGCAGCGTTAGAACAGCTAAAAAAACAGCTCCCCGAATTTCTGGCACGGCTTGGTGACGGCCAATGAAAATCATCGTATTGAGCGATTCGCACGGTGACACATCAACCGTGGAAGAAATCACCTCTTTGCCGGCGGATGCGATATTTCATTGCGGAGACAGTGAGTTAGCGGCTAATGATCCGCTGTGTAAAGGTGTTCATATAGTTCGGGGCAATTGTGATCGCGACAATAATCTTCCTGCGTCTGTTGTACAAAAAGTAGGCGATGATACAGTGCTGGCCGTACATGGCCATGAACACGACGTCAAACGCTCTATGCTGACGCTTACTTACGCTGCGGCTGAACAGCGGGCGTCCATCGTATTATTTGGCCATTCCCACTTGTACGGAGCCGAACTGATTGACGGGACACTGTTTGTCAATCCCGGCAGCACGACACAGCCGCGCGGCGGGAGACAGGCTACATATGCTGTGATCGATGCGGATGAAGCGTATACAGTGAGTTTTTATTCGATGAAACATGAACTTGTAGACCAAACTGTATTAATAAAATAATTTTTATTAAATATAGTGTTGACTTTTAATTGTCCTATGCATATAATAGTTCTTGTGCCTGTGTTACAGGCGTTTGTCTCAGTAGCTCAGCTGGATAGAGCAATGCCCTTCTAAGGCATCGGTCGGGGGTTCGAATCCCTCCTGGGACGTAAATGAATTACGGTCCAAGTCTTTATATGAAAAGGTTTGGAACAAATTAGGGATTCGGTCAGGGCTTCGGTCACTGATGCAGAATCCCTTTTTTGTATACGAGATAAACAGGATTATTTGATATGGATTTCACACTGTCATGTAAAGAGCTTACCGCCTATGGTAAAGGGGAGAAGGCACCTGCCGCTCACTATAAGCTCTTATCGGGAGCTTTAGGAACTATTATCAGCCAAATGACTATCGCCTCGTACGATGCGGGATTACGATAGGCCGCTGAATAACTTTGCAAAGAGTGCAGGGACTACCATTTAGAAGAGGTTACAGTGGATTCTATCTGCTCGTGGTTAGATTTCATGCCAGAGGATGTGAAGGCGGGGCATCTTCAATTCATGTTGAGCTAATCGTACCTATTTCGAAATATAAAGGCTAATAGTTTGAAACGGATTTACTATGTACAATGACCACAGATCACTATGCTAGTGGCTTAGACTGCATAGAAGTTGGTATTTTAGCGAAAAGAGGCGGCATCTTGAACTTACGTTGAAATAAATACAATTCCTGCTGTGAAGTATAAGACGCTCGAATCACAAATAGAAAATGTGTTGCGTTGCATTAAAAAAAGGAGTGCTGACACTATATTTTCAGCACTCCTTTTTAAAGTTGAAATGAAAGAGGACATGTAAAAGCGGAACTTTATAAATTCATACTCTTCCAGATAAGTTTATTTGCTTGTAAGTGTAAGGTTGATTTCTTGCTCTTTCAATAAATCATTTGAAAATGTTTCAGAGTCAAATGCACTCGATAGAAGAAGTTTTAATGATGTAGCGTCAGGGTCTTTTACAATAACTGCAAATTGAGTTTCTAGTTCAACTCCGCCTAACATAGCAGAGATGTCTTCGTCTTCAGTCGCAATGTCCTTTGAAAGGACATCTATCTGTTCACTGCCTAACGCCAATGTTTTAATACCGCTAAACTCAATTGACATATCTGTTTTGTTTGTTTTCTTTTCTGTTCCAATTACTGCATATACTGAATCGGGAAGCTGATCAGCACTATCGAATCCAGTCCCCCATAAGATTCCCCATTCACCGTCTTCTGTATAGTCTTCTATTTTAACCAATTTCACATCCGATAATTCATAACCTATGTTTTCATTTCCTTCCAGTACGAAAGGAGCGGCCTCCCCTAGAACAGTTACTTTACCAAATTCACCAATTTGTCCTAGCCCCTCTTGTTTATCTGCTTCTTCCTCTTTAACATTTTTATCCACCTGAGCTTGGTCAGCTTTTGATCCAGCTACTTTTGCTTTTTCTATAGAGCCACAGCCTGTTAAAATCCCTAATGATAAAACTCCTGCTGTAATACCTAGCAATGTTAATTTTTTCATGATGAATTTCCTCCTGTTGCATTCTGTTAGTATTGCCTATTTAATTGTAATGTATTTAAATAGCCAATTAAACCTACAGAATATACCAATCATACAACTATCAGGCAGTCTATATTATTACGTATTTTCGGATTGTTGACGGTTATATATTGATACAACTAATTAACGATTACTGGATATATTATTAGATAGCGGTATGAGTAATATTACCCGCATAAGGGTATCATCCCCTGAAAAGCATCTCATTTGAGATTGTTGAAAGAAAGGAAAATGTAAGGATTGAAAATTGGAGGCTACGATAGGCGGCAAGAAGTCAGAGAAAGCCGTACAACCGCTTGAATGATATCAAGAAAATACATATGTAAGACGTTGTCGATTGGCACAGGAACGTTTTATAAGTTGTTGGAGAGGAAGGATTTGAGGCAGAGCAGTAGTTTAATCAAAGGCTATGTTAAATAACTCTGTTGATATTCGGATAAAATAACAAACGTATTCTAGATTGATGAAACCTATTGGTCATTAGGAACGTATCAATAGCAGTACGTTGATTTATTCAATAAACGGACCAGATTGTCGAGGAACTTCCCAACTCGAATTATGCAATTATATAAAATATACTAAGTATTAAATACTTTTTCGGTTTGAGAAGTTCAACATTCTTTTATTATTTGGTTCAAGCTTCGGAGCTTATTTCTTGGGAACACTTTAGCGGGGATTTGCTGGGGTATAACTGGCTTGAAAATTGTCGGTAAATTATTCCCTTTTGGATGGTATAATTTATATATTAACAAATAAAGGGAGAGGCTGTTTTAAATTTGAAAAGGTCTCAATATGATGAGAAAAGTATCAATGAGGGCAAGTCAAGAAGGTTTTTTGAAGGTGTAATAGAGGAGAATGGATGGAAATACAGAGTGCAAGATAAAGACAATGATATTGATGGAGAGATAGAGGTTTTTTCTAAGGAGGGTGAAACAACTGCGAAAATTGTTAAAGTACAGTTGAAGTCAACTACTTCATTAAAGATGGCGGAGAAACTAATTACTTTTGACTGTCCAGTTAAATTTTTAAACTTTTGTGATGTGTGTGATATTCCAGTTATCATAGTTCTCTATGATGTTAAGGAGAAGAAAGCATACTGGTTATGGACTCAGCAATATATATTCAAGGTATTAGATAAAAATAATGAAAGCTGGCGAAATAACACCTCATCAGTAACGATTAAGATACCGATTGAAAATGAAGTATTAGAAGATAGTAAGTTTTATAACGAAATAAAAGGTATATCAATTAATGGAATAAATGAAATTCAACAGTGGAGAAAACATGATACTAGTGAATATTACTTTACTATCTTAGAGGAGAAAGATGATTCTAATATTAATAAAAGGAGAATTAGTGCCAAAATATACATAGAGCGTTCGTTTGCAACATCAAGGAATTCAACTATTGAGTTGATTAAAAAGATTAATGCTAAGATTAAAATTAATAAATATAATAAGCGAATATTGCAGGGAAGAAGTGTAGATTCAGAACCAGATTATGTTTGGTTATCATTCTATGATGATTTGATTCAATTTGAATATGGACTCCCATTTTGTAGAACTGAATGGATTAATGGGAAAGATAGCCCTCCATTGTTTATAAAGGAGTACGACCAGCTAATTGATGAAAACAATATAAGGGTAAAGTGGGAATATAACAGACCATTGCAAGATTACCTTTTGTTAAACTCAACATCAAAAACCCATTATTTAGAAGGGGTAAGAGAATCTCTTGTGTTTGCAAAAAGTGAGCTTGCATTACTTCCGAAATTGTTTGCTGAGGAAGATAATAGTAACTTTTATAACCACATAAAAGCAAAACAAAAAGAATATAGTAGAAACTTTATTTTATTAAGTGATTTCATTCCACCTCATGAGTGTAAACCGCTTCATAGGGCTTTGGAGGCTGCACTAGGTGAATTGGATAATTTAGCTATGATTATAGAAGGAAACGAAAGAAATAAACAGTATATAAATTATCAATTTGTAAGTAAATTTTATAAACACCTTGTAATACTAAATTATGAAATAGATAAAATAATATAATTTTAAAACCTTTTTTATACCTTGAGGCCCTCTCTTAGAGGAAGGTTAATCATGGTAATGTAGATTTTTAGGATTAAATTTACAGTATTTAACAACCTAATTTTCTTTCACGAAACAATTAGACCTAAATAAAAGAGGGTGTTAATTTTGTCTGAAAAGGTTATTCTTACTTGCCCACATTGTGGGAATACAACTCCTATGGACTTGCTGAACAAATTTGAGAAGGTAACAACCGAGGAATTTTATGAAGGCTATGAAGCGCAATTTAATGATATTTTTGAGGTTTTCGAATGTCCAGTTTGCCAAGGGTTCCATCTGTTTCATACCCATTGGAACACAGAGGAGGCTTATTATGAGGGCTTTAACATTTATGAAGAGGGTAAATTATTGTACCCTTACACTGAAAGGTTAAATCTGTACGCCCTCCCCAAGAATGTGCGAGGAGCTTATGAGTCAGCTTTGAGAGTACAGAATATTGATGAAGCTAGCTGTGTTATTACATTGAGAAGAACCCTTGAAATGGTTTGCAAGGATAAGGGAGCAACCACTGGACAACTTCATCAAAAGCTGAACCATTTACAGCAAACTGGAGTTTTACCACCTCTAATGGGCGATATTTCTAAAGTCATAAAGGACATTGGAAACATGGCAGCTCATGGAGACCAAGTGACTTTTAATAAATACATGGTAGAGAGTCTTTTTAGGTTCACAAATAAGATTCTTGAATATGTTTATATACTTCCAAAGGAAATGAAAAGGATTAAATTTGAACTTGAGCAAATGACCGCAGAAGAGACTTCAGAAGAAGCTACTTGAGGGTAAAAAAGGTAAGCTTACGGTGTATGAAAAATTGTTAAGCCGCATGAGGCGTACAAAGCATTGCATTTAGTCCCGTGTATTTCGGCAATTGAAAATTGAGCCACTTCATAACAATTGTTGATCCATTTAAAGAAAGGATATTTCACAAACTTTGATTGAAACATTTTGATATAGCATAGGCTTAACATGGAGCCTCTACGGGCATGACTTCCCTGCGATAGCATGCAGTAGGAAAGGATTTCCCACCCTAACAAAGGTATCATGCCCGCCTCTCCATATAAAACCGACCTAAATGTGCTAATAGAAATTCACAATCTTTAAGTGGATCAGTATTTAATTGTCATGTGGATCACTTTTCATGTGCTATATACAGTCCCAAAGGATCCTAAAGCTAAGAGCAAATTAAGTGTGCCTTCAACAAGGGAGACGAACAAGTGATGAAAACATCTGCTTTACTGTTCTTCAACAATCGGGCGCGTTTGTTTGATAGCGCACTCTAGTTGATTGGAGCGGAAGCCGGCGACTCTGGGAGGATCAGCGAGACAGGTGAAACACCCATCGAAGCGAAGCGAAGAGGTGTGGTTCACCGCTCGCCCTCCAGAACGCGTCCGGCTGCAGCGCAGATCAACGGGTTGCAACCAATATCTCCGTTATCGGGTGCTTTAGCTTTAAAATGGAAACCATTTCAGATAAACGATGCAGGTGAATCATTTATGGGCAAATTAATAGGGATTCTCTTTGGCTTGATTATATCTGCTGTTACGGCTTGGATGTTTGAGCGGATTGCGGGAATAATGTCAGGTGGAATTACATCATTTTGGGGAGAAAGCTGGTTATATATATCAGTCACAATACCTTTTGCAATTGTGTTTGGGATATTAGGTGGGTATTTTCAAAAACATCGTGAGTTATCTAATAAGAAGCTATGGCGAATAGGTATTGGAAGCGCATTTTTTATAACTTTGTATAGTGGGACAATTGGTGCGATTATAGGAGAAACGCTTATAAGAGGCAGTATGGAGACTATGAATGTAGAAGGCACATTGGTGTGGGGAACAATTTATGCTTTTGTTTTACTTCCGGTAACTGTCCCTCTTGCCCGTTTCGTAATTGATATATTCTACAAGTTCATTAAAAAAATAACACCTGTTCCTTAACCGGGGCGATTGTTGAACAATCTTCATTAACTAAGAAAGACACTAGATGAAGCAGATTAGCGAGATAGGATCTGTTGGTCCTTTTATCTCTAGTAATCCTTTATTAACAACATTTTTTAACAGAGCCTAATCAAAAAACGTATTTTTGCCATATTGCTATTCGTTGGTAATGAATAATTGGATTTTTTATCCTTGGAGATATACCTCATTTATAATTATGCATAGTAGAAGAGGATCGGGCCCATATTTCATTATCCCCCTGAGAATCGCATTGTTTTTAGTTTACTAATTCATTTAGGATACTTGATATTTTCCAATGACCGCATCCCTAAAATCGAAGAATAGCAATTGTCTCAGTAGCTCAGCTGGATAGAGCAATGCCCTTCTAAGGCATCGGCCGGGGGTTCGAATCCCTCCTGGGACGTCATAGGATGAGGAAGAACGTTGAGAAATCAGCGTTCTTTTTTTGTATATTCAAGTAATTTTCAGGCAATCCATTCTGACAGGAATTTTCAGGTAGAGAAAAACGTCAAATCGCGATATGATAGAAAGAGCTCAAACTTTATGATGCATGCTATAAGGTTTGTTATACGTACTACTAAACGTTGTGTCAGGTGCAGAGGGGGAATAAATTTGGATATTTATCAGGAATTTTCGGCCAGGCATTTTGGAGCGTATCTTGATTCGGAGGAGTTTATGGATTATATGATGCGACAGTGGCTCCTGAAAGGGCGCCATTTGGACGTTTGTCATGTAATCGATCACCCGTCATTCACGAAAGTGATTGATGAATGCAGGGATAATGAGCGCTATTCACTGTTTGTGGAGCTGTCAGATTTATATGAGAGTGAGATCACGCTGGCGAGCCAGTATAATGAAACACTACTGTCGCTTGCTTACGGTGAAGACTTTGATCCGTTCGAGCTTGATCAGGATACGAGAGCCAAAGGGGACTGGCGGTACCATCTATGGTTTTATTTCCTCAATAATGAAGGACATATCGCTGAATCCTGGCAGCTGTTCAATCAAAAGATCTATCCGTTATGCGCTGCATTGCACAATACGCGTGCAGATCATATGCAGACGCTGGCAAGATATTTCAATGAACTGTGTGTATTGATGGAAAAGACGCGTGACCCGGATATTCTCGAAAGCGTCACAAAACATACGATTATGAATTTATATGATTTCTTCCTGCAGGTGGCGCATAATGATACGCTGATTGATGTTGCTGCAAAGCGCAGTTTTTGTGCGCGGCTGATCCATATGATGAAATATAAAGACATGCACCGAATCGGGCTGGAATTCTATATTACGTTTAATGAATTATTTGACCTAAATGATATTCCTACAGTTATGAGTGCAGTCAGTCTTTCGAAATCTGCTCATGACTACCAAGCAGTACATGTTCTGCACGGCGATATCCAGGCAGTAAAATACCGGATAGAGAAATACAAAGGGGATGTTGTATCCCAATTAACACAGATCTCCGAATACATAATGCGAATGAAACAAGTTATTGAGGAGGATCACGGCGGAAAAATCAATGAGGATTCTTTTATTCAGGCGGATTTCAACTTTTTCTTCCATGAATGCAAAATAGAAGAGATTTGTACAATGAATTTCTCTGAACTGCCTTTTGAAGAACAGGACGCACTGCTGAGAACCTTGCTGAACGCAATCATTTGTTTTTACAAGGCTGATAAAACATTGACTTCCGAAGACGGAAATACGAAAGAGCCCGCATTGAATTTATTGATTGGCTGGGAAAAGGGCAATGAAGGCATGAAACTGCGGAACCGGATACTATCGCTGCTTCCTGAAGAAGGCATCGAATACCGGGAAATTATGATTGCAGATGCGCTGCTGCAGCTGGATGAATGTTTGGCGGAATTCTATATGGACGATTTGTCAGCTGCTGTGGAGGCAGTACAGCGTAAATCTGAACAATATGACCAAGAGCCAGTGGACTTGAAGCAAGGTGAAACTCTGCTGGAAGAAACCTTTACGTCCCTGCTTCCCGTGAACGGACCTGTATTAACGGATGCTGAGGAAAGACGTTTTGAAAAAGCCGGATCCCGACTGAATACACTGTTGGAATCTGCAGAAGTGAGAAGGCTGTTGACCGGAGCTGAAATGAAATGGAAGAACCAGCTTCAAAATTTGCCGCAATCTGTTCAGCCGGTCAGTGAAAAGTTCACGTATATTGTTGCTGATTATGTGCAGGCAGTGGAAGAGTTCCTGATTCATATGCTGGTGAAAATGAAGGCGAAGAAAGAGAAAATGCCGTTGATGGATGTCGTAACATCAGAAGCGGTAAGAACTTCTGTTGAAATCGGCAGCGAAGAATATTATCAATTTGTCACTCTCGGGAATTTTTATCACTATCTGAGCGCAAATGGCACCAGTCTGTTAACAGCCGATGCGGATAAAACAAAGGTCAAAGAGTATCTGTCGCATTGGGCCAACAGTATACGCACTGCTTCATTCGATAAAAAAGAAGCGTTGCCTGCTGAAGTTGCGCAGGCATTGCGTAAAGAGACACTGGTTGTATTAAAGCGTTTGCTCGGAGATCTGTCCATGTAAAAAAAGAGGCTGGGACAAAACTAAAAATAAAGTCCGTTCCCCTGCGCTCCACTCAAATGCTTTGCAAAGTATTTATTAAAATAGACATAAAAAAGCGTAAGGGAATAATAAACTCCATGGGCTAACCTAAATTTTTGAGACAATATAAAACACCTTCGAAGTGGTACACTTGTAAAAAGTACTTACAACGGAGGTGTTTTTGCGTGGGCAAAAACGTATATTCAAGCGAAGTAAAATGGGCAGTTGTCAAAGATAAATTGAGTGGGGAATTAACAACTAAAGAAATTATGGAGAAGCACGGAGTCAAAAATAAATCCCAGATTGAAACCTGGATGAGATGGTATCGTGCAAATGAAATATATCGTTTTGATCAACCGATAGGTAAACAATATACCTTCGGTCATGGGCCAGAACTTTCGAGTGAAGCGGACAAGAAAGAACGACAGATGTCTCATTTAAAAATGGAGAATGAGATTCTAAAAAAGTACATGGAGATCGAAAGGAGATTGAGAAAGAAATAGTTCTTCAGATTGTGGAAAAACTAAAAAAGAAGTATACAATAACAGCCATTTTATCCGCATTAGGAGTACCACGAGCTACCTACTATAGGTGGCGTCTGGAGGAAACGGATAAGTCTCTTTCAGTGGAAGAGGAGGCTATTATAGAATTGTGTAAACGCACTAAATATCGGAATGGACATAGAAAAATCAAAGCATTTCTAAAGCAGGAATACAACATAGAATTGAATCGCAATACGGTTCAACGCCTCATGCAAAAGCATAACTTACAGTGTCGTATCAAGCCTAAACGAAAGTGGAAATCTCAAGGGGAAAGTATCATAATTGCCCCAGATCTTCTTAAACGTAATTTCACAGCTAGTGAACCGAATCAGAAGTGGGTAACCGACATCACCTATATCCAGTATGGTAGTACGACAAAATATCTTTCAACCATTATGGATTTATACAATAATGAAATTGTTGCTTACAAATTATACGACCATCAACAGACACCACTCGTAATTGACACGTTAAAGGCGGCACTAGCTGCGAGAAACCACCCCACAGGAGTGATTATACATTCGGATCAAGGGAGTGTGTATACGTCATACGCGTATCAAGCCTATATCAAGGATAACGACCTGATCGGCAGCATGTCACGTCGAGGAAACTGTTGGGACAATGCGGTGATTGAATCATTTCATTCGAGTCTGAAATCTGAAGAATTTCAATACGTTAAATTTAATTCATTACGCAATAATATTGTAGTTGAACGAGTAATTGCCTATTTAAATTATTATAATGAAGAACGTATCCAAGAAAAATTAGGCTACCTGACACCGATAAAATATGGTGTCAAAGCAGCCTAATCATGGTGTTTTATATGTGTCTCATATCGCTAGGTCAGTCTACCTTTACGCTTTTTTCATATTATGTCCCAGTCTCTTTTTTATTTTACTTCTATATAAGCATTTCGAATGGTGAGGTATTGTCCGTTTGACACAGTGATTTTTGTTTCTCCCTCGACTACGTCACTGACCAAGAGATCCATCATATCCTGTCTGCTGTCTTTGCTGATCTCATAGAATCCAATATCGTTTTTATCGTCCGCTATGAGGTTGTATGCACCTGCAGGAATATCCGTTCCGACTTTATATTGTCCGTCAGTATAAACACCGTTTGCCGGCTGCAAGTCAGGCGCGCTGGAAACAGGGTACATTTCGCCTCCCTGCAGCTTGAAATATTCCCCTTGCTGCAGCGTTACATACGTATGGGAACGGCCATCGAGAGCTATATTAAACACAATACTTTCGGGATTTCCCGTTTGATCTTTCGTGTTTTCAAGAAGCGTGATCCCATCAGAGAAAACAATATATTCTCCCGGCTCAATATCTGTTCCGACTTGATACATACCCGGTTTAATAGG
Organism: Sporosarcina sp. P33; assembly: GCF_002077155.1. Taxonomy (GTDB): domain Bacteria; phylum Bacillota; class Bacilli; order Bacillales_A; family Planococcaceae; genus Sporosarcina. Next base: position 377,149 of record NZ_CP015027.1, on the reverse strand, counting down.
CGAAGACGGCGCAGATTCCGGCTCTTTTGCTGCAGGCGGTGTCGCCGGCTGGACCGGTGTTTTATCAGGAGCCGCCGCCGGTTTATCCTCGGCCGAAACAGATGACGGCTGTTCTGTCTGGTTTGGATTGGAGTCAGCAGGTGCAGCAGCGGGTTCTTTTCTCTCCTCTGAGTCTGTTGTTTCTTTCACAGGCTCTTGCAGTTCAATGGAGTTCTCTTCAGCAGTTCCAGCGGCGGCAGATTCACTTGGCGGCACGTCCTTTTTTGTGCTGACAGCGGGCTCTTTCATATTCACAATTGCTATGATCAGCAGCAGAAGCAAGACACCTGCTCCAGCTGCAGCCCACCATAGTTTTTTATTCATCATATAAACTACCTCGCTTTTTAATTATGCCTCCATAATACATGAAAGTGTATGGCAGAATCTACCTGCAGGCTCTCGGCTAAGCAAAGAGTTTGACTGCTCGTCAGTTCACCTGTAAACTGATAAATAGTAATAAACCACGTAATTGGAGTCAGGGGGCAAACATGGATTCACAATCGAATCGTCTAGATTTACTGTTATGGTTCCGTCTGTCGAGGATTTACAATCAAAGCATTCGCCTGTCCAATCAGCACTTGAAAAAATGGGGCTTAACCGCTGCACAGTTTGATGTTTTGGTACAGGTAGGGAGTCATACGAAAATTTCTCAGCAAGAGCTTGGTAAAAAGTTATTTGTGACAAAAGGCAATATCACTAAGCTTCTTCAAAAGATGGAACGCATGAATATAATTGAACGGGAACAAGAGTGGAAAACGAAATACTTATCACTGACTGAATCCGGCAAGGCGTTATTTCAGGAAGTAGTACCGGCACAAGAAGATTTTCAGGCCGGTCAATTTAAAAATTTGACTATAGATGAGAAAAAACAGCTTCATGCTTTGTTGAAGAAATTAAAATACGAGGAGGAGTTACGATGAAAATTAAAGGACTGCATCATATGTCGGCTATTACTGCAAATGCAAAGAAAAACTTGGACTTCTATACGAATATTTTAGGTATGCGGCTTGTTAAAAAAACAGTTAACCAAGATTCGTCTTCCATGTATCACTTGTTTTACGCAGATGAGAAAGGAAATCCGGGGACTGATGTGACGTTCTTTGAAATACCGCTTGCGGGACAAACATATAAAGGGACCAACAGTATTTCTTTAACATCACTGCGTGTGCCGACTGATCAGGCGCTAGTGTATTGGAAGTCCAGATTTGAGGAATTCCATGTATCGCATGAAGAAATCCGGGAGCAGGCAGGCCGGTCTGTTTTGCCTTTCACGGATTTTGAAGGTCAGCGGCTGCTTTTAGTTTCGGACGAACATAATGAAGGGGTGACAGGCGGTGTGCCATGGGAGAAGAGTCCTGTCCCGCAGGAGTACGGCATCATCGGGCTGGGTCCTTCCCGTCTGACAGTAGAAAATGCAGAAGAAACGGATGAACTGCTGACGAATATTTTAGGGTTCCATAAAAAGGGCAGCTATCCTTCAGAAACGGAAGGTCAGCCGGATATCGTTATATATGAAACTGCTGAAGGCGGTACGGGTGCCGAAATACATGTGGAACATCGAACAGACCTGCCAAGAGAACGTCCGGGCAGAGGAAGTGTCCATCACATTGCCCTGCGTGTGGAAGACGAGAAAGAATTACATGCATTCATTGATAAATTGAATGAAAATGGTATTCCGAACTCCCAGTACGTGGATCGTTATTATTTCCGTTCCGTCTATTTGAAAGACCCGAACGGCCTGACGATTGAATTGGCGACAGACGGACCGGGTTTTGACACAGATGAAGAGCTGGAGTTTTTGGGAGAAAGTCTGGCATTGCCGCCATTTTTGGAGAATCGCCGCGAAGAAATTGAAAGCAGACTAAAGCCGCTGTGAAAAAGATTGATGCAGCATCGGCTATAAAATAATAAAAAAGAGCAATTTGCTCCAAATAATGTTATACTTGCCTAGTATAATTTACAAGCGAGTAGGTGAAAGACATAATAGAAGTAAAGCTTTCTCCCATTGGTGATGGAGAAAACAACAGAGGGGTATTCGCTACCTGCGATATTAAAAAAGGGCAGCTATTGCACGCAGCTCCTGTCATTGCCTACCCAAACGAAGATCACCAGCATATTGAAAAAACCGTACTGGCAGACTATGCTTTTGAATACGGAGTAAACCATACTGCCATCCTGCTTGGCTACGGAATGCTGTTCAATCACTCGTATGAACCGAACGCAACCTATGATATTAATTTTGATAACCACACATTTGATTTCTTTGCCTATAAAGATATTAAGGCAGGGGAAGAAATTTTGATTAACTATAACGGCGACGTTGATGATGATGAGCAATTATGGTTTAATGAAGATTATGACGGCACGGCTAATGATTAATCATTCATGGGAACACTTTGATTCACTGTCTGAATTAAAGTCGTTCCCATGTATTATCATGTCCCAGTAGCTCAGCTGGATAGAGCAACGCCCTCCTAAGGCGTAGGTCGGGGGTTCGAATCCCTTCTGGGACGTACCTATGGCAATAAATGAAGTAGCAGAAAAGTGTTATTTACGTAAAGAAGTTATGATGATCATTTAATCCGATGACCTTCTTCGTTGTATCGGGCGATGTTATCAGATTCGCATTTCAGAGACATTTGAATAAAATTCAGTTGGCGTGCTGCTGTGACTGCCCAAAAGGATATTTCACGTTAAGGTGCAGTCTCTCTGAATAAAACGAAGCTGTCCGGAAAAATTCGGACAGCTTCGTTTTATTAGTACTATCTTAGCAATAAAGGGGGACCTGCAAGTAATGGATTTGCATGCATAGTTCAAGCTGTGCAGTCATTACTTATATTGCAGGTTCTTCATAATATCTTTCGCGGGAAAGATATCCTTCAGTGTCATATTTGTATTTTTGATTGTCATCATATTGCGGATCTTGTTCAAGGCCTTCATTGGCAGGCTGTTCTATTTTGAATTCTTCAGTCGGTTCTTCATCTTCAACAGTCGGTTCTTCATTTTCATCTTCAACAGATAAAAATTCACGTAACGCTTGTTTATTTTGTGCCAAATTAATCTCCAGCACAGCCCCAACATCTGTGCGCAGATCCCCGAAAGAACCTTCCACTGGAATACGCAATGATTCGAGTGCATTGTCCTTTCCTCCGGTAATCATTCCTTTACCGATTGTGAATATAGTCTTGCTGTCAATGTTTGTATCAATATACGGTTCGATGACACCCATTAGTTTCGGCAAATTGACGAGTGTCTGTATGCTCATCGCTTCGTCTTTAAGTTTCGATAACGCTTCCTGCTGGCGCTCCACCCGCCCGTAGTCGCTGTGGATATCATGGCGGAAACGCACATAGCCAAGCAATTGGTCACCGTTCAGTTTTTGCTGGCCGGGTTCCAGCGTCAAGCCCAGCCCGTGCGACATAGTATATGGAATATCCACTTCAATACCGTCGGGTGCAATAACATCTACGATTTTTGAAAAGCCTTCAAAATTCACAATTGCATAATACTGCACATCAACATCGAAATTATGCTTAATCGTTTTGCGTACCAGTTCAGGTCCGCCAAGTGAGAAGGCCGCATTGATTTTTTGCATGCCGTGATCCGGAATCTCGACGTATGTATCGCGCATGAGGGAAACTAACTTTACTTGGTTCGTGGACTGATTATAATGGCCGATCATTAATGCATCTGATCGTGAGTCGTCTTCGTCTCCTCTTGCATCATTTCCAATCAGCAACACGTTGATTTCGCCGAATTGTGCCTCGGCTCCTTCAAACTCCTCGAATGTATTGCTGCTGTCGCTGAGTTCTGTATGGATTTCATTCATCGTACTGTTATTCGCGAATGACAGACCGCTTGTATACTGTGCTGCCACATAACCTCCGCCAGCCAATAAAAGAAGCGTAAATACAAAGAATAACAGGCGTTTATATTTTCTCTTCAGTTTTTTCTTTTTCTTCTTTTCTTTCTCTCTCATTTCCAATTTTGACACCTACTCATCTGATTATGAATTCTTGGTTAGTACACTTGAAGCGATTTGCACAGCTACTGCATCGTCCAGATATCCGACTGCAAATAAATAGTCAGGAATCACATCTACAGGGACGATAAAGTACAATAATGCGCTGCCGATGACGGCAAGATCCCGTTTAGCCGCATCCCGCATCTTAAATCGGTTATACAATTCTTTTAATTGATCGACGAAAGGCCCTACACCGCCGGCAATTTTTAATTTCATTTCAAAGTCATGTAAAATTCTTTCTCTGCCTTCTTTCGTCTGAACATACGCTTTGTAACCTGCCAGCTGATCTTCCACTTTTTCAATCGAAAAATTGGCAGACAGAAGTCCTGACGTGTCGGCCAGTTGCTGAATCGTTTCATCATAAGCAGATTCACTCGTTTTTTCATTTTCTACAGGATAGCCTGCAGCCTGAAGCAGCTTGGCAAGAGGGATCTCCAATATTGTAGAAAACTTCTCTAAATGATCGAGCGTTGCTTTTCTTTTGTCATTGATGATACGGGAGATGGTCGCTGTATCAATATCGGTAAGTTCGCCTAGTTTACGCATAGACAATGAGCGTTCCTGCAATACATTCCGCAATAATTGCCCGATCGAAAGACCAAGACGTTCTTCTGACATGACACGGCTCCCCCTTTACGAAAAAAATTCTTCACTCTCAAAATAATAAAGCGTTGTTGACAAATTGTCAACAGAAATAGTCGCAGGTTTATTCCTTGCCGGAAATTGTTTGGGAATGATGATTTCTATGTTTTTTGAATCATTTCCTGCAAGCTTTTTTCTGTTAACGCTTTATACTAAGTATGTAATTTAGAAATTATGACGAATTGTAAGTATTGCTTACGGCTGATATAAATTGAAAAGATCATAATGGATTAGGTGAATGCAACAGCACAGTGTCTGTCTATTTTGTTCTGCGGAAGGAGTGGGGGCTTAAGAATTACTGCTCTCTGACAGCGTGTGTAAAATATTGTACACTACGATTACTGAGAGGAATGAGAGCTAATTTTGGCAGGTTTGTTTTCAGAATTTCGTCAGTACTGCATACAGATTGATTTTCCTGTATGTTTTCGCATATAACTAATGGAAAAGAAGGGGAAGTGATCAAATGCTGCCGATGAAAGAAATGATTGAAATGTGCAGAACAGAAGTTTCAGGAATCTACGATAAATTTGATGCAAGTCATGATCTCGATCATATTGACCGGGTAATGAAAAATGCCGAAAAGATTTTAGCGACAGAACCGGCAGCAGATGAATTGGTTGTCCGCCTGGCGGTGCTGCTGCATGACGTGGAAGATGCGAAGTATGAAGATATGCATGAAGCGACGACAGTAGAGCTGCTGACAAAAATAGGCGCAGCACAATCGGTTACAGATAAAGTTCTTTCGGCGATTGAAAGTGTATCGTTCAGCGGCGGTAATGCAAAAGACATTACATCCATAGAGGGTGCTATTGTAAGAGATGCCGATCGCCTTGATGCAATTGGTGCAGTAGGGATTGCCCGTGCCTTTGCATTTGGCGGAGCGCGCGGCAGGAAGCTCTACGATCAGCAGGAAGAAGCCAGAATGGATATGTCAGAATCTGAATATCGTACAAAAGAAACGGCAACCGTGACACATTTCCATGAAAAGTTATTATTGCTGAAAAATTTAATGGTAACAAAAGAAGGCACCCGGCTTGCGGAGGAACGCCATCACTTTATGGAAGAATTTTTGCAGCAGCTAAAGAACGAAATTAAATGAAGGCAGTGACTAAAAAAACAGACGGCCTTTGTGCAGAAAGCAGTCTCGGAAGTTGGAATTACACAACTTTCGGGACTGCTTTTTTGTTTTTTATTTTTTTGATATAAAGACCAAGGGATGAGTCAGTTATTTGCTTGCTTGAATAAACTTGAAATTTACGGTGAGAAAGAAAAATTTCATTGACTTTACACTCACACTGTAATTATAATAGCAATATTCGATTAACTACACGCAATAATCTGAATGTAAGCGATTCCAAAGGAGGAGTACTATGTCAAAGAAATTTATGCCGCTCGCTAGTTTACTGCTTATCATTCTACTGGTTCTGTCAGGCTGCCAGCTGAATCAGACAATCCCCGAAGGTGAACAGCGGGTGTACAAGTGGCGTATGGTCACACATCAAATACCCGGAACTGCACGTTATGACGGGACAATTCTGCCGTTCGTAAAAGCAGTAGAAGAAATGTCCGGCGGTCGGTTACTGATTGAACCTTTCGGCGCGAATATATTATTCCCGACGAATGAAACATTTGATATGGTGAAAAACGGCGTAGTGGATGTCGCAGCTGTCTACACGGGTTTTTGGACAGGAAAAGATCCAGTGTTTGCCCTAGGCGGCGGCACAATTCCCGGTGATCCTATTTCAGGTTTTGAAGAACACTTCTACCGTTCAGAAAAGCTTCAGCCAATTATGGATAAAGCCTACGAAAAACATAAAATCAAAAGTTTAGGTGCCTTCGATTATGCGCCGGAAGAAATTCTGATGTCCCAGGTGCCAATCCGCTCGATAGAAGATTTTAAAGGAAAGAACATTCGGGCAGCGGGGGTTGCGAGTCTGTTTTACGGAAAGCTGGGTGCATCCGCTATATCGTTATCTGCTCCTGAAATCTATACAGGCTTACAGCTTGGAACAGTGGAGGCCGCTGAATTTAATGATTATCTCGTAAATGGGGAAATGGGATTGGATGAAGTATCGAAATATATTACGGAACCCGCCCTGCATGTAGGGCCAAGTTCTGATAAAGAGTTAATTGCAAACCCTAAATCATGGGAAGAGCTGCCTGATGATTTAAAAGAAATTGTTCTGGTAGCAAGAGACAAAGTCCGTTATGAATCCGCAATTGCATACGGTGTGGAAAGTCAAAAAGCGAAGACAGAATGGATGAACAATCCTAAGATTGAATTCATTCAATTACCTGATGAGGATGTAGAAAAGATGCGTGAAAAAGGCTTCGAATTATTGAACGATTATAAAGAAAAAAGTGAAGCCAGTAAAGAGTACGTGGAGCAATATGCTGACCTGCTTGCGGAACTCGGTTACACCGAGCAAGCTAAAAAAATAGGC